>NZ_JAGXJL010000021.1:0-106850 GCF_019091475.1 Streptomyces sp. GbtcB6 | reverse complement strand
GCCGCCGCCGGGGCGGGGGCCGGGGGGGGGCGCCCCCCCGGCCCCGGGCCGGCCAGCAGGGGCAGGGGCCCGCGGCCCCCCGCCCGCGGGGGGGGGGGGGCGCCCCCCGCCGGGGTGACCCTGCTCGACCTGGGGCGGGTACGCGCGGCGGCCGTGCTCGCGGCGGGCGACAACGAGATCGACCTGGCCGCCGCCGACACGATCGGCCGGGCCCTGTCCGGCTCCGGGCACCGCCTCGCCCACCTGGTGCTGACCCACACCGGGATGCGCAGCCGCGAGGCCCACCGCCTCCTCGACCACGCGGTGCACGCCGGCACGGCCACCCGCTACCGCCTCGGTGCCGGCATCGCCGCGAGCGTCAAGCGCCGCCTGGACGACCTCAGCGCCCATATCCCGGCACCCGCGGTCCCGGCCGACGTGGCCGCCGTACGCAGCGTCCACCGGACCGCGCCGCCGGAGGCCTGACCGTCAGCTCCGCCGCAGCTCCGTGAAGACCTCCATCCAGAACCGCTGCTGCCGCTCGGACGTCCCCACCAGGTAGGTCGCGCGCAGTTTGGCCGGGAGCAGCGCCACCAGGCGGCCCACCGCCGCCCGGTCTCTCTTCAGCTGGGACAGCTCCGCGTTGGCGAGGATCTGGTGCACCACGTCGCTGTCGTCACCGCCCTCGTCGGAGTGCGCGGCGGCCCTGCGCAACCGGGACTCCCAGGCGTCGACGTCCCGGGTCAGCTCGCGCAGCCCGGTGACCGGGCGGCCCTTGAAACGGTCGATGAGGGCCGTCAGCGGCACCGGTGCGTACTCGCCGTCGCCGAGGTAGACCGTGCCCATCTCCAGCGGCAGCCCCTTGCGGTGCAGTTTGACCAGCCGCTCCAGGGTCCGCTTGGTGATCCAGGCCCGGCCCTCGTCGTCGATGTCGTGCTTCCACCACTCCAGAACGGTCTCGGCGTCCCGGCCGTACCGCGCGAGCAGCCACTCGTTGGCCGGGATGTCCTCGGGCTCGACCTGAAGCGACGCCGTGAACCTGGTCGCCTGGGCGATGTTGTTCCGCGACACCAGCAGCTTGCGGCCCAGGTGGTACGGCGGATTCTGCACGGCTATCTGGGCCCGCAGGTTCTCGATCCGCCGTCCCGCCAGCGACCACTCCTGGGTGACCTCCATCAGCTTGGCGAACGCGGCCCGGTCCTTGGGCCGGTTGTACTCGTCCCACACGATCGCCTTGGGCTCCGGACCCGTGAAGGGCGCGGCGAGGAGGTTGTCGAGCGTGCCGTCCGGGGACGGCACCGGCGCGCACAGGTCCTCGACGTTCGTCACCGGCAGCGAGAAGTACAGGGCGTCCCGGCCCAGCCCCTCGCGCAGGGTCTCCCGGACCAGCTCCGTCTTGCCGCAGCCCGGCGGCCCCTGGAGCAGCACCGTCCAGCGGTTGCGCAGCGCCGCCCGCACCACCTGCCGCACCGGGTCCGCGACCGTCGCCGGGTTGGCCACGCCCACGCTCGCGGCGATCCGGTCGAGGATCTCGGCCGTGCGGTTCTGCCCCGGCCGTCCGTCCGGGCCCGGCTCGGCCAGCCGCAGCCGCTCGCCGTCGACCATCGGCAGGCCCCAGCGCAGCGGGAAGCCCTCGCGCGCGTTGGCCAGCACATGGTCGAGGGTGCGCGGCGAGAGCAGTTCGCGCAGCGCGGGGGAGAGGGACGCCCACAGGGAGAACACCTCACGCAGGTCCCAAGGGCGGTACTCGGCCGCGAGGTGCCGGCGCCACGAGGTGTCGTTCGCCGTGATCCGCATCGTCACCATGCGGTCCAGGAGCGCCAGGTCACCACGGCGTGCCGAGGTCTCCGACAGCGACTCGTTGTCGGTGAGGAACACGCCGACGCAGCCCAGGGCACGCAGATCGTGCTCTCCCAGCGACCAGTTGCAGGCGATCTGCATCAGCTGCGACTGGATCGTGTCGCCCGCCTGCAGCGAGTCGTCGATCAGCAGCACGAACGGCCGGCCCGGCTTGAGCTGGCTCATCACCAGCTGGCGCAGCACCAGTTCGCCCGTGTGCGGGTCCCGGACCGGCGCGTTGACCAGCAGGTCGTCCGGGGTCAGGTTCGCCGCCGGCACGTACACCAGCGTGGTGTCCGGGTGCGCGCGGGCGAGGTGCGAGAAGAACGTCGCCGTCTTGCCGATGCCGTGCTCGCCGAAAACCTGTCCCGTCTGCCCCATGTCGATCATCGCGTCGATGAAGGACTCCAGACGGGACGTGGTCGGCTGCTGTGTCTTCTGTGCCTTCTGCGTCTCTGTGGTCATCTACCGTGATCCCGTGGTGACGCGATGGCAGTCCATCGCGGGTGTGTGCGTCTCGGGCCAGTCGCTGCCGCCCTCTGTGATCAGCCAGATCCATTTCTCCGGCTCGGCCGGGGTGATCGGCGGCGCGTGTCCGTCGGTGAGGACGACGACCGCGTCCGGGTTCACCTCGCAGCGCCGGCCCGCCACTTCGGTACGGCCCTCCACGTAGTCCGCGACCACCTGGAAGCTGGTGCCGCCCCCGCCGTACACCCTCTCCCCGGGCCGGAACGGCATCACCACGGCGTCGAAGGACATCCAGTGCGCCGTCACCCCGTCGATCCGGCCGACGAGCCCGGTGAGCCAGTCGACCACTCGGTCCGGCATCGAGCCCGAGGTGTCGTAGGCGATGACCAGCACCTTGTCGCGCACCGGGCCGCGCCGGGCGAGCATCGGGTCCTGGCCGAGGGCCGCGAGCAGCGCGCCGCGCTTCTTCGGGTACACCAGCCGCTCGCCGTCGCGCAGCCGGGAGCCCAGGACGTCGACCAGCCAGCGCTGCCACCAGTCGACGGTCCGGGTGCGGACGGTCTCGCCGCGCAGCATGCCCGCGCCCAGCTTCCCCCAGAGCTTCGCGGCCCGCGCCGAACCCTCCTCCGTACGGTTCATGAGATCGAGCAGCTCGCGCTCGGCGCCCGCGTGGCCGCGCCGGGCCGCCAGCAGGGCGTTGAGCAGCGCCGACGACGTCACCGCGGCCACGGTCTCCTGGTCGGCGGGGACCAGGCCGGCCACCAGGTGCGGGCACAGCGGCGGCGGCACCGGCGGATCGCACATGCGCTTCAGCTCGCCGTAGATCCGCATGTCGGTCTCGATGAACTCCTCGTACGCGAGGGGCTCCAGGCCGTGGGCCGTCAGGTCCTCGCGGTAGGCGTCGTACACCGTGCGCGGGTCGACGCCCGTGGGCCGGCCGTCCAGCAGGGGCAGCTCCGCGCGGCCGAGGCGGACCAGGGCCACGTGGTTGATGGCGACCTCGGCGGCGAGCGTGAACACCGGGTCCTCGCGCAGCTCGGGATCGGCCAGGAGATGCCGGTGCACCAGATGCCGGGCCTCGTGGAACAGCACGAACTTCACGCCGTCCAGGCCCAGTGCGACGAAGAAGTCCGGGTTGTAGAGCAGCAGACAGGTGCCGTCGCCCGAGGCGACCACAGCCGCCGTGTCCACCGCCGTCGTCGGGATCTGGTGCGGGCACTTCGAGTACAGCCACGAGGCGACCGCCGACTCCGTCAGCCCGAAGTCCAGCAGCGCGGCCTCCTTCAGCCGCCGCGCCTGAGCCACGACCTCCGGATCCGCCGGGCGGTAGGCCTCCAGTGCCCTGCGGTCGGCCAGGTCGACCACGAGAGGGCGTGACCGCCCCCGCTCTCCGTACGCCATGTGCCGTCCCCCGTGCCGCGGTTCCCCCAGTGCTCCATTGGTACCAGCCGGCACTGACAACGGGCCAAGGCATTACGATCTGCCGCAAGGGCGGGGCCGTAGCGCAGAGGCAGGCGCACCGGTCTCCAGAACCAGAACACGCCGGTTCGAATCCGGCCGCCCCGCCCCCCTCGAAGAACTTCCGGAGAGAGCTTCCGAGAAGAGTTTCCGCAGGGACGCCCGGGTCGGTGACGGCGGCGGCGATCCGGTGCTCGACCGTCGGCGTGCGCGGTGCCCGGCAGCCGGCCCGGCCGATGCCGACCGGCACGATCCGGCGTCCGTCTACGCGGGGGCCGGCGAGGAGGTCCTGCCCGGCCGGAGGGGCACGGCCGCTCCCGGCACCGGATGCGGGCTCCTCGGGCACCGGGACCGTCCCGGCGCCCGGGTCGCCCGCCCTTCCCATGCCAGGAACCGTGCGGCCGGGTCGCACACCGGCAGGCATGCGGGCGGCCCGCCCGCGCGGCACGCTGGTAGGAGAGCGACGTGGCGATGGGAGGAGTTCCCGTGGGACACACCGAACACCGGCCCGCCACCCGGACCCGGGCCGAGAAGCCCGTAGGCGCCGGGAGCGTGTTCCTCTCCTTCGCCCCGTGGATCATCTTCGGCGTCGTGGCCAGCCCCAGCACCTGGGAGTACGCGGCACTGGCCGCGCTGATCGCCGCCGCCGTGCTCTCCGGCAAGGACATGCTCCGGGGCCGCTTCTTCCTCCTGGACATGGTCGCCATCGTGTTCTTCGCCGTGCTCTGCGTCCTCGCCCTCGCCCTCGAACGCCACGAGCTGATCTGGCTGGAGACGTACGCCCAGGTCATCTCCAGCGCGGTCGTGGCCGTAGTGGCGCTCGGCTCCCTGCCGTCCGACCCCTTCACCGCGGAGTACGCCCGTCACTCGGTGCCGCGCGAGTACTGGGACTCGGCCGTCTTCAAGCACGTCAACAAGGTGCTGACCGCGGCCTGGGGAGCGGTCTTCGCGCTGATGGCCCTGTCCACCTGGCTGGCCATCCTGATCCCCGCGGGCAGCGACTGGTTCAACTGGGTCATCCCCATCGCCCTGCTGGTCTGGGCGGTGAAGTTCACCGAACGCTATCCGGACCGGTACAAGCAGCGGATGGCGACCTAGGCGATGGCCCCCGCGGTCATGACGAGCTCCCCGGTCGTGCCGTGGAAGCTGTCGAGGAGCTGGGCCAGCACCGCCCAGGCCTCCTCGCGGTCGCCCAGATGGTCCCGGACCAGCGGGCGCAGCGCGTCCTCGGCCTCGGCGGCGCGGCGCGGGAACATCACGTGCCCCAGGGAGAGCACCTTCAGCACGTCCAGGGCCGGTCCGTGGTCCAGCGCGTACAGGGCGGGCCCGTCCAGGATCCCCGCCTGGCGGACGCGGAAATCGAACTTGCGATGTGTGCCGAACTGGGCGCGCAGCGAGGGCGGGCAGTCCGGGCGGACGGACAGAGCCCAGCGGACGTAGCCGGGCAGGGAGTTCTCACGGTCCGCCTCGGCGACCGTCAGCCAGTGCTCACGCCGGTAGACCATGGAGGTGGCCTCCCGCGCGGCGGCCATGGAGTCCGACTCGCGCAGGGCCGGCACCAGTCCGAGGCGGGCGACCCGCTCCGAGACCGGCGGCGCCTTGTAGTCGTCGCGCAGGACCGGGTCGACCTCCACCGCGAGCAATCGCCCCGGGGCGAAGGGCACGCCGTCCAGGATGGCCCGCCGCAGCCCCGTGTCCCGGTCGGTGAGCAGCCGCCAGACGACGGTGTTGAGATCCGGGTCGTCCTCCTGGAGCATCCACAGCACCACGGATGACGGCAGCGCCGGCAGCCCCCAGGGGATCCGGCGCCTGGCCTCCCGGAGGTCCTCCGGCGCCGGCCGGGGCAGCCCGACACGCGCGCGTACCCGGTCGGCGTCCGCGGAGTCGATCAGGTCCAGCAGGAAGCCGACCGCCCGGCCGGAGGTGGTGTCAGCAAGCATGCGCGCATGATGCCGCAGGCCACCGACAGAGCGCACCGGGAAATCCGGGCGCCCGTCCGTCGTGGTGTCACGCGCCGGCGCGCGCCGCCATCCGTGCCTTGCGCGCGGCCAGCTTCTCGTCGAACTTCGAGGCCTCCGCGTTCAGCCCGCCCATGAACAGGCCGAGTTCCTCCTGCGCCTGCAGGCCCTCCGGGCCGAGGCCGTCGATCTCCAGGACCTTGAGGTGGCGCAGCACCGGCTGGAGCACGTCGTCGTGGTGGATACGCAGGTTGTAGACCTCGCCGATCGCCATCTGGGCGGCGGCGCGCTCGAAGCCGGGGATGCCGTGGCCGGGCATGCGGAAGTCGACCACGACGTCCCGCACCGCCTGCATGGTCAGGTCGGGGGCCAGCTCGAACGCCGACTTCAGGAGGTTGCGGTAGAAGACCATGTGCAGGTTCTCGTCGGTCGCGATGCGGGCCAGCATGCGGTCGCAGACCGGGTCGCCGGACTGGTGGCCGGTGTTGCGGTGCGAGATGCGGGTCGCGAGCTCCTGGAAGGCGACGTAGGCGATCGAGTGCAGCATCGAGTGCCGGTTGTCCGACTCGAAGCCCTCGCTCATGTGCGACATCCGGAACTGCTCCAGCTTGTCCGGGTCCACCGCGCGCGAGGCGAGCAGGTAGTCGCGCATCACGATGCCGTGCCGGCCCTCCTCGGCGGTCCAGCGGTGCACCCAGGTGCCCCAGGCGCCGTCCCGGCCGAACAGCGAGGCGATCTCGTGGTGGTAGCTGGGCAGGTTGTCCTCGGTGAGCAGGTTCACCACCAGGGCGATCCGGCCGATCTCGGTGACCTTGGACTGCTCCTTCTCCCAGGCCTGGCCGTCCTCGAAGAAACCGGGGAAGTTACGGGCGTCCGTCCACGGCACGTACTCGTGCGGCATCCAGTCCTTGGCGACCGTCAGATGGCGGTTCAGCTCCTTCTCGACCACTTCCTCCAGGGCGTACAGCAGCCGCGCGTCGGTCCAGGCGGACGAGCTGCCGAGATGGGGAGAAGTGATCGTCACGAGAACTCCATGGGGACGTCGAACAAGAGCGGATGAACAGGAGAAGACCGGCGAGCGGTGCCGGAACCTACGCGATCGTAGGCTACGAAACCGTAGGTTACGAAGCCGTAGGTTAAGCGCGCTGTAAAGACTGCTGATCAGGCCCGGTGTACATGGCGAATCGGGACATGCCAACCAGCCTCGGGACCCGCAGGTCCCGGGGCTGAAGAGGTGAAACGATCACTTGTCAGGCGTACAGCTCCCGCAGTCGCACCGAGAGGCACGTCACACATCCCTCCAGTTTCTCGAACTCGGAGATGTCCACCGTGATCACCTCGTGGCCGAGATCGGTCAGCAGCTCCGCCGTCTTGGGGGCGCTCGCCGACATCAGCAGCTTGCCGCCGCCGAGCAGCACCACATGGGCACCCGCGTCCTCCGGCACCGCCAGGAAGCCCGGGAACAGCGAGGGCCGGTCCACGTTGGGGATGTGCCCCAGAATCGTTCCGTCGGGCAGTGCGGTCACCGCCGACTTCAGATGCAGCACCTTGCTCACCGGTACGGCGACCACGCGCGCGCCCAGCGGCTCGAACGCGGCCCGCAGCTGCTGCACCCCGGCCGCGTTGGTCCGCCCGCCGCGGCCGACATAGACGGTGTCGCCGACCTTGAGAACGTCACCGCCGTCCAGGGTGCCGGGTTCCCAGATCCAGTTCACCGAGCAGCCCAGGCGGGCCACCGCCTCCTCGACGCCGGCCGTCTCCTCGCGCCGGGACTCGGCACCGGGCCGGGTGATCAGCGCCACGTTCTTGTACATGACGACCGTGTCCTCGACGAACACCGAGTCCGGGCAGTCGTCCTCCGCGTCCACCTCGACGGTCTCCCAGCCGTGCGCGCGCAGCGTCTCCGCGTACGCCTCCCACTGCTCCTGGGCGAGCTCGACGTCGACCTTCTCCCGCTCGATGTGCGTCACCAGGCCTTCGGCGAGGCGCGGGCTGGGGCGGCGGATGAGGGCCTTCTTGCTGGGCACGACGGGTCTCCGGGGTCGGGGTTCGGTCCGGCGCCCATTGCGGGGCGCCGGACCGCCATCATGCAGGGCAGGTCCGTGTCGACAAAACCCCCCGTTGTCAGGCTGTGCCCTCCCCGAGACGCGCCACCTCCTCCGGTGACGTGGCCGTCAGCTCCCCGTCCGCCATCAGCAGCCACCGCGTGACCCCGATCGACTCCAGGAACGGCAGGTCGTGACTGGCCACGATCAGGGCGCCCGCGTACGCCTCCAGGGCCGTGGTGAGCTGCCGGACGCTCGCCATGTCGAGGTTGTTGGTCGGCTCGTCCAGCATCAGCAGCTGCGGCGCCGGCTCGGCCAGCAGCAGCGCGGCCAGCGCCGCCCGGAAGCGTTCGCCGCCGGAGAGCGTCCCCGCCCTCTGGTCGGCCCGGGCGCCCCGGAACAGGAAGCGGGCCAGCCGCGCCCGGATCCGGTTGTTGCCGGCGTCCGGCGCGAACCGGGCCACGTTCTCGGCGACGGTCAGCTCGTCGTCGAGAACGTCCAGCCGCTGCGGCAGGAAACGCAGCGGCACGTGCGCGTGCGCCTCGCCCGAGACCGGCGCCAGCTCCCCGGCGATCGTCCGCAGCAGCGTCGTCTTGCCCGCGCCGTTGCGCCCGATCAGCGCGATCCGCTCGGGCCCGCGCAGATCGAGGATCCCCTTCACCCGCGAGCCGTGCGCGAGTTCCAGGTTCTCCAGCGTCAGCACGTTCCGGCCCGGCGGTACGGCCGTGTACGGCAGCTCGACGCGGATCTCGTCGTCGTCCCGTACCGCCTCCACCGCCTCGTCCAGCCGCTCCTTCGCCTCGCTGAGCCGCTCCTCGTGCATGATGCGGTGCTTGCCCGCGGACTCCTGTGCCGCGCGTTTGCGCGCCCCCATGACGATCTTCGGCTCACGCTTCTGCTCGAACATCTTCTGCCCGTACCGCTTGCGGCGGGCCAGTTTGACCTGGGCGTCGGACAGTTCGCGCTTCTGCTTGCGGACATCGGCCTCGGCGACCCGCACCATGCGCTCGGCCGCCTCCTGTTCGATCGCGAGCGCCTCCTCGTACGCCGAGAAGTTGCCGCCGTACCAGGTGACCTCCCCGGTGCGCAGGTCGGCGATCTGGTCGACCAGGTCGAGGAGTTCGCGGTCGTGGCTGACCACGATCAGCACGCCCGGCCAGGACGCGACGGCCGCGTACAGCCGCTTGCGGGCGTACAGGTCGAGGTTGTTGGTGGGCTCGTCGAGCAGCAGCACGTCCGGGCGCCGCAGGAGCAGCGCGGCCAGCCGCAGCAGCACCGACTCGCCGCCGGACAGTTCGCCGACGGTCCGGTCCAGGCCGATGTGGCCGAGGCCGAGTTCGCCGAGGGTGACCAGGGCGCGCTCCTCGACGTCCCAGTCGTCGCCGACCGTCTCGAAGTGCGCCTCGGACACGTCACCCGCCTCGATGGCGTGCAGCGCGGCCCGCCGGGCGGCGATGCCGAGCGCCTCGTCGACGCGCAGCGCGGTGTCGAGCGTGACGTTCTGCGGCAGGTGTCCGACCTCGCCGGCCACCTTCAGGGTGCCGTCGGACGGGGTGAGCTCACCGGCGACGAGCTTCAGAAGTGTTGATTTCCCTGATCCGTTGACGCCGACCAGGCCGGTGCGGCCGGGGCCGAAGGAGATGTCCAGGCAGTCGAAGACGGGGGAGCCGTCGGGCCAGGCGAAGGACAGGGACGTGACGGTGACGGATGCAGACATGGGCGCCTCGCGGTTGCTTGCGGTGTCGGGGGCAAACGCGTGTCGAGACACCGCGAGGCAGAAGCCGAGAGGGCCAGGGAGAGATCCTGCGCCGGGAGGACGGCTCACACGCCGAGGTCGAACGCCACAGACACACCTCACGGGTGTGATGCGGTGTCTCAGGACCTCAGACGAGCAACGTCCTTCTCCAATCGACGGCAACAGGACGTCTACACCGTACGAGCGGGCTCGACGAGGCGTCAACGCATTAAACCGAGGCGTCAACGCATTGGACGCGAGCCCGTCCGGGCTCCACATGCATGTCGGATTCCTGCCAGCCTCCGCCCGGCACAGGGTGGTTGGGTCGTCCGCATGACGAAGAACCAGAGCACCCTCCGGGACCACGCCCTCGCCTTCCACGCCCTGCACGTCCCGGGGCGGCCGCTCGTCCTCCCGAACGCCTGGGACGCGGTCAGCGCCCGGCTCGCGGAGGACGCGGGCGCCGCCGCGGTGGCGACCACCAGCGCCGGGCTCGCCTGGGCCCTCGGCGCCGTCGACGGCGACCGGCTGGACCGGGACCGGGCGCTGGAGGCCGTGGGGCGCATCGTCGCCACGGTGCGGGTTCCGGTCAGCGCCGACATCGAGAGCGGGTACGCCGAGGATCCGGCGGGTGTCGCCGACACCGTCCGGGCGGTGCTCGCGGCGGGCGCGGTGGGCGTCAACATCGAGGACGCCCTGTACGGCGAGGAGGAGAGCGGGCCGCTGCGGTCGGTCGCGGGGCAGGCCGAGCGTATTGCGGCCGCGCGTGCGGCCGCGGACGCGGAGGGCGTGCCGTTGTTCGTGAACGCCCGGATCGACACCATTCTGCGTGCCGCCGGGGGAGTGGACGCCACCCTGGAGCGGGCCGCCGCCTTCCGGGCCGCGGGCGCCGACGGGATCTTCGTCCCCGGGGTGGTCGATCCGGAGACGGTCAAGGCGCTCGTCGAGGGTGTCGACGGGCCGCTGAACGTGCTGGTGGGCCCGGGCGCGCCGGCCGTCGCCGAACTGGCCGCCCTCGGTGTGGCCCGGGTGAGCGCCGGTTCCGGCCTGGCCGAGGCCGCGCACGCGTCCGTCCGCTGCGCCGCGCGGGAGCTGCTGGACGCGGGAACGTACGGGGCGCTGGCGGGCGGGCTCGGCTACGGCGAGCTCAACACCCTGCTGGCGCGGGAGAGCTGACTCAGCAGGCGTCCCGCATCAGCTCGGCCAGGTCGTGGTCCAGGTCCAGCTGGAGGTGTTCGAGACCGGTGGGGACCAGGTCGCCGGTCGCCTCCAGGAACCGCCGTATCTCGCCCGTGCGCACATGGACGACGGCGGTGCCCTCGGGGGCGTGGAACTCCAGCACGGTCCGGTCGTAGCCGTAGGGCCGTACCCGGACGTCCCCGTTGCCCTCGGGGGCGTGCAGCCCGGCCGCCAGCAGCTCACGGGAGAAGGTCCAGCAGACGTCGACCCCCTCCAGGGTGGCCGGGGCCGGGAAGGTCATACGCACGGCGAAGGGGTCCTCGCGGTCGTAGCACAGGGTGGCGGGAATGCTCGGCATGCGCGGTGACGCGGCGACCAGGCGGGCCTCTACGGGCTGCTCGATGACGGTGGACAACGCCTTGCTCCCTCGTGACGGCTGTACGAACTTCCGGGCGTGTGAGACCTGGCACTGGAAGAGACGACGGAAGCGGCCGATCCGTGCACGCGAAACGCGAGTGACCTCCGTCACCGGCCTCATTCACACCCGGGGCTTACCTGCCACGAGGGACTGCCAGGTCCTCTGGACGGCGCCGTGACGGTCGGCTAGCTTCGCGCGCCATGAGGCGCTTGGGGAGCACGCGACGCACAGGACGAGCCCGACGTACCGGCCGAGTGGTCGCGGTGGGGGTGGCGTGCACGGCGGCGCTGGCCGCGCTGGCCGCCGGTTCCGCATCCGCACAGGCCACGACGCGGGCACCGCACTGGGCGCTCAAGGACACCGGCACCCCGGACGTGCGGTTCCGGGGCCTGGCCGCCGTCGACCGGAACACCGCCTGGCTGGCCGGTACCGCCGGCACCGTGCTGCGCACCACGGACGGCGGGACGAGCTGGCGCAACGTCTCCCCGCCGGGCGCGGGCGACCTCCAGTTCCGGGACGTCGAGGCGTTCGACGCGCGCCGCGCGGTGGTCCTGGCCATCGGCGAGGGCGAGGCGTCCCGGGTCTACCGCACCGACGACGGCGGCCGGACCTGGACGGAGTCCTTCCGCAACACCGACCCCGCCGCCTTCTACGACTGCATGGCCTTCTTCGACCGCCGCCACGGCCTCGCCATGAGCGACCCGGTCGACGGGGAGTTCCGCATCCTGTCGACGAGCGACGGCGGCCGTTCGTGGCGCGTGCTGCCGGACGACGGCATGCCGGCCGCCCTGGACGGCGAGGCGGGCTTCGCGGCGAGCGGCCAGTGCCTGGTCACCTCCGGGTCCAAGGACGCCTGGCTGGCCACTGGCGGCGGCGCCCACGCGCGCGTGCTGCACTCCACCGACCGCGGCCTCACCTGGACCGCCGCCGACACACCCGTCCCGGCGGGCGATCCGGCCAAGGGTGTCTTCGCCCTCGCCTTCCGCGACCGCACCCACGGCCTCGCGGTCGGCGGTGACTACCGCGCCGACCAGGCCTCACCGCAGGCGGCGGCGGTCACCCCGGACGGCGGCCGCAGCTGGCGGCCCGCCGCGACCCCGCCGCCCGCCTACCGCTCCGGTGCCGCCTGGCTCCCGCACAGCCGCACCACGGCCCTCGCCGTCGGTCCCACCGGCACCGACCTGACCACCGACGGCGGCCGCACCTGGCGGCCCCTGGACACCGGCTCGTACGACACGGTGACCTGCACACCGGACCTCAGCTGCTGGGCGGCCGGCGAGCAGGGGCGGGCGGCACGCCTGGAGAACTGAAGCGTGGGCACACGACCAGCTCTACGAGGAGGCCGGGCGGCGTGCCATCGAGGGCCGTTCGGACATGAACAAGGCCGAGTCGCAACGCGCCCTGGACGCAGGTAGAGCTCACCCGCCCACCGCACGCGCGCGTGCGGCGCCGTACGCTCGTGCCCACGATGACGACGACCGTACGTGTGCCCGCGGGCTGGCCCGCGACCGAGGAAGCGGCCCTGGCCGTGCAGGACGAGCTGCGGGGGCGGGTGGTCCTCGACGAGCCGGGCCCGGCGCCCGGCACCGGGCATGTCACCGGCGTCGACGTGGCCTACGACGACGAGCGCGACCTGGTGGCCGCCGCGGCCGTCGTCCTGGACGCGGCCACGCTGGAGGTCGTCGCCGAGGCGACCGCCGTCGGCCGGGTGTCCTTCCCGTACGTGCCGGGACTGCTCGCCTTCCGCGAGATCCCGACCGTACGGGCCGCCCTCGACGCCCTGCCCTGCCCGCCGGGCCTGGTCGTCTGCGACGGCTACGGCCTCGCCCACCCGCGCCGCTTCGGCCTCGCCAGCCACCTGGGCGTCCTCACCGGCCTGCCCACCGTCGGCGTCGCCAAGAACCCCTTCACCTTCGCGTACGACGACCCGGACACCCCACGCGGCAGCCACGCGCCGCTCCTCGCCGGCACCGAGGAGGTCGGCCGCGCCCTGCGTACCCAGGCCGCCGTGAAACCGGTGTTCGTCTCCGTCGGCCACCGGGTGAGCCTCGACAACGCCTGCGCCCACACGCTCGCGCTCACCCCGAAGTACCGCCTGCCGGAGACCACCCGCCGCGCGGACGCGCTGTGCCGCAGGGCGCTGCGCGAAGCTCAGGGCTGAGTAGCGATTCTGAGTACTAGTACGGATGCCGCTGTTACCGTCCGACGGCAGGCTGGCCCGCATGACGACACACCGTGCACCCAAGCCCGCGGCCGCCCCCGCCCCCTCCGCCGAGCGCGCCGTGAACGCGGCGCTGTTCCTCGCCGTGGTGGCGGGGTTCGCCTGGATCGTCGGGATGCTCTACACCGTGCTGGAGTGGCAGTCCTGACGGTGCCCGGGTCCTCCTAGAACGTTGCAGCCACCCGGAACCCGATCCCGGCCGCCCGCAGCCGCTCGGTCAGCGCGTCGCCCATCGCCTGCGCGCTGGTGACCTGGCCGGCCGTCGGCGGCAGGTCGTCGAAAGCCAGCGACAGGGCGGCCTCGGCGAACATCTTGGCCGTCTCGCCGTAGCCGGGATCCCCGCCCGAGACCTCCGTGAACACCCGCCGTCCGCCGCCCTCGCCGACGAACCGGACCGTGAACCAGCTGCGGGCCCGCTTCTCCGCGTCCGGCCCGTCCCCGGGCCTGAGCCGGTCCGACAGCCAGCGCCGGGCCGGCGGCAGCTGGGCGGCCGCGGCGACCGCGCCGACGGCCGCGACCCCGCCGAGCGCCATCGGCAGGTGCCTGACGGCCGCGTAGTGCCGGTAGCGGAAGTCGGGGCCGTAGCGGTCCAGGGCCCTCGCCGAACGGCGCACGATCTGGGCGTCGATGGTGGGCAGCGGCAGCGCCCAGGCGCCGACCTCGGACGCGAAGCGCGGGACACCCGTCGGCGCGCTCGCCCGGCGGCTCAGCAGCCGGGGCTCGTGCCGGGCCCGGTCCCGCGCGGCGGCGATCATCTGCCGGGGGCGCGCGAACTGGTCCAGTGCGGAGGCGAAGGTGCCGCCCGAGAAGGCCGCGTCGGCGGTCACGAACCCGTCCACGGCCAGCGGCACGCCTTCCGGCAGCTGACGGACCGTGAAGTACGCGCCCAGGTCGTGCGGGACCGAGTCGAAACCGCACGCGTGCACCAGGCGCGCGCCCGTCTCACGCGCGCGTGCGTCGTGCCGGACGTACATCAGGTCCACGAACTCCGGCTCGCCGCACAGGTCCAGATAGTCGGCGCCGGTGTCCGCGCAGGCCGCGACCAGGTCCTCGCCGTACCGGCCGTAGGGGCCGACCGTCGTGGCCACCACGCGCGCGTGCTCGGCGAGGGCGCGGATCGTGGCGGGCTCCGCCGCGTCGGCGCGCAGCACCCCGACCTCCGCGCCGCCCGGCAGCCGCTCGCGCAGCGCCGCCAGCCTGCGCCCGTCCCGGGCCGCGAGGGCCCAGCGCAGGCCTTCCGGCGCGTGGGCGGCGAGGTACTCGGCGGTGAGCTCGCCGACGAAGCCGGTGGCTCCGAAGAGCACGAGGTCGTAGGGACGGTCCGTCGTCTTCAGCCTGCTCATGACACCTCTCGGTCCTGCCACCCGCGCCGTTGTCGGTGGCTGAGGCTAGCGTGAGGAGTGCGGACGCACCCCCACGGGGTATCTTGACTAAGCGCTTGCTCGTCCACCCTTGTGCCCAGTGGAACGTGTTCTTAGCATCATCGGTGTTACATCAGTTGTGTCACATGACTGGGGGCGGCATGACCACGGCAGGGACGCCAGGACAGGGCCCGCTCTCCGGCGTGCGCGTGGTCGAGCTGGCCGGCATCGGCCCCGGCCCCTTCGCCGCCATGCTCCTCGCCGACCTGGGCGCCGACGTGGTCCGCGTCGACCGGCCCGGCGGCCCGGCGCTCGCCGTCGACCCCGCGTACGACGTCACCAACCGCAACAAGCGCTCGGTGCTGGTCGACCTGAAGTCCCCGGACGGCCCCGCCCGCGTCCTCGACCTGGCCGCGCGCGCCGACATCCTGATCGAGGGCTACCGCCCCGGCGTCGCCGAGCGGCTCGGCGTCGGCCCCGAGGCCTGCCACGCCCGCAACCCCCGCCTGGTCTACGGCCGGATGACCGGCTGGGGCCAGGAGGGGCCCCTTGCGCACCGCGCGGGCCACGACATCGCCTACATCGCCCTCACCGGCACCCTCGGCATGATCGGCCGCCCTGACGAGCCCCCGGCCGTCCCCGCCAACCTGCTCGGCGACTACGCGGGCGGCTCCCTCTACCTCGTCGTCGGCGTCCTGGCCGCCCTGCACCACGCGCGCGCGACCGGCACCGGCCAGGTCGTGGACGCCGCCATCGTGGACGGCACCGCGCACCTCGCCGCGATGATCCACGGCATGGTGGCCGCGGGCCGCTGGCAGGACCGGCGCGCGGCCAACCTGCTGGACGGCGGCTGCCCGTACTACGGCACCTACGAGACCGCCGACGGCGGCCACATGGCGGTCGGCGCCCTGGAACCCCAGTTCTACGCCGAGTTCCTCCGGCTGCTCGGCGGCCTGGACGACCTGGCCGACGCCCGCAAGGACTGGACCCGCTGGGGCGAGCTCCGCGAGCGCGTCGCCGCCCGCTTCAAGGCTCGCACCCGGGACGAGTGGACGGCGGTCTTCGAGGGCTCCGACGCCTGCGTGGCCCCCGTCCTCTCCCTCCGCGAGGCCCCGCACCACCCCCACCTCGCCGCCCGCGGCACCTTCACCGACCACGGCGGCATCACCCAGCCCGCCCCCGCCCCGCGCTTCTCCGCGACCCCCACGACCGTGCGCACCCCTCCCGCCCGGCCCGGCGCCGACACCGGCGCGGTGGCCCGCGACTGGGACATACCGGCACTCCTCGACGGCCACGCCGACGACCACGACCAAGCCGACGACCAAGCCGACGACCACGACAAGGACGCCACCTGATGGAGCTCTCGACCTTCCTCGACTACGCGGGCGACCCGCGCGCCGCCGCGGACCAGGCGGCCGCGCTGGAGTCGGCGGGCCTCGACGCGGTCTGGGTCGCGGAGGCCTACGGCTTCGACTCGCCCACGATCATGGGCTACCTGGCCGCCCGCACCGAACGGATGAAGATCGGCTCCGCGATCCTCAACGTCTACTCCCGCACCCCCGCCCTCATCGCCCAGACGGCCGCAGGCCTCGACGCGATCTCCGGCGGCCGCGCGATCATCGGACTCGGCGCCTCCGGCCCGCAGGTGGTCGAGGGCTGGCACGGGAAGGCGTACGACAAGCCCCTAGGCCGTACCCGCGAGACGATCGAGCTGACCCGGCGGATCCTGCGCCGCGAGGTCATCGACCACCACGGCATCACCGACATGCCCCGCCCCGGCGGCCTCGGCAAGCCCCTGAAGATCCTCACCAAGCCGGTCCGCCCCGACGTCCCGCTCTACGTGGCCTCGCTGGGCCCCGCCAACGTCCGGATGACCGCCGAGATCGCCGACGGCTGGCTGCCCACCCTGTTCATCCCCGAGAAGGCCCGCCAGGTCTGGGGCACGCCCCTGGCGGAGGGCGCCGCCCGCCGGGACCCGGCCCTCGGCGAGCTCAAGATCGTCGCCGGCGGCCTGCTCGCCATCGGCGAGGACGCGGCCGCCGCCCGGGACCTGGTCCGACCCAGGATCGCCCTGTACGTCGGCGGCATGGGCGCGCCCGGCAAGAACTTCTACAACGACCTCGCCGTCGCCTACGGCTACGAGAAAGAGGCCCGGCTCATCCAGGAGCTGTACCTCTCCGGCCGCAAGAAGGAGGCCGAGGCGGCCGTACCGGACGAGTTCTGCGAGCTCATAACCCTGTGCGGCCCGGAGGGCTACGTCCGTGACCGTATCGCCGCGTTCCGCGAGGCGGGCGTGACCATGCTGGAGATCGCCCCCGTCGGCCCGGACCCGGCCCGCCTGGTCGAGACCGTCAAGAACTGGCTCTGACCCTCCCTCTCCTGGACAACCCTCGTCTCTTGAAAAACCCTCGTTGAAAGGCTTGTCAGTGAGCACCGAAGCGTACGTGTACGACGCGATCCGCACCCCGCGCGGCCGCGGCAAGGCGAACGGCGCCCTGCACGGCACGAAGCCCATCGACCTGGTCGTCGGCCTCATCCACGAGATCCGTGACCGCTTTCCCGACCTCGACCCGGCCGCCATCGACGACGTCGTGCTCGGTGTCGTCGGCCCGGTCGGCGACCAGGGCTCCGACATCGCGCGGATCGCCGCCATCGCCGCCGGACTGCCCGACACGGTCGCCGGCGTGCAGGAGAACCGCTTCTGCGCGTCCGGCCTGGAGGCCGTCAACATGGCCGCCGCCAAGGTCCGTTCGGGCTTCGAGGACCTCGTCCTCGCCGGTGGCGTCGAGTCGATGTCCCGGGTGCCGATGGCCTCGGACGGCGGCGCCTGGTTCAACGACCCGATGACCAACCTGGCCGTCAACTTCGTGCCGCAGGGCATCGGCGCCGACCTGATCGCCACCATCGAGGGCTTCTCCCGGCGGGACGTCGACGAATACGCGGCCCTCTCCCAGGAGCGGGCGGCGACGGCTGTGAAGGAAGGCCGCTTCGACCGTTCCGTGGTCCCCGTGAAGGACCGCGCGGGCCTCGTCGTCCTCGACCACGACGAGCACCTGCGCCCCGGCACCACCGCCGACTCGCTCGCCAAGCTCAAGCCCTCCTTCGCCGACATCGGCGAACTGGGCGGCTTCGACGCCGTCGCCCTCCAGAAGTACCACTGGGTCGAGAAGATCGACCACGTCCACCACGCGGGCAACTCCTCCGGCATCGTCGACGGCGCCTCCCTGGTCGCCATCGGCACCAAGGAGATCGGCGAGCGCTACGGCCTCACCCCGCGCGCGCGGATCGTCTCGGCCGCCGTCTCCGGCTCCGAGCCCACCATCATGCTCACCGGCCCCGCCCCCGCCACCCGCAAGGCCCTCGCCAAGGCCGGCCTCACCATCGACGACATCGACCTGGTCGAGATCAACGAGGCGTTCGCGGCGGTCGTGCTGCGCTTCGTGAAGGACATGGGCCTGTCCCTGGACAAGGTCAACGTCAACGGCGGCGCGATCGCGCTGGGCCACCCCCTCGGCGCCACCGGCGCGATGATCCTCGGCTCGCTCGTCGACGAACTGGAGCGCCAGGACAAGCGCTACGGCCTCGCCACCCTGTGCGTGGGCGGCGGCATGGGCATCGCCACCATCGTCGAGCGCGTCTGAAACCCCGGCGGAACCAAGAGACTTCACGGAGACCCTCACATGACCGAGCGCACCACCATCCGCTGGGAACAGGACGACACCGGCGTCGTCACCCTCGTCCTCGACGACCCCGACCAGTCGGCCAACACCATGAACGCGGCCTTCGCCGCGTCCCTCGCCGCGGTCACCGACCGCCTGGAGGCCGAACAGGACTCGATCCGGGGCATCATCTTCACCTCCGCCAAGAAGACCTTCTTCGCCGGCGGCGACCTGCGCGACCTCATCCGCGTCACCCCCGAGACCGCCCAGGACCTCTTCGACGGCGGCCTCGCCGTCAAGCGCAACCTGCGCCGCATCGAGACCCTCGGCAAGCCGGTCGTCGCCGCCATCAACGGCGCGGCCCTGGGCGGCGGTTTCGAACTCACCCTCGCCTGCCACCACCGCGTCGCCCTCGACACCCCCGGCACCAAGATCGGCTGCCCCGAGGTCACCCTGGGCCTCCTCCCGGGCGGCGGCGGAGTCGTCCGCACGGTCCGCCTCCTCGGCATCGCCGACGCGCTGCTGAAGGTCCTCCTCCAGGGCACCCAGTACAACGCCACGCGCGCGTTGCAGAACGGCCTCATCCACGAGGTGGCCGAGTCGCCGGAGGACCTGCTGGCCAAGGCCCGCGCCTTCATCGACGCCAACCCCGAGTCCCGCCAGCCCTGGGACACCCCGGGCTACCGGATCCCCGGCGGCACCCCCGCCAACCCGAAGTTCGCCGCCAACCTGCCCGCCTTCCCGGCGACCCTGCGCAAGCAGACCAACAACGCCCCCTACCCGGCGCCGCGCCGCATCCTCGCCGCCGCCGTCGAGGGCAGCCAGGTCGACTTCGAGACCGCCCAGGTCATCGAGGCCCGCTACTTCGTGGAGCTGGCCGCCGGGCAGACCTCGAAGAACATGATCCAGGCGTTCTTCTTCGACCTCCAGGCCGTCAACTCCGGCGCCAACCGCCCCAAGGGCATCGAGCCCCGCAAGGTCACCAAGGTCGCCGTCCTGGGTGCGGGCATGATGGGCGCCGGCATCGCCTACTCGTGCGCCCGCGCGGGCATCGACGTCGTCCTCAAGGACGTCTCGGCCGAGGCCGCGCAGAAGGGCAAGGGCTACTCCGAGAAGCTGTGCGCCAAGGCCGTCGCCAAGGGCCGTACCAGCCAGGAGAAGGCGGACGCGCTGCTCGCGCGGATCACGCCCACCGCGGACCCGCAGGACCTGGCCGGCTGTGACGCGGTCATCGAGGCCGTCTTCGAGGACACCTCCCTCAAGCACAAGGTCTTCCAGGAGATCGAGTCCGTCGTCGCCCCCGACGCCCTGCTCTGCTCCAACACCTCCACACTCCCCATCACCGCCCTCGCCGAGGGTGTCGAGCGGCAGACCGACTTCATCGGCCTGCACTTCTTCTCGCCCGTCGACAAGATGCCGCTCGTCGAGATCATCAAGGGCGAGCGCACCGGCGACGAGGCCCTCGCCCGCGCCTTCGACCTGGTCCGGCAGATCAACAAGACACCGATCGTCGTCAACGACTCGCGCGGCTTCTTCACCTCGCGGGTGATCGGCCACTTCATCAACGAGGGTGTCGCCATGGTCGGTGAGGGCATCGAGCCCGCGTCGGTCGAGCAGGCGGCGGCCCAGGCCGGCTACCCGGCCAAGGTGCTCTCCCTGATGGACGAGCTGACCCTCACCCTGCCGCAGAAGATCCGCCGCGAGTCCCGGCTGGCCGTCGAGGAGGCCGGCGGCACCTGGACCGCGCACCCCGCCGAGGCGGTCATCGACCGCATGGTCGACGACTTCGGCCGCCCCGGCCGCAGCGGCGGCGCCGGCTTCTACGACTACGCCGAGGACGGCAAGCGCGCCGCGCTCTGGCCCGGTCTCCGCGAGCACTTCGCCAAGCCCGGCCACGAGATCCCGTTCCGGGACATGCAGGAGCGCATGCTCTTCTCCGAAGCCCTCGACACCGTCCGCCTCCTGGAGGAGGGCGTCCTCACCTCGGTCGCCGACGCCAACATCGGCTCGCTCTTCGGCATCGGCTTCCCCGGCTGGACCGGCGGCGTCCTCCAGTACGTCAACGGCTACGACGCCTACGGCGGGGCGGGTGCAGGCCTGCCCGGCTTCGTGGCACGCGCGCGTGAACTCGCCGAGACCTACGGCGAGCGGTTCACGCCGCCCGCGCTGCTGGTGGCGAAGGCGGAGAAGGGGGAGACCTTCACGGACGGGCGCTGAGCCGACGCCGAGCCGAGTGCGCGGAGCGGACCCTCCTCAGGAGCCCTCGAGCCACTGGTGCACCTCTGCACTGAGCGACCGTTGGAAGGCGGTCAGCAGGGCCTGGACCACCAGCGGCTGCATGTGCGCGGACAGGGACTTCACGTCCGCCTCGGTCCGCTCCGCCACCTCGGCCCGGAACAGCTGGGACAGCTCGTGCGCGGCCGCCCGCGCGTGTTCGGTCAGGACCGTGCGCGCGGCCAGGATCGCCTTCTCGGACAGCGGCACGTCGAGGAGTTGCACGGCAAGCCTGAGCAGGCCGGGGTCGATGCGGTAGGCGTCCCCGTCGGGCCGTACGACATCCATGGCGACGAGCCGTTCGACGTCCTCGTCTTCCAGCGGCCGCCCGGCCCGCCGCCGCAGCTCCCCGGCCGTCACGGTCTCCTCGGTGTCCGGGGCCCAGGAGGCCACCACGGCCCGGTGGATGGCCAGGTCGTGCCGGCTCAGGCCGGGCGGCAGCTGTTGCAGATAGCGCTCGATCGCCGCCAGCGTCATGCCCTGGTGCTGCAACTCCTCGATCAGCGCCAGCCGGGCCAGGTGCTCGCGCCCGTAGTGGCCCACCCGGCGCGGACCGAGCACGGGTGGCGGGAGCAACCCCCTGGTGCCGTAGAAGCGGACCGTGCGGACCGTGGTGCCGGCCCGCGCGGCCAGTTCGTCGATCGTGAGCGCCGGCTCCCCGAGGTCGCCGTCGGCGTCGGTCGTCATGTGCAGCAGTATCGCTGTCACACCGGCACTGTGACACCAGGCGGTCCATGCGACGCGTCGGGTCGATGTTCACCCGGACCCCATGATCGTGACCTTGTGAGAAGCGCCGCTCTGTGACCTGTGCCATCGCATGCGTCACGGGGGCAGGGGAAGGTGGCGCCTTGGTCCGTGCCCACCGAGCACGCCGACCGAGTACGTCCGGACACCCGAGCGCGACCCGCTCGGGCGCACCAGAGAGTGGAACCACCTGTGAGCAAGGACGCCGTGGACACGGCACAGGCCGCCGCCACCCGGACCGACGCGGCCCAGGCGCCCGCGGACGCGGGCGACGCCGGCTACAGCAAGGACCTCAAGGCCCGCCACGTCAACATGATCGCCATCGGCGGCGCGATCGGCACCGGACTCTTCCTCGGCGCCGGCGGACGCCTCCACAACGCGGGCCCGGCCCTCGCCCTCGCCTACCTGGTCTGCGGAATCTTCGCCTTCTTCGTGGTCCGCGCCCTCGGCGAGCTGGTCCTGTACCGCCCCTCCTCCGGCTCCTTCGTGTCGTACGCGCGCGAGTTCCTCGGCGAGAAGGGCGCCTACGTCGCCGGCTGGATGTACTTCCTGAACTGGTCCACCACCGGCATCGCCGACATCACCGCGATCGCGCTCTACACCCACTACTGGTCCATGTTCACCAGCATCCCGCAGTGGACGCTGGCGCTGATCGCCCTGGCCGTCGTCCTGTCGGTGAACCTGATCTCGGTGAAGATCTTCGGCGAGATGGAGTTCTGGTTCGCGATCATCAAGGTCGCCACCCTCGTCGGCTTCATGCTGATCGGCATCTTCCTGCTCGCCACCCAGCACAAGGTCGACGGGCGGACCCCGGGCCTGAGCGTCGTCTCCGGCCACGGCGGTGTCCTTCCGCACGGCCTGATGCCGGTCGTCCTGGTCATGCAGGGCGTGATCTTCGCGTACGCGGCCCTGGAACTGGTCGGCGTCGCGGCGGGCGAGACCGCCGAGCCGGAGAAGGTCGTCCCACGCGCGGTGAACTCGATCATGTGGCGCGTCGGCCTCTTCTACGTCGGCTCGGTCGTCCTGCTCGCTCTGCTGCTCCCCGGCTCGGTGTACTCGGCCGACGAGAGCCCCTTCGTCACGGTCCTCTCCAAGATCGGCGTCTCGGGCGCCGGTGACGTGATGAACCTGGTGGTCCTCACCGCGGCGATGTCCTCCCTCAACTCCGGCCTCTACTCCACGGGCCGCATCCTGCGCTCCATGGCGGTGGCCGGCTCGGCCCCGAAGTTCACCGCCCGCATGAACCGCAGCCAGGTCCCCTACGGCGGAATCCTGCTCACCTGCGCGGTCTGCGTGCTCGGCGTCGGCCTGAACTACCTCATGCCCAGCCAGGCCTTCGAGATCGTGCTGAACGTCGCCTCCCTCGGCATCATCAGCACCTGGGTGATCATCATGCTCTGCCACCTGATCTTCGTCCGCCGTGCCAGGGCGGGCCTGGTCGACCGCCCCGCGTTCCGCCTCCGCTTCAGCCCGGCGACCGAGATCGCCACGATCGCCTTCCTGCTGGTCTGCCTCGGCATGATGTGGAACGACCCCGAGGTCGGCCGCAAGACCCTCCTGCTCATCCCGGTGATCGCCGCACTGCTGGTGGCCGGCTGGTTCGGCGTTCGGCGCCGGGTCTCCCGGACGGCCGACAAGGAGCTGTCCCAGCTCACGAAGTAGCAGGTCGGCGTCGTTGTCAGTGGCATCGCCTACGGTGGCGTCATGTCGGAGATCACATACATCCGGGGGGACGCCACCACGCCGTCGGGCAAGGGCGTCAAGGTGATCGCCCACGTCTGCAACGACCTGGGGGGTTGGGGAAAGGGCTTCGTGCTGGCGCTCTCACGCCGCTGGCCGGAGCCGGAGAAGGCATACCGTGCCTGGCACCGCGACCGCGCGAACAACGACTTCGGCCTGGGCGCGGTCCAGCTGGTCCGCGTCGACCGGTACATCTGGGTGGCCAACATGATCGGCCAGCGGGGGACGAAGACGGGTAGCAAGGGCGCACCGGTCCGGTACGAGGCGATAGACACGGCGCTGGCCGGTCTCGCCGACGAGGTGACCGAACTCGGCGCCTCCGTGCACATGCCCCGCATAGGCTGCGGCCTGGCCGGCGGAAAATGGTCCCGCGTCGAGCCACTGATACAGGAACGGTTGGTGGCCCGCCGAATCCCGGTCACCGTGTACGACTACGGCGATGAAGCGCCCCTCTAGCTTTCTGGAGACGCCGCGAACAGGCGCCCCTTCAGGGGCGCGGGGAACTGCGCGACCAGCCACAAACCGGCCCGCAGCCCCCACCCCACCGCACCCGGCACCCGCCTAGTGCACGTCGTTCGTAGCTTCGATCTGCTTCCACGACTTCGGCTGCGCAACAGCCCCCACGGCCTTCACCGCCGGAGCCACCGGCTTCGTCGGCTCGAACAGGTACGCGTCGAACAACGCCGACAGTGACTTCCCGGACACCTTCTCGGCGTACTCCTGGAAGTCGGCCACCGAAGCGTTCCCGTACGCGTGCTCCTTCGGCCACCCCTTCAGAATGGCGAAGAACGCGTCGTCACCGACCTCGTTCCGCAGCGCCTGGATCGCCAGTGCCCCCCGGTCGTAGACAGCGATGTCGAACTGGTCGTCGGGGCCGGGATCCCCCGGCTTCACCGTCCAGAACGCGTCGTCGGCCGGATGCGACGCGTACACGTAGTCGGCGAGCTCCTGCGCCGTGCCCTCGCCCTCGTGCTCGGACCACAGCCACTGCGCGTAGCGGGCGAAGCCCTCGTTGATCCAGATGTCCTTCCAGCCCTTGAGGGAGACGTCGTCGCCGTACCACTGGTGTGCCAGTTCGTGCACGACCACGGAGGTGTTGGCGCCGTTCGCGAACTGCTTCGGGCTGTAGTAGACCCGGGTCTGCGTCTCCAGCGCGTACCCGGTGGTGGTGTTCGGCACGTACCCGCCGGCCGAGCTGAAGGGATAGGGCCCGAAGTAGCCGGAGAGCCAGTCGACGAGCTCCCCGGTGCGCTCCACGCTCGCCCGCGCCGCCCCGTCGTTGTCGCCGAGGTCCTTGCTGTAGGCGTTGACGACCGGCACCCCGCCCTCGGAGGTGCTCGTCGTGATGTCGAACTTCCCGACGGCCAGCGTGGTCAGATAGGTCGCCTGCGGCTTGTTCTGACGCCAGTTGTACCGGGTCCAGCCGAGCTTCGAACTCGTCGACTGGAGCAGGCCGTTGGAGATGACCTGGGTGCCGTCGGGAACGGCCACCGACACGTCGTAGGTCGCCTTGTCCAGCGGGTGGTCGTTGCTCGGGTACCACCACCAGGCGGCCTCGGGCTCGTCCGCCGCGACCGCCCCGTCCGGGGTGCGGTGCCACGTGTTGAAGCCGTACGCGCTCTTCGTCGACGGCACCCCGCTGTAGCGGACGACGACGGTGACCTGCGTGCCCTTGGCCAGCGGCGACTTGGGGGTGATGACCAGTTCGTGCTGACCGGACGTGGCGAAGTCGGCCTTCACCCCGTTGACCCGTACCTCGCTGACGTCCAGCAGGAAGTCCAGGTCGAAGCTGGACAGGTCCTGCGTGGTGCGCGCCAGGATCGTCGCCGTACCGGCCAGCTCGTCGGTGGTCGGCTGGTACTGCAACCGGAGGTCGTAGTGGGAGACGTCGTAACCGCCGTTGCCGTAGTACGGGTAGTAGGGGTCGCCGATGCCCGGCGCGCCGGGGCTGTAGCTCGCGGCCGATGCCGGGATCGCCAGCAACAGGGAGGCCGCCGCGAGGGCGCCCGGCGCGAGGATTCTGCGGTGCACGAGAACTCCAGGTCGGTAGGGGGCCGAGGCACACCCGCCACACCGCGGCGGGCAGCGCCAAGTCGATGGAGCACGAAACTGTTCGGAGCCTATTCAGTCCCTGTGTCACCTGGCCTGTCCATGGTCCCTGCTGTCACACGATCGCCATTCGGCCGCAATCCGCCCTGACGGTCCCCCAGATGCCCCCTTCTGCACGGGAGTTGACCGGGGTAGCGTCCGCCGCATGCCGAAACGCACGCGCTTCACGATCTGGAGACCGCTCGCCGTCGCGGCCGTCGCAGCCCTGATCGCCGCCTTCCTCACCCCGGCCGCGGCCCAGGCTTCCGGCGCCCCTCGCGAGAGCCAACCCGTCTACTCGTACGCGAACGCCATCCGCGAGGCCGTCTGGGTGGACACCGGCCTCGACTCCGACGGCGACGGGAAGACCGACCGGGTCGCCGCCGACATCGTCCGGCCCGCCGAACCCGCCGCGCAGGGCCGCAAGGTGCCGGTCATCATGGATGCCAGCCCCTACTACTCCTGCTGCGGACGCGGCAACGAGAGCCAGCTGAAGACGTACGACGCCAACGGCGACGTCGTCCAGATGCCGCTCTTCTACGACAACTACTTCGTGCCCCGCGGCTACGCCTTCGTCGGCGTCGACCTGGCCGGCACCAACCGCTCCGACGGCTGCGTCGACGTCGGCGGCCGCTCCGACATCCAGTCCGCGAAGGCCGTCATCGACTGGCTGAACGGCCGTGCCAAGGCGTACAGCAGCCGCACCGGCACCACCACGGTCAAGGCGAGCTGGACCAACGGCAAGACCGGCATGATCGGCAAGAGCTGGGACGGCACCATCGCCAACGGCGTGGCCGCCACCGGCGTCAAGGGCCTCAAGACGATCGTCCCGATCAGCGCCATCTCCTCCTGGTACGACTACTACTTCGCCCAGGGCGCCCCGCTCTACGACTCAGGCCCCGACTGGCTGGCCGGCGCCGTGGAGAGCGACGACGCCTACGCCAAGTGCGGTGCCGTCCAGCAGAAGCTGGTCGACGGCGCCCCGCGCAGCGGCGACTGGACCGACCTGTGGACCGAGCGCGACTACGTCAAGGACGCGTCCAAGGTGAAGGCCAGCGTCTTCCTCGTGCACGGCATGCAGGACCTCAACGTCCGCACCAAACACTTCGGCCAGTGGTGGGACGCCCTCGCCAAGACCGGCGTCGAGCGCAAGATCTGGCTCTCCCAGACCGGACACGTCGACCCCTTCGACTACCGGCGCGGCGCCTGGGTCGACACCCTGCACCGCTGGTTCGACCACGAACTCCTCGGCTACGACAACGGCATCGACCGCGAGCCGATGGCCGACATCGAGCGCCACCCCGACCAGTGGGTGACCTCCTCCGCCTGGCCGCCGAGCGGCACGCAGACCACCACCCTGCGCCCCGCCACCGGCACCCAGCCGGGCGTCGGCACCCTCGGCCTGCACAAGGGATCCGGCACCGAGACGTTCACGGACGACCCGCAGCAGAGCGAGACCGACTGGGCCGCCCAGCTCGCCACCCCCACCTCGGACAAGGCCGGCTTCCTCACCGCGCCGCTCACCCACGACGTGCGCCTGTCCGGCTCGTCGAAGGTGACCGTCACCGCCACCCCGACCACCTCGACGGCCCACCTGACCGCCGTCCTGGTCGACCTCGGCCCGGACACCATCCGGGACTACGCCGACGCCGCCGAGGGCATCACCACCCTCACCGACCGCACCTGCTGGGGCGAGAGCACGGCCGGTGACAGTGCCTGCTTCCTGAAGACCGCGGCCAAGACCAAGGCCGTCGACTACACCGTCTTCAGCCGCGGCTGGGCCGACCTGGGCACCTACGCCGACCCCGGCAAGGTCGTCCCGCTCACCCCGGGCAAGGCCTACACGATCACGCTCGACCTGGCGGCCACCGACCACGTCGTACCCAAGGGCCACCGCCTGGCGCTGATCGTCGCGGGCACGGACAAGGACCTCATCGATCCGCCGTCCACCACCCCGACGCTCAGCGTGGATCTGTCCCGTACGACGGCCAGGGTTCCGCTGGTCGGCGGCGCGGCCGCGTTCACCCGCGCCACCTCCGCCCGGTGGACCGCTCCCGAGAAGACCGCCCTGCACGGCGTCCGCGCCCCGCGCACCGTCCAGCGCGTTCCCGCGAGCTGACCGCTCAGGCGGCCGGGCCGGCCTCCGCCAGCCCGGCCGCCTCCCGCGCACATCCCCAGGCGACCGTGACCCCGGCCCCGCCGTGCCCGTAGTTGTGGACCAGCACCCGCCCGTCCGGCCGGAGTTCGTGCTCCAGCCGGACCGCCGTCCGGTACGGCCGCAGCCCCACCCGGTGCGCCAGCACCCGCGCCCCGGCGATCTCCGGCCGGACCGCCGCGCACCGCGCCACGATCCCGGCCGCGACGTCCGGATCCGGCTCCAGCGACCAGGCGTCCTCCTCCGCCGTACCCCCGAGCAGCAGCCCGCCGGGCTGCGGGAAGAAGTACGCGGACGCGCCTCCCGCCACCTCGTCCGACGTGTACCAGGTGGTGATGCCGGGGTTCTCCACCACGACCAGCTGCCCGCGCACCGGACGCACGGCCGGGTCCGGGACGAGTGAACGGGCCCCGAGCCCGGTGCAGTTGACCACCACCGGCGCGGGCGCCTCGTCCAGCGCGCCCACCACCCGCTCCTCGACCGTCCCGCCCGCCCGCTCCAACCGCTTCCGCAGCCACTCCAGATGGACCGGCATGTCGATCAACGGCAGCCGGGCCGCCAGACCCTCGGCGGTCTCGGCCAGTCCGGGCACCTCCGCCGCCCACGCACCCAGCCCGTCCAGCCGCAGGCCGTCGTGTACGCCCTCGACCAGGCGTACGCCCGTCTCCTCCGGCCGCCCCGCCAACTCCCTGTACACGACAAGGGAGGCGAGCGCCCATTCCCCGACCAGCGCCTCCGGCTCGATGCGGTACGGCCACCACAGGGCGCCGGCGACCGCCGAGGTCGTACGCCCGCCGGTCTCCCGGGCCCACACCCGCACCCGCCGCCCGCCCTCGGCCAGCACCACCGCCGTGGTCAGTCCGACGACCCCGCCGCCGACCACGATCACTTCGTCACTCAGCTCAGACCGCACACCGTGACGTTAGCGGAATATGTCATGCCGCGCTCAGATCGTCCCGCTCTGGGGATACTCACAGCATGTCTGCCGCATACGCGACCTTCGGCCTGGCCCCGGCGATGCGCGCCGGCGCTGTCCTCGCCGACGGCGGGTACCAGCTCCACCGGGACTTCGTGGACTTCGTCGTCGACGGTCACCCGCTGCTGTTCCAGCTCTCCGACCTGGACGCCGTCTCCCCGCTCGCCTCCGACGTGCCGCCCGCGATCTTCATCGCGCAGGTCCGCAGCCTCTTACTGGAGTCCGAGGCCCCGCTGCCCGACGGCCGGTACGTCGTCTACGGCTGCCCCGAGTGCGAGGACCTGGCCTGCGGTGCGGTCACCGCGGTCATCGAGCACGACGGCGACGACTACATCTGGCGGGACTTCGCCTGGCAGACCGGCGAACATGCCGACCTGGAGCTCAACGGCTACCACGGCATCGGCCCGTTCCGCTTCCACGGCCCCGAGTACCGCGAGGCCCTCGGCGCGCTCCTGGCGGACTCCGGCCCGCCGCCCGGCCGCCGGGTGCTGCTGATCGGCTCCCGGGTCGCCCTCCTCGCCAAGCTGGCCGCCGCCCTGCGCACCATCGGCATCGGTGCCGACATCACCCGCGACGCCGACGCCGTCCCCGCCGAGGAACTCCGCGGCTACGCAGCCGTCGCCTTCGGCCCCGCGGTCGGCGAGGCGGAGCGGACCGCCGTACGCCAGGTGTTCGAGCGGGCCGGCGTGGAGGTGGCCTACGTGGACGGACTCGCCCCGATCGTCCCGCTCCTCGTCGCCCAGATCGAACACGCCCTCGACCGCAGCCCGCTCCCGCAGCGCCGGCTGGCCCACCTGGACGCCGCCGACGGCACCGCGGGCATCGAGGTCACCTCGCCCTGCCGGGTACGGCTCACGGCGTACCGCCTCGACCGGCTCTCCCGCCCGCGCACCCACGAACTCTTCGACGGCGTCCTGGAACCCGGCCGCCACCGCATCCCCCTGGACGGCAGGACGGCCAAGGGCGGGTCCTTCGTGGTGGCCCGCACCGCCGGGAGCGTCCTGGTGCAGGCGACGGCGCGCTGACCGCCCTGCCCCGCGGACATTAGGATCGGCGTTCTGATGACTGCCACCCTCGTCGCCAAGAACCTCGCCGCCGGGCACGGCGACCGCTCGCTCTTCTCCGGGCTCGACCTCGTCGTCGCGCCCGGAGACGTGATCGGGCTGGTCGGTGCCAACGGCGCGGGCAAGTCCACCCTGCTCCGGCTGCTCGCCGGGCTCACCGCCCCCGAACAGGGCGAACTGCGGCTCTCCCCGCCGACCGCGACCGTCGGCCACCTGCCCCAGGAGCCGGAGCGGCGGCCGGGCGAGACCGTTCGCGCGTTCCTCGCCCGGCGCACCGGGGTCGCCGAGGCCCAGCGTGTGATGGACGAGGCGACCCAGGCGCTCGTCGACGGGGCACCGGGCGCCGACGACGCCTACGCCACCGCACTGGAACGCTGGCTCGACCTCGGCGGCGCCGACCTCGAGGAGCGGGCCGAGGAGATCGCCGACACCCTCGGCCTGGCCGTCGACCTCGACCAGCCGATGACCTCCCTCTCCGGCGGCCAGGCCGCCCGCGCGGGCCTCGCCTCCCTCCTCCTCTCCCGCTACGACGTCTTCCTCCTCGACGAGCCCACCAACGACCTCGATCTGGACGGCCTGGAGCGCCTCGAACGCTTCGTGACCGGCCTGCGCGCCGGCACGGTCGTCGTCAGCCACGACCGCGAGTTCCTCACCCGCACCGTCACCAAGGTCCTCGAACTCGACCTCGCCCAGAACCAGATCAACCTCTACGGCGGCGGCTACGACGCCTACCTGGAGGAACGCGAGACGGCCCGCCGGCACGCCCGCGAGGACTACGACGAGTACGCCGACAAGAAGTCCGCCCTCCAGGACCGCGCCCAGATGCAGCGCGGCTGGATGGACAAGGGCGTCAAGAACGCCCGGCGCAAGGCGAGCAACGACAACGACAAGATCGGCCGCAAGTTCCGCAGCGAGGCCAGCGAGAAGCAGGCCGCCAAGGCCCGCCAGACCCAGCGCATGATCGAACGCCTGGACGTCGTCGAGGAGCCCCGCAAGGAGTGGGACCTGCGCATGGAGATCGCGACCGCCCCGCGCTCCGGCGCCGTCGTCGCCACCCTGCGGGACGCGGAGGTACGGCGCGGGGACTTCACCTTCGGCCCGGTGTCCCTCCAGATCGACTGGGCGGACCGGGTCGCGGTGACCGGCGCGAACGGCGCGGGCAAGTCGACGCTGCTCGCCGCGCTGCTCGGCCGGGTGGAGCTGGACGCCGGGCACGCTGCCCTCGGCTCCGGCGTGCTGGTCGGCGAGGTCGACCAGGCCCGCAAGCTCTTCCACGGCACCGAGTCCCTGCTGGACGCCTTCTGCGCGGCCGTACCGGACACCGAACCGGTCGAAGTCCGCACCCTGCTCGCCAAGTTCGGCCTCAAACAGGACCATGTGCTGCGCTCCGCGGCCACGTTGTCACCGGGGGAGCGGACCCGTGCGGCGCTGGCCCTGCTCCAGGGCCGCGGCGTCAACCTCCTCGTCCTGGACGAACCGACGAACCACCTGGACCTGCCGGCGATCGAGCAGCTGGAATCGGCGCTCGACTCCTACGAGGGCACCCTCCTCCTGGTCACCCACGACCGCCGCATGCTGGACGCGGTCCACGTGACCCGCCGCCTGGAGGTAGCGGCGGGCAAGGTCACGGAACGCTGACCCCGCCTGAAAGCGCCCCGTAAGGGGCGCGGGGCTGTGTCGATATGCGGCTCCGCCGCGCGGGCGCGAGCAACCACAACGCACCCGCAGCCGCCGAACAACCCGACCCGGCACCCCCTACGGCGCTGTCGGCCCCGCCCCGTACGCTGCGATCATCATCGGACACAGGGCAGGGAGGGACCATGGGCACACCGAAGCGACCGGCCCTACGGATCGTGAACGAACAGGACGTCCTCGCACAATTGCGCGGCACCCAGGACCGCATCGCGGACGGGATCACCGCCTTCGCCGGAACCATGACGTTCGTGTACCTGCACGCCCTGTGGTTCGCGGTCTGGATCGTGTGCAACGAGGGCGTGTTCGGCGAAGGCGCGATCTGGGACCCGTTCCCCTTCGGGCTGCTCACCATGATCGTCAGCCTGGAGGCGATCTTCCTGTCCACGTTCGTGATGGTGAGCCAGAACCGGCAGGCCGCCCGTGAGAACGTCCGCGCCGACCTGGACTTCGAGACCAACGTGCGCTCGGAGGTGTGGTCCATCCACATGGGCCGTGCCCTCGGCGTCGACCCCGTGGAGGTCGAGAAGCGCGTCCAGGAACTGCTCGCGGAGAACCGCGCCCGGATGAACGGCACCATCCAGCCTCCGAAGGAGACATGATCCGTCGGCCGACTGCGTCTGATCACAGTCATTCGACGGAGGCGCGGAACTCCGGCCGCATGGAACCATGAGCCGACGTCCGGGGGAGCCGGACCTGTGCCCGAAGGAGCGCGCGCATGGGCCGTCCTCGCAGCCCCGCCGGGGGCGGGACATGACCGACCGGCACGGCATGCTGCTGTCCTCCGACATCGTGGGCGCGGCCGGGACCGGCGGGACGGCGCCCACCGTCCACGCCCCGCCGCCCCAGGACGTACGCCGCGCGGCCGACCTGCTGCGACTGCTGGTCTCCCTGGCCGCCCTCGCACTGACGGTACTGGTGGCGGTCGCCACCCGGGACTTCGCCCGCAGGGCGCAGCAGGGCCTGCTCACCGCGGCCACCGCGCTGCCGCCGGACCTGCGCGACGCACTGCTCGGCACGGTGCAGGCGGTCGCCATGCTCGCACCGCTGGCCGCCCTGACCGTCCTCGTCGTACGGCGCCGGTTCGACGCGGTGTCGAGGGTGCTGCCCGCCGCGGCCCTGGGCGCGGCCGACGGCTGGACGCTCACCCGGCTCGCGCTGGCCGAGAGCAGACCCGAACTGTGGCCGGAGGTGCTCGTCGGCCGTGGCGGACTGGTGCACGCGGGCTGGCCGTCGGCGGTGTACCTGGCGGCCTGCGCGTCCGCGGTCGTCGCCGCGGGCCCCTGGCTGGCACGGCCGTGGCGGCGGGCGCTGTGGGCCCTGACCACCGGGTGCGCCGCGCTCGGCGCGCTGGCCGCCTCGCTCGTCCCGCTGGACGCGTTCGGGGCCCTCGTCGTCGGCGGCACCGCCGGATCGGCCGTCCTGCTCATGGCCGGCGGCCCGCCAGACCGTCCGCCGGCCCAGGCCGTCGCCGATGCCCTCGTCGCCTGCGGGATCCCCCTCGCTACCCTCCGCGAACTTCCGGCGGACCGCCAACTCCCCGGCGAGGGCGTCCTCTACGGCGCCCAGACCGCCGAGGGCGCGCAGCTGACCGTACGCGCCCTCGCCGCCGAGGACCGGGGCCGCGACCTGTTCCACCGGCTCGCCCGGCGCGTCCTGCTGCGCCACCCGGCCGATCCCGGCGAGCAGACGCCGCTCGGGGCCGCCGAGCACGAACTGCTCATGCTCGTCTTCGCCGCCCGCACCGGCGCCCGGGTCGCCGACCCCGTCATCGCCTACCCCGTGACCGGGGGCGGCGCGGTGGTGGTGACGGTCGGGACGGGGGCCCGTCCGCTGTCCGCGCTCCCCGACGAGGAACTGACCGACACCCTGCTCGGCGAGGCCTGGACGGCCGTGGCCCGCATCCAGGAACACCGCCTCGCGCACCGGGCGTTGCGCCCCGAGCACATCCTCGTCGCACCGGACGGCGGCCCCAGGCTCACCGCGTTCGCGCGAGCCCAGCTGAACGCGCCGCCCGAGACGCTGGGCAGTGACCTCGCCGAACTGCTCGCCACCACCGCCGTACGCGTCGGACCGGCCCGCGCCACCGCCTGCGCCCTGGCCGGCCTCGGCCCCGAACGGCTCGCGAGTGCCCTGCCGTACCTGCAACCGCTCGCCCTGCTCGGCCCCGCCCGCCGCGAGGTGGCCCGCTACGACCAGGCCCGCGCCCGGGAGGCCACGACCAGCACCCGGCGCCGCACGCTGCGCCCCGGCGGCCGGCCGAACCTGATGCACGACCTCGCCGAGGAAGTGCGCGGCGCATGCGAGGTCCCGGCCGCCAAACCGGCCCCGCTCGCCCGGTTCACCTGGAAGAGCGTCCTGGGCCTGGCCGGCGCGTTCCTGGTGCTCCACCTTGTGCTGCCACAGCTCGCCAACGCCCCGGCCGCCCTCCGTGCGCTGCGCGACGCCAACTGGTGGTGGCTGCTCGCGGTCGTGCCCGTCACCTTCGTCTCGCAGGCGTTCTCGACCTGTCTGCAACTGGGCAGCATCCCCGGGCGGCTGCCGTTCCGGGCCACCTACCAGGTGCAGTTCGCCAGCTCCTTCCTGAACCGGATCACCCCGGGCAACGTCGGCGGCATGGCGCTCAACCTGCGCTATCTCCAGAAGACGGGGATCGAGACCGGCGCGGCGACGGCCTCCGTCGGGCTCCAGAGCCTGGCCGGCGCGGTCTCCAACGTGGTGGTCGCCACCGTGTTCTTCGCCGCGGCCGGACAGCGCCACGGCGGGGTGCACCTGGATCTGCCCGTCGGCAAGTACACCCTGCCCGCGATCGTCCTCGTGCTGGCCGCCGGAGGGCTGCTCGGCCTGACCCCGCCCGGCCGGCGCTTCCTGCGCGAGAAGGTGTGGCCGTTCCTGCGCGCGGCGGGGACGACGCTCACCGGGATCGCCGCCGACCCCGCCAAGCTGGCCCTCGGGGTCGTCGGCATGTTCGGCCTGCCCGTCATCCAGATCGTCGGGCTCGCGCTGAGCCTGCACGCGCTCGGCGGCGACCTCCCGTTCGTCCAGCTCGGTGCCGCCTACATGGCGGCCCGCCTGCTCGCCAACGCGGCCCCGGTCCCCGGCGGTCTCGGCGCGCTCGAAGCGGGCCTCATCGCGGGCCTGACCGCCCTCGGCGTGCCGGCCGGCCCGGCGACCTCGGCGGTCCTGGTCTACCGGCTGCTCACGTTCTGGCTCAACGTCCCGCTGGGCGCGGCCGCGCTGGGCTTCGTACAGCGACGCGGGTACGTCTGACGGGGCCCGGCGAACGCGCCCCTTCAGGGGCGCGGGGCTGTATCGATATGCGGCTCCGCCGCGTGGGCGCGACCAGCCACAACGGACCGGCAGCGACCCACGCCCCGCGGCGGGTACGGTCAGCGCTTCCCGTTCTTCCCGTCCAGCAACCCGGCCCGGCGCAGAGCATCGGCCATCGCACTGTTCGCCGGTGCCGGCGCAGCCCCCTGGCGAGGGCCGCCACCCCCCTGACGCTGCTGCTGTTGCCGCTGCTGCGGCGGACGCCCGCCGCCACCTCGCTGCTGTTGCTGCCGGCGCTCACCGCCGGAGGCCGCCGCCTCGTCGTCCAGCCGCAGCGTCAGCGAGATCCGCTTGCGCGGGATGTCCACTTCGAGGACCTTCACCTTGACGATGTCACCCGACTTCACCACGTCCCGCGGGTCCTTGACGAACGTCTTGGACATCGCGGAGACATGGACCAGGCCGTCCTGGTGCACACCGATGTCGACGAACGCGCCGAACGCCGCCACGTTCGTGACGACCCCCTCCAGGACCATCCCGGAGGACAGGTCGGCGATCTTCTCGACGCCCTCCTTGAACGTGGCCGTCTTGAAGGCCGGACGCGGGTCGCGCCCCGGCTTCTCCAGCTCCTTGAGGATGTCGGAGACGGTCGGCAGACCGAACGTCTCGTCCACGAAGTCCGTCGGCCGCAGTGAGCGCAGCGCACCCGTGTTGCCGATGAGCGCGGCCACCTCCTGACCCGACGTCTTCACCATGCGCCGTACGACGGGATACGCCTCAGGGTGGACGCTCGACGCGTCCAGCGGGTCGTCGCCGCCGCGGATGCGCAGGAAGCCCGCGCACTGCTCGTACGCCTTCGGGCCGAGCCGGGCCACCTTCTTCAGCTGGCCGCGGGAGGTGAACGGGCCGTTGGTGTCGCGGTGGGCGACGATGTTCTCGGCGAGCCCGGAGGTGATGCCGGAGACCCGGGCGAGGAGCGGGGCCGACGCCGTGTTGACGTCCACGCCCACGCCGTTCACACAGTCCTCGACGACCGCGTCCAGCGAGCGGGACAGCTTCACCTCGGACAGGTCGTGCTGGTACTGGCCGACGCCGATCGACTTGGGGTCGATCTTCACCAGCTCGGCCAGGGGGTCCTGGAGCCGGCGGGCGATCGACACGGCGCCACGCAGCGACACGTCCATGTCGGGCAGCTCCTGCGAGGCGAACGCGGAGGCCGAGTACACGGACGCGCCGGCCTCGGACACCATCACCTTGGTGAGCGTCAGCTCCGGGTGCCTGGTGATGAGCTCACCGGCGAGCTTGTCGGTCTCGCGGGACGCCGTGCCGTTGCCGATCGCGATCAGCTCGACCGCGTGCTCCTTGGCGAGCCGGGCCAGCTTGGCGATCGCCTCGTCCCACTTGTTGGCCGGGACGTGCGGGTAGATGACGTCGGTGGCGACCACCTTGCCGGTGGCGTCGACGACGGCCACCTTCACGCCGGTCCGGAAACCGGGGTCCAGGCCCAGGGTCGCGCGGGTGCCGGCCGGGGCGGCGAGCAGCAGGTCGCGCAGGTTCGCCGCGAAGACGTCGACCGCCTCGTCCTCGGCGGCCGTACGCAGGCGCAGCCGCAGGTCGATGCCGAGGTGGACGAGGAGGCGGGTGCGCCAGGCCCAGCGGACCGTGTCCGACAGCCACTTGTCGGCCGGACGGCCGCGGTCGGCGATCCCGAATTTGTGGGCGACGATGCCCTCGAACGAGGACGGGCCCTCGGTCGGCTCCTCCGGCTCCAGGACGAGGTCGAGGACCTCCTCCTTCTCGCCGCGCAGCATCGCCAGGATGCGGTGCGAGGGCAGCTCGGTGAACGGCTCGGCGAACTCGAAGTAGTCGGCGAACTTGGCGCCCGCCTCCTCCTTGCCGTCCCGCACCTTCGCGGCGAGCCGGCCGCGCACCCACATGCGCTCGCGCAGCTCGCCGACGAGGTCCGCGTCCTCCGAGAACCGCTCGGTGAGGATCGCGCGGGCACCGTCCAGGGCGGCCTGCGGATCGGCGACACCCTTGTCGGCGTCGACGAAGGCGGCGGCCGCCGCCAGCGGGTCCACCCCGGGATCCCCGAGCAGCCCCTCGGCCAGCGGCTCCAGGCCGGCCTCCCGCGCGATCTGTGCCTTGGTCCGCCGCTTCGGCTTGTACGGCAGGTAGATGTCCTCCAGCCGCGCCTTGGTCTCGGCGCCCCGGATCTGCGCCGCCAGCTCGTCGGTGAGCTTGCCCTGCTCCCGCACCGACTCCAGGATCGCCGTCCGCCGCTCTTCAAGCTCCCGCAGATAGCGCAGCCGCTCCTCGAGCGTGCGCAGCTGCGCGTCGTCGAGCATCTCGGTCGCTTCCTTGCGGTAGCGGGCGATGAAGGGCACCGTCGAACCGCCGTCGAGCAGCTCCACGGCAGCCTTGACCTGCCGCTCCCGTACGCCGAGCTCCTCGGCGATCCTGCCTTCGATGGACCCTGGAACCAGGGACCCGGGTGTCGTCACGATCCCGTACCGCCTTCTCCACTGAGGTTGCGCCGCAATTGTGGCAGGTGACACCGACAACCGGGCCCCAGGGCGCCTTTCCGCGACACGGACTCTCCGCGAATCCATCGCACGCCCGAGCAATCGCTCGCACACCCGAATGAATCCACCCCCTCACAGACGAACCAAACCCGCGGCCCAGCCACGGAACCCGCCGCCTCATGGGGGGCGGCTGCCTCACGGACGAACGATTCCGCGGCCGCGCCACGGAACCCGCTGCTTCATGGGGGGGCGGCTGCCTCACGGATGAACGAACCCGCGGCCCAGCCACGGAACCCGCCGCCTCACAGGCGAAGGGTTCGCCCACACCAAGATCGGCCGCTCACCATGATCCGCCGCAACGGTGCTCAGCCCCGGCGGTGCTGCCCGGCGGTGCCGAACCGGCCCTCAGCCAGCCCCCGGCCCAACACCACGGCCCTGGCCCCCGGCCTGGTCACCCTTTGCCGACAAGATCCGCCGGAAACGCTCCCGCGGCCACCGCCGCCCTCGCGAACCCCGCCGCGAGCTCCGTCAGCCGGGCCACCCCGTCGGCCCCCAGATGCTCGTACGGCGCCCGGTCCAGCCGGTCCGTCTCCGTCTCGATCTCCGCCCGCAGCGCCACCCCCGCCCCGGTCAGCTCACCCGCCGCGTCGAGCAGCCCGCGCTCCCGCAGCCGTGCCACCGCCGCGTCCCAGTCGTCCTGGCTCCAGCCGCGCGTGGCGAACACCCACTTCGGAGTCATCCCCTTGCCGGTCGCCGTGTGCGTCACCACCGCCTCCAGCCCGTCCAGACCGGCCGCCAGCAGCGCCGCGAGGTGCCCGTCGCCGCGGTGCTCGCGCAGCAGCGTGCTCGCGTACGAGTAGGCGAGATGGGGCTCCTGAGGCACCGGCAGGTCCGCGTGCGCGGCGTACAGCGGGCGGCCGGAGCGCGAGCAGGCCTCGGTGGCGCGCAGCGCGAGCTTCGCGGCCTCGGCCATCCCGTCGGAGACCACCGCGTCCGCGCCGAGCAGCCGCCGCATGGACGCGTCGACGGCACGCGCGCGTGCGGCGAGGACGTCCTCCGGGGAGGCGAGCTCCCAGACGGCCGGCACATGCCGGGCCACCAGCTCGTGCTTGTAGTTGTAGAACGTCGCCGTCACCGTGCCGGCCCCGACCGCGCCCAGCGCGGCCGCCCGCACCGCGAAGTTGACGGCCCGCGGGTGGGTGACCCCGAGCGCGGCCAGTTCCTCGGCCAGCTCGGGGCTGAAGAAGTGGCTCGCGTGCAGGGAGTTGAGCAGGGTGTGGCAGCGGCGGCCGGCGCGCGGCTCCAGGGCGGCGGTTGTCATGGGCGGCACGCTACTGACTGGTTGGTACGGACTCCAGTGTCCGGCCCGATGCCGGCCCGTTCCGCCGTCCGGCATGGCAGGAAAGGTGGGCTGTTCGTCATTGCGGCCATCACCGGACCGGCCAACAATCGATGACATGGCGCAGCGAACCGTTCTCGTCGTCCTCTTCGACGGTGTCCAGAGCCTCGACGTCACCGGCCCGGTGGAGGTCTTCGCGGGAGCCGAGACCTACACCCCGGGCAGCTACCGCATCCGTACCGCCTCCCTGGACGGCGCTCCCGTGCGGACCTCCAGCGGGCTGACCGTCGTACCGGACCAGGCCCTGGCCGACGCGTCCGACCCGCACACCCTCCTCGTCCCCGGTGGTCAGGGCACCCGGCGGTCCGACCCGGAGCTGGTGGCGTGGCTGCGGGCGCACGGGCCGCGTGCCGAGCGGCTCGTCTCCGTCTGCACCGGCGCCCTCCTGCTCGCCGCCGCCGGGCTCCTGGACGGCCACCGGGTGACCACCCACTGGGCGTACTGCGAGCAGCTGGCCCGCGACCATCCCGACGTCGACGTCGACCCCGACCCGATCTACGTCCGGGACGGTCTCGTCGCCACCTCGGCCGGCGTCACCTCCGGCATCGACCTCGCGCTCGCCCTCGTCGAGGAGGACCTCGGCCGGGACGCCGCGCTGACCATCGCCCGGCACCTGGTGGTGTTCCTGCGCAGGCCCGGCAACCAGGCCCAGTTCAGCGCCCAGCTCGCCGCCCAGACCGCACAGCGCGCACCGCTCCGGGAGGTCCAGCAGTGGATCACCGAGCACCCGGACGACGACTTGAGCGTGGAGGCCCTGGCCGCCCGCGCCGCGCTCTCGCCCCGCCACTTCGCCCGTGCCTTCCAGGCAGAGACCGGGACGACGCCCGGCCGCTACGTCGACCGGGTCCGGCTGGAACACGCCCGCCGGCTCCTGGAGGACACCGGTGACGGCGTCGAGGAGGTCTCCCGCGCCAGCGGCTACGGCACGCCCGAAGCGATGCGCCGCGCCTTCCTCAAGGCCCTCGGCACGACCCCCGCCGAATACCGGCGCAGGTTCAGCCCAGCGCCCGTCAGCCAACCCCGTTAGGAGAGCCATGCAGTTCGCGATCGTCCTCTTCGACCGCTTCACCGCCCTCGACGCCGTGGGGCCGTACGAGACCCTGGGCCGGCTCCCGGACTCCGAGGTCGTCTTCGTCGCCGAGGAGGCCGGCCCCGTCCGCACCGACAACGGGAACCTCGCCCTGATCGCCGACCGGACCCTCGCCGAGGTGCCGCACCCCGATGTCGTGGTCGTGCCCGGCGGCCCCGGCCAGACCCCGCAGATGACGAACCAGGTCCTCCTCGACTGGATCCGCACCGCCGACGCCACCAGCACCTGGACGACCTCCGTGTGCACCGGCTCGCTGCTGCTCGCCGCCGCCGGCCTCCTCGAAGGACGCCGCGCCACCTCGCACTGGCTGGCCCTCGACGAGCTGCGCAAGTACGGCGCCGAGCCGACGGGGGAGCGGGTCGTCACCGACGGCAAGTACGTGACCGCGGCCGGCGTCTCCTCCGGGATCGACATGGGCCTCGCCCTGCTCGGCCGGATCTCCGGGGACGCCGTCGCCCAGGCCGTACAGCTCGGGATCGAGTACGACCCGCAGCCGCCCTACGACGCGGGCTCCCCGGAGAAGGCGCCCGCCGAGGTCGTCGACCTGCTCCGCTCGGCGAGCCGGTTCATCCTCGGCCGGGAACAGCCCACGTGAACCGCGGCTGACGGCGCTCCAGGAACGCGGCGACACCCTCGGCGGTGTCGCCGCTGCCGCGGGCCTGCTCCGCCCAGTGCGCGTCCCGGTCCGCGCGGCCGTTCGCGAACTCCTTCGCGGCGGCCTGCGTCAGTTGCGAGCGGGCCGCCAGGGTCCGGGTGAACTCGGCCACCCGCTTGTCCAGTTCGCCCTCCGGCAGCACCTCGTCGACCAGACCGGTGCGCAGCGCCCGCTCCGCGTCGATCAGCTCGCCGGAGAAGAGGAGGTACTTGGTGGTGGCCGGGCCGACGAGGGACACCAGGCGCCGGGTGGAGGCGGCCGGGTAGACGATGCCGAGCTTGGCCGGTGTCACCCCGAACAGCGCGCCCTCCTCGGCGAACCGCAGATCGCAGGCGGCGGCGAGCTGCGAGCCGCCGCCGACGCAGTGGCCGCGCACCGCGGCGAGGGTCGGCTTGGGGAACGCGGCGAGCGCCTCCTCGGCCGCGACGGCGAGAGTCTGTGCCTCGGCGGAGGAGCCCCGGAGGGTGGAGATGTCGGCGCCGGCACAGAAGGTGCCGCCCTCGCCGGTGAGGACGAGGGCCCGCACGGCGGGGTCGGCCGCGAGGGCGTCGAGGAGGGGCGGGAGGGCGCGCCACATCTCCGCGGTCATCGCGTTGCGTTTGGCCGGGTTGCCGATGACTACCGTGGCAACGGCGTTTCTGACCTGGTGGTCGAGGCGGGACTCCATGGTGCGGGATGGTATCCGCGCCCGGGAGGAGCCGATTTCCGGTGGTGTCCGGGGAGCCGCACCCCGTCTGCGCGGAAAGTTCTCATACCCGTACAACCCGAATAGTTCGCGAAGTCGGCATTGAGGAGGGCAAGAGTCGCTCCACAACTGACCTTGTCATACGCCAACGGTCAGATCCGTTCGATAGTTGCTGACTTGTGTTCAGTCATCCGGAGTGGAGCGGGTCGTTACCAACACTCGACGTGTGGTGACAATCGAGCGCGAGGGTGGCGACCGGACGATGGAGAACCACGGGCGCGGGCACGACCCGCGTCCAGAGGGAGGCGGCGCTCCGCCGCCGGATCCGCTGCCGTACGAAGGAGTCTGGCGGTTCACCGCCGCCGCCGTGGACGCCTCGGTCCCGCAGGCGCGGCGCGCCGTACGGGACCTGCTCCAGCGCCAGGGCGTCCCGGTCTCGGAGGACCTGGTGTACGGGCTGTTGCTGATCGTCTCCGAGCTGGTCACCAACGCGGTCAAGCACGCGGCGCTGCTGTCGCCGATGCTCGCCGTCGAGGTCGCCGTCGGCGCCGAGTGGGTGCGGGTGTCGGTGGAGGACAACCACCCTTACCGCCCGACCGCCCTGGAGGCCGACCACGGCCAGACCGGCGGTCGGGGGCTGCTGCTGGTGCGCGAGGTGGCCCGGGAGGCGGGCGGAGTCGTGGACGTGGAGCACACGTCGAACGGCGGCAAGGTGATCTGGGCCGCCCTGCCGCTCAAACCCGCGACGCTGCCCTGAGGGGGTTCACCAGTCGGCGGACGGGCCCGTCAGCTCCCTGACCGCCGGGCGGGCCGCGTCCAGCACGGTCATGAACCAGGACGAGAAGGGGTCCTGGGCGTGCCGTTCGGCCAGCTCGGCGGCTGTCACGAAGACGGTCGCCTCGACCTCCTCCGGGTCCGGCGCGAGCGGCGCCTGGACCATGCCGACGAACAGGTGGTTGAACTCCTGTTCGACCAGGCCGGAGGCCGGGTCCGGGTGGTTGTAGCGGACCGTGCCCGCCTCGGCGAGCAGCGACGGGGAGACCCCCAGCTCCTCGAAGGTCCGCCGGGCGGCCGCCGCGAAGGGGGCCTCACCGGGGTACGGGTGGCCGCAGCAGGTGTTGGACCACACGCCGGGGGAGTGGTACTTGCCCAGTGCCCGCTGCTGGAGCAGCAGCCTGCCGTGCTCGTCGAAGAGGAAGACGGAGAACGCCCGGTGCAGCTGCCCGGGCGGCTGGTGCGCGGCCAGCTTCTCCGCGGTGCCGATGGTCACACCCTTCTCGTCGACGAGTTCAAGGAAAATCGCGTCTGCGGTCCCTTCCGACGTGCTGTGCGTCGCGGTGGCAGGTGTGATCGGCATACCCATCCTTCGCCTCGGTCTTCGCACCAAGTCTGCCGTACGAATCCGACACTCCCGGCACTTCCCGGCACGGGCACGCCGGAAGAGGGACCCGGTAGTTGATCGTGCCCTACGGGTGCCGGAGGGAACCGTCCGGGGGTCTCGAACACAAGGACGCCGGGGGAGTGCGGAGCGCTGCGTTCCAGTACCTGACCGTGACGGAGTCAGTGGCAGAGCCGGGCCTCGTGCTCCGCGTGCCCGCCCGGCTCCAGCTGGAAGGTGCAGTGCTCCACATCGAAGTGGTGGCCCAGGCAGCCCTGCAGCTCGTGCAGCATCTTCTCGTGGCCGATGGCGCTCAGCACGTCCGAGCGGACCACCACGTGCGCCGAGAGCACCGGCATCCCCGAGGTGATCGTCCAGGCGTGCAGATCATGGACGTCCTCCACACCGTCCAGCGCGAGGATGTGCGTCCGCACCTCAGTCATGTCGACGTTCCGTGGCGCCGCCTCCAGCAGGACGTCCAGGGTCTCGCGCAGCAGTTTCAGCGTCCTCGGCACGATCATCAGGCCGATGACCAGCGAGGCGATCGGGTCGGCCGCCTGCCAGCCGGTGGTCAGGATCACCACGGCCGAGATCAGCACCGCCAGCGAGCCCAGCGCGTCGGCCGCCACCTCCAGGAAGGCCCCGCGCACGTTCAGGCTCTCCTGCTGGCCGCGCACCAGCAGCGTGAGCGAGATCATGTTGGCGACCAGGCCGATCAGACCGAACACGATCATCTGGCCGCCGTGGGTGTCCGCGGGTGTGAGGAACCGCTGGATCGCCTCGTACAGCACATAGCCGCCGACCACGAGCAGCAGCAGACAGTTCGCCAGGGCGGCGAGGATCTCGGCGCGGGCGAGGCCGAAGGTGCGGTTGGTGCTCGGCGGGCGGTTGGCGAAGTGGATCGCCAGCAGGGCCATGCCGAGGCCCAGCGCGTCGGTCGCCATGTGGGCCGCGTCCGCGATCAGCGCGAGCGAGTCGGCCACCAGACCGCCGGCGATCTCGACCACCATCACCCCGAGGGTGATGGCGAGCGCCACCCGAAGCCGCCCGCGGTACGCCGCCGCGGCCGTACCGGTGGCCGGCGCGTGGGTGTGCCCGTGGCCGTGGTCGTGACCTGCCCCCATGAGATACGCCTCCTTTGTTCCGCCCGGGATCACAGTGAACTACGGGTGGGGGGTATCCGGCAACGCGGCACTGAACACCGTTGTCATATGCCCTGACCTGCGGAAACGAAGCGCAGGTCAGGGTAGCCTCAGTTACCGTCCGTGAGGGGTCGGGCCGTGCGGGTGGGCGGTCGCGACGCCGTGGGCGGGTGTCCCCGATGCCCGTTCTGTGAACGCGGTTTGTGGGCCGGGGCCAGGATCACGGATGATGATCTCGGCAAAGGCCGGGGCAGAGCGGGTCGACCGTGCCGTGAACGGCCGGTGAACAAGCAGTCCTCACCATCCGATAACCTCTGCCGAATGCCGCCCGGGGGCCACCAGGCACACCCCGCCCGACTACGCAGTGGACCGGCGCCCGTACGCCGGCACTCAGGGAGTGAGTTCGGTTGTCGACCGCCATCGTCACCGGTCCGCCGGTCCCCGGATCGTCACTGGAGAGCGATCTGCGGGCGCTCGGCTTCGAGGTGCGGACGGCGTCGGACACCGCCGAGACCGAGGCCCTGCTCACCGCCGTCCCCGCCGACCGGCGCGTCGCCGTCGTCGACGCCCGCTTCGTCGGTCATGTGCACGCCCTGCGGCTCGGTCTCACCGACCCCCGCTTCCCGCTCGCCGCGATCCCCGGCGCCGTCACCGCCCAGCCCGCCGGCCGTCCGGCGCTGACCCGGGCGCTGGCCAGGGAGTCCTCCGCGGGCGGCGGTACCGCCCTCGCCGTCGACGGTCTCGTCACCGCCCTGGACACGGACGTCCACCACACCGAGCTCGGCAGCCTGGTCGCCGCCGTCCCCGACGATCCGCAGGCCCGCAACGAGGCGCGGCAGGCCGTCGCCGCCGTCGACGACGAGGCCGTACGCCTGAAGTCGGCCGTGAAGTCCCGCGACGGCTTCTTCACCACCTTCTTCATCAGCCCGTACTCGCGGTACATCGCCCGCTGGTGCGCCAGGCGCGGACTGACCCCCAACCAGGTCACCACCGCCTCCCTGCTCACCGCCCTGATCGCGGCGAGCTGCGCGGCCACCGGCACCCGGGCCGGGTTCGTCGCCGCGGGCGTCCTGCTGATCGCGTCCTTCGTCCTGGACTGCACCGACGGCCAGCTCGCCCGCTACTCCCTGCAGTACTCCACGCTCGGCGCCTGGCTGGACGCCACCTTCGACCGGGCCAAGGAGTACGCCTACTACGCGGGCCTCGCCGTGGGTGCCGCCCGCGGTGGCGACGACGTATGGGCCCTCGCTCTCGGCGCCATGATCCTGCAGACCTGCCGGCACGTGGTCGACTTCTCCTTCAACGAGGCCAACCACGACGCCACCGCCAACACCAGCCCCACCGCCGCCCTCTCGGGCCGCCTCGACAGCGTCGGCTGGACGGTCTGGGTGCGCCGGATGATAGTCCTGCCCATCGGCGAACGATGGGCACTGATAGCCGTCCTCACGGCGGCCACGACCCCCCGGATCACCTTCTGGGTACTGCTGATCGGCTGCGCCTTCGCGGCCACGTACACCACGGCCGGGCGGGTGCTGCGGTCGCTGACCCGGAAGGCGAAGCGGACGGACCGGGCGGCGAAGGCACTCGCGGACCTGGCCGACAACGGCCCCCTCGCCGGATTCGTGTCCCGCACCATGCGTGCCGCCCCCCTCGGCTCCCCGTTCCTGGTGGCGCTCGCCGGCACGGCGATTCTCGCCGTCTCTCTCCTCTCCGGTGTGACCTGGGCACCGGTCGTGGGCGCCTTCGCCTACACCCTCGCCTCCGGCCGGGCCCTCGCCCGCCCCCTCAAGGGCGCCCTCGACTGGCTGGTCCCGCCGCTCTTCCGCGCCGCCGAATACGGCACCGTGCTCATCCTCGCAAGTAAAGCTGGGGTAAACGGAGCCCTTCCTGCGGCTTTCGGCCTGGTGGCCGCCGTCGCCTACCATCACTACGACACGGTGTACCGCATCCGCGGCGACGCCGAGGCGCCGCCGGCCTGGCTGGTCCGCGCCATCGGGGGGCAGGAAGGGCGAGTCCTGCTGGTCACTGTCCTGGCCGCGGTGCTCACCGCCGCGCAGTTCAAGGTCGCGCTCACGGTCCTCGCCGTGGCCGTGGCCGGGCTGGTGCTCGTCGAGAGCATCCGCTTCTGGGTGTCCGCAGGGGCGCCCGCCGTACACGATGAAGGAGAACCCGCATGATCGGCCTCGTGCTGGCGGCCGGCGCCGGACGGCGTCTGCGCCCCTACACCGACAGCCTGCCCAAGGCGCTGGTGCCGGTGGGGCCTGCCGGGATAGAGGACTCGATCACGGTGCTCGACCTGACCCTCGGCAACTTCGCCGAGATCGGCCTGACCGAGGTCGCGATCATCGTCGGCTACCGCAAGGAGGCCGTCTACGAGCGCAAGGCGGCCCTGGAGGCCAAGTACGGCCTCAAGCTCACCCTCATCGACAACGACAAGGCCGAGGAGTGGAACAACGCCTACTCCCTGTGGTGCGGCCGTGACGCCCTCAAGGACGGCGTGATCCTCGCCAACGGCGACACCGTGCACCCGGTCTCCGTCGAGAGGACGCTGCTCGCCTCCCGCGGCGACGGCAAGCGGATCATCCTCGCCCTGGACACCGTGAAGTCCCTCGCGGACGAGGAGATGAAGGTCGTCGTCGACGCCGACAAGGGCATGACGAAGATCACCAAGCTGATGGACCCCGCCGAGGCCACCGGCGAGTACATCGGCGTCACCCTCATCGAGGGCGACGCGGCCCCCGAGCTCGCCGACGCGCTGAAGGCGGTCTGGGAGACCGACCCGCAGCAGTTCTACGAGCACGGCTACCAGGAGCTGGTCAACCGCGGCTTCCGGATCGACGTGGCGCCGATCGGCGACGTCCGGTGGGTCGAGATCGACAACCACGACGATCTCGCCAGGGGACGGGAGATCGCGTGCCAGTACTGACCCGGCTGATCCCCTCGCCGGTCGTCGTCGACATCCGCCCGGGTGCCCTCGACGACCTGGCGGGCGTCCTCGCCGACGAACGCATCTCGCACTCGGGCAGGCTCGCCGTCGCCGTCAGCGGCGGCTCGGGCTCGAAGCTGCGCGAACGCGTCTCGCCGAGCCTGCCCGGCGCCACCTGGTACGAGGTCGGCGGCGGCACCCTCGACGACGCGATCCGGCTGGCCGGCGACATCAAGGCCGGCCACTACGACGCGGTCGTCGGCCTCGGCGGCGGCAAGATCATCGACTGCGCCAAGTTCGCCGCGGCCCGGGTCGGCCTGCCGCTCGTCGCCGTGCCGACGAACCTCGCGCACGACGGCCTGTGCTCGCCGGTCGCCACCCTCGACAACGACGCGGGCCGCGGCTCCTACGGTGTGCCGAACCCGATCGCGGTCGTCATCGACCTCGACGTCATCCGGGAGGCCCCGGCGCGCTTCGTACGCTCGGGCATCGGCGACGCCGTCTCCAACATCTCGGCGATCGCGGACTGGGAGCTGTCCCACCGCGTCAACGGCGAGAAGATCGACGGTCTGGCGGCCGCCATGGCCCGGCAGGCCGGCGAGGCGGTGCTGCGCCACCCCGGCGGCATCGGCGAGAACGACTTCCTCCAGGTCCTCGCCGAGGCGCTGGTGCTCAGCGGTATCGCCATGTCGGTGTCGGGCGACTCCCGCCCGTCCTCCGGCGCCTGCCACGAGATCAACCACGCCTTCGACCTGCTGTTCCCGAGGCGTGCCGCCAGCCATGGCGAGCAGTGCGGGCTCGGTGCGGCCTTCGCGATGTACCTGCGCGGAGCCCACGAGCAGTCCGTGTACATGGCCGATGTGCTGCGCCGGCACGGACTGCCGGTGCTGCCGGAGGAGATCGGCTTCACCGTGGACGAGTTCGTCCGGGTCGTGGAGTTCGCTCCGGAGACCCGGCCCGGCCGCTACACCATCCTCGAACACCTCGAACTCAAGACCCACCAGATCAAGGACTTCTACGTCGACTATGTCAAGGCCATCGGTAGCTGAACTCCGTCCGGTCGTGCACCCCGTGGGGGTCAAGGACCGGCGCAGCGGTGAGCACTGGATGGGGCGCCTCTACATGCGTGAGGTGTCCCTGCGGGTGGACCGCTACCTGGTGAACACCAGGGTCACGCCCAACCAGCTCACGTACCTGATGACCGTCTTCGGCGTGCTCGCGGCCCCGGCCCTGCTGGTGCCGGGGATCACGGGCGCCGTGCTCGGCGTGGTCTGCGTCCAGATGTACCTGCTGCTCGACTGCGTCGACGGCGAGGTCGCCCGCTGGAAGCAGCAGTACTCGCTGGGCGGGGTCTACCTCGACCGGGTGGGCGCGTATCTGACCGACGCGGCCGTTCTTGTCGGGCTCGGGCTGCGCGCCGCCGACCTGTTCGGCAGCGGCCGTATCGACTGGCTGTGGGCCTTCCTCGGCACTCTGGCCGCGCTCGGCGCGATCCTGATCAAGGCCGAGACCGACCTGGTCGGCGTCGCCCGCCACCAGGCCGGGCTGCCGGTGGTCAAGGAGGCCGCCGCCGAGATGCGCTCCTCCGGCATGGCGCTGGCCCGCCGGGCCGCCGCCCTGCTCCGGTTCCACCGGCTGATCCTCGGCATCGAGGCCTCGCTGCTGATCCTGGCCCTGGCGATCGTGGACCACGTCCGCGGCGACCTCTTCTTCACCCGGCTGGGCACCGCCGTGCTCGCCGGCATCGCGCTGCTGCAGACCCTGCTGCACCTGGTCTCGGTCCTCGCGTCGAGCAGGCTGCGGTGAGCGCCGGGCTGAAGGTCGGCGCGGTCGTCATCACCATGGGCAACCGCCCGGACGAACTGCGCGCCCTCCTCGACTCGGTCGCCAAGCAGGACGGCGAGCGGGTCGAGGTGGTCGTCGTCGGCAACGGCTCGCCCGTCCCGGAGGTGCCGGACGGCGTCCGCACCCTGGAGCTGCCCGAGAACCTCGGGATCCCCGGCGGGCGCAACGTCGGCATAGAGGCCTTCGGCCCGAGCGGCCGAGATGTCGACATATTGCTCTTCCTCGACGACGACGGACTGCTCGCCGAGCACGACACCGCCGAACTGTGCCGCCAGGCCTTCACCGCCGACCAGCGGCTCGGCATCATCAGCTTCCGCATCGCCGACCCGGACACCGGGCAGACCCAGCGCCGGCACGTGCCGCGACTGCGGGCCTCCGACCCGATGCGCTCCTCCCGGGTCACCACCTTCCTCGGCGGCGCCAACGCCGTCCGCACCCAGGTCCTCGCCGAGGTCGGCGGCCTGCCGGACGAGTTCTTCTACGCCCACGAGGAGACCGACCTGGCCTGGCGGGCCCTGGACGCCGGCTGGATGATCGACTACCGCTCCGACATGGTCCTCAACCACCCCACCACCGCGCCCTCCCGGCACGCGGTCTACCACCGGATGGTCGCCCGCAACCGGGTCTGGCTGGCCCGGCGCAACCTGCCCGCCCTCCTGGTCCCGGTCTACCTCGGGGTGTGGATGCTGCTGACCCTGGTGCGCCGCCCCTCCCGCCCGGCCCTGCACGCCTGGTTCGCCGGCTTCCGGGAGGGCTGGACCACCCCGTGCGGACCACGCCGCCCGATGCGCTGGCGCACCGTGTGGAAACTCACGCGACTGGGCCGTCCCCCGGTGATCTGACAAGCTCGAAGGTGCGTGTCCGCGCGTACGGCGTGCGGACACGCCCGGGAACGGCCGCGCACGGCGCGCGGACGCCCCGGGATTGTGTCCGATGGCGGAGACGTGTCGCGTCCGGTAGCACAATTCCGTAAGACGAACGTAAGACGCATCCAAGATGCATCCGAAAGCGAATCCGAAGACGGATCCGGAGACGAAGGCTTCCACCCTTGAGTGAGACAACGCATGACGGCGGGATCGCGGTGAGCGCGGTGCCGTCGCCCGACGAAGGCCTCACGGCGGCGCAGCTCGCCGCCAGGTACGGGCTCGCGGTGAGCGGCGCACGCCCCTCGCTCGTCGAGTACGTACGCCAGCTCTGGGGACGGCGCCACTTCATCCTGGCCTTCTCGCAGGCGAAGCTCACCGCCCAGTACAGCCAGGCCAAGCTCGGCCAGCTCTGGCAGGTGGCCACGCCGCTGCTGAACGCGGCCGTGTACTACTTCATCTTCGGCGTCATCCTGCACGCCAGCCGTGGCATGTCGCAGGACATCTACATCCCGTTCCTGGTCACCGGCGTGTTCACCTTCACGTTCACCCAGAGCTCGATCATGACGGGCGTGCGGGCGATCTCCGGCAACCTCGGTCTGGTGCGCGCGCTGCACTTCCCGCGCGCCTCGCTGCCGATCTCCTTCGCGCTCCAGCAGCTCCAGCAGCTGCTGTTCTCGATGATCGTCATGATCGCCGTGGTGGTCGGGTTCGGCAGCCACCCGGGTCTCTCGTGGGTGCTGGTCGTCCCGATCCTGTTCCTGCTGTTCCTCTTCAACACGGGACTGGCCCTGATCGTGGCCCGGATGGGAGCCAAGACCCCGGACCTCGCCCAGCTGCTGCCGTTCGTGCTGCGCACCTGGATGTACATGTCCGGTGTGATGTTCTCGATCACCAAGATGATGGAGGGCCGGCCGGAGTGGGCGCGCACGCTCCTCCAGGTGAACCCCGCCACCGTCTTCATGGACCTGATGCGCTTCGCCCTCATCGACGGCTACGGCGCCTCGAACCTGCCGCCGCACGTCTGGGCCGTCGCCCTGTCCTGGGCCGTGGTCGTGTTCGCCGGCGGTTTCGTGTACTTCTGGAAGGCGGAGGAGCGGTACGGCCGTGGCTGACCTGAACGACGTGGAGCAGAGCCAGGGGGAGCGGATCCCCACCGTGATCGCGGAGGACGTGCACATCGTCTACCGGGTCAACGGCGCCAAGACCGGCAAGGGCAGCGCGACGGCCGCCCTCAGCCGCATCTTCAAGCGCGGCGACGACCGGGGCGTCCGCAAGGTGCACGCCGTCCGCGGGGTCTCCTTCGTCGCCTACCGGGGCGAGGCCATCGGCCTGATCGGCTCCAACGGCTCCGGCAAGTCCACCCTGCTGCGCGCCATCGCCGGCCTGCTGCCGGCCGAGAAGGGCCGGGTCTACACCAACGGCCAGCCCTCGCTGCTCGGCGTCAACGCGGCCCTGATGAACGACCTCACGGGCGAGCGCAACGTCATCCTGGGCGGCCTCGCGATGGGCATGTCCCGGGAGGACATCAGGGCCCGCTACCAGGAGATCGTCGAGTTCTCCGGCATCAACGACAAGGGCGACTTCATCACCCTGCCCATGCGGACCTACTCCTCCGGCATGGCGGCCCGGCTCCGCTTCTCCATCGCCGCCGCCAAGGACCACGACGTCCTCATGATCGACGAGGCGCTGGCCACCGGTGACGCGGCCTTCCGCAAGCGCTCCGAGGACCGGATCCGCGAACTGCGCGAGCATGCCGGCACGGTGTTTCTGGTCAGTCACAACAACAAGTCGATCCGCGACACCTGTGACCGCGTCCTGTGGCTGGAGCGCGGTGAGCTGCGCATGGACGGCCCGACCGAAGAGGTGCTCCAGGAGTACGAGAAGTTCACGGGCAAGTAGCCCGCCACGCCCCGGGCCCTGCCGGAACCTTTCCGGTGGGGCCCGGCGTCTGCAAAGGAAACGTCAACTCCGGCTCGCCTTAGGAATCTTGACGGCAATCGGTGTGTTGTTGTGATCTGCGGGACACCCCGACGATCCTCGATGCGTTGTACAACGTAAGCTGTACCGGTCCCGGAAAGCGGCAAGTGGGGCGATAATGCGCGACACCCTCTGCCGGGCCGCCCCGCGGGCCGCTGGGCGGCGTGTCCGAAATAGTGTGTATTGGGTCGGCAGTGTAGAACGGGAGATGTGACGGCAATGGCTACGGAAACTCCCCAGCTCAACGCAGGCCGCGCCGTCCCCGCCCCGGGCAGCGAACGGTGACGGCAGCCGGCCCGGTGCGCACCGGAGACCCGGAGCGCGGCACCCTGGACAAGGCCGCGGACGAGAACTTCCCCGTGGCCCCCTTCTTCCTGCCGAAAGCCTGGCGCGACGACCTGATGGCGGTGTACGGCTTCGCCCGCCTCGTCGACGACATCGGCGACGGCGACCTGGCCCCCGGCGGCGGCGACGCACGGCTGCTGGGGGTGTCGCCGGAGGAGGCCGAGGACCGCCTGGTCCTGCTCGACGCCTTCGAGGCCGACCTGCGCCGCGTCTTCGACGCCACCCCGCACCACCCCTTGCTGCGCAAGCTCCAGCCGACCGTCCGCCGCCGCGCGCTGACCCCCGAGCCGTTCCTCGGGCTGGTCGCCGCCAACCGCCAGGACCAGCTCGTCAAGCGGTACGAGACCTACGACGACCTCGTCGCCTACTGCGAGCTGTCCGCCAACCCCGTCGGCCGCCTGGTCCTTGCCGTCACCGGCACCTCGACCTCCGAGCGGATCCGGCTCTCCGACGCGATCTGTACCGCACTCCAGATCGTCGAACACCTCCAGGACGTGGCCGAGGACCTCGGCCGCGACCGGATCTATCTGCCCGCCGAGGACATGAAGCGCTTTCACGTCCAGGAGGCGGATCTCGCCAGGAAAACCGCAGGCGCATCGGTGCGTGCACTGGTTGCATACGAAGCACAACGCGCCCGCGATCTCCTGAATGAAGGCGCCCCCCTTGTGGGTAGCGTCCACGGCAGGTTGAAGCTGCTGCTCGCGGGGTTCGTGGCGGGGGGAAGGGCGGCGGTCCACGCGATCGCCGCCGCCGAATACGACGTACTTCCAGGCCCGCCCAAGCCCGGCAAGGGCCGGTTGCTGCGTGAGGTGGGCGTGACTCTGCGAGGAGAGGGGTGATCCGGACCGTGGACTCTCCCACACATGTGTCCGCACCGGTACTCGCCGCCTACAGCTACTGCGAGACCGTCACCGGACAGCAGGCACGGAACTTCGCCTACGGCATCAGGCTGCTCCCGGCGCCCAAGCGGCGTGCCATGTCGGCGCTCTACGCCTTCTCCCGGCGCGTCGACGACATCGGCGACGGCGAGCTGGCCGGCGACGTGAAGGCGGCCCGCCTGGAGGACACCCGGGCGCTGCTCGCCCGGGTCCAGGAGGGCGGGGTCGCCGAGGACGACACCGACCCGGTCGCGGTCGCCCTCGCGCATGCCGCCCAGGCCTTCCCGATCCCGCTCGGCGGCCTGGACGAGCTGATCGACGGCGTGCTGATGGACGTACGCGGCGAGCACTACGAGACCTGGGACGACCTCAAGGTCTACTGCCGGTGCGTGGCCGGCGCCATCGGCCGGCTCTCGCTCGGCGTGTTCGGTACGGAACCCGGGGCGCGCGGCGCCGAACGTGCGCCGGAGTACGCCGACACGCTCGGTCTCGCGCTCCAGCTCACCAACATCCTCAGGGACATCCGCGAGGACGCCGGCAACGGCCGTACCTATCTGCCCGCCGACGACCTCGCCAAGTTCGGCTGCTCGGCCGGGTTCCACGGGCCGACCCCGCCGGAGGGCTCCGACTTCGCGGGCCTCGTGCACTTCGAAGTACGGCGCGCCCGTGCCCTTTTCGCCGAGGGCTACCGGCTGCTGCCCATGCTCGACCGGCGCAGCGGCGCCTGTGTCGCCGCCATGGCCGGCATCTACCGCCGCCTGCTCGACCGCATCGAGCGCGAACCGGAGGCGGTGCTGCGCGGCCGGGTCTCGCTGCCCGGACGCGAGAAGGCGTACGTCGCCGTGCGTGGCCTGTCCGGGCTCGACACCCGGCGCCACACCTCCCGTCTGACCGTCAGGAGGCGCGCCTGATGGACAAAGTGGGCCAAGGTGACTCCACCGGAGGAAAACGGCAGGCAACCCTCCGGCGCGGCATGGCGTCCCTGACTGCGACGGCCCGCCCTGCCCCGTTCCACCGGCACTGCGGGCGGCCAGGAGAGGCGGCACGATGACCGACGGCACGCGATCCGAACGGACGCACGACGACATCCCGTCCGGGCGCACCGCCGTCGTGATCGGCGGCGGGCTCGCGGGCATCACGGCCGCGCTCGGGCTCGCCGACGCGGGGGTGCGCGTGACGTTGCTCGAAGGCAGGCCGCGGCTCGGCGGGCTCGCCTTCTCCTTCCAGCGCGGCGACCTGACCGTGGACAACGGCCAGCACGTGTACCTGCGTTGCTGCACCGCCTACCGCTGGTTCCTCGACCGCATCGAGGGCACGGCGCTGGCACCGCTGCAGGACCGCCTCGACGTGCCTGTGCTCGACCTCGCCAAGCCGGAGGGGCGGCGCCTGGGCAGGCTCCGTCGCGACCCGCTGCCGGTACCCCTGCATCTGGGGCGCAGCCTGGCCGCCTATCCGCACCTCTCGCTCGCCGAGCGGGCCAAGGTCGGGCGTGCCGCGCTCGCGCTCAAGGGGCTCGACCTCGCCGATCCGAGCCTGGACGCACAGGACTTCGGCAGCTGGCTGGCCGCACACGGCCAGTCGGCGCGTGCCATCGAGGCCCTGTGGGACCTGGTCGGGGTCGCCACTCTCAACGCGGTCGCGGGCGACGCCTCGCTGGGGCTCGCCGCGATGGTGTTCAAGACCGGTCTGCTGTCCGACCCGGGCGCGGCCGACATCGGCTGGGCCCATGTGCCGCTGGGCGAACTGCACGACCGGCTGGCCCGCAAGGCGCTCGACTCCGCGGGCGTGCGTACCGAGGTCCGTACACGCGTCACCTCCGTCTCCACTAACGAGAACGGAACCTGGAGCGTTCAGGTTCCCGGCGAGACGCTCGCCGCCGACGCCGTCGTGCTCGCCGTCGCCCCGCGCGAGGCGTACGACCTGCTGCCCGCCGGCGCCCTCGACGCCCCCGGGAATCTTCTGGAGATCGGTACCGCGCCGATCCTCAACGTCCATGTGGTCTACGACCGCACGGTGCTCACCAAGCCGTTCTTCGCGGCCCTCGGCACCCCGGTCCAGTGGGTGTTCGACCGTACCCACGCCTCCGGGCTGCGCGAGGGCCAGTACCTGGCGCTGTCCCAGTCGGCGGCCCAGGACGAGATCGACACCTCCGTCGCCGACCTGCGCGAGCGCTATCTGCCCGAGCTGGAACGGCTGTTGCCCGGTGCGCGCGGCGCCGGGGTGCAGGACTTCTTCGTGACCCGGGAGCGCACCGCGACCTTCGCCCCCACCCCCGGCGTCGGGCGGCTGCGGCCCGGCGCCCGCACCAAGGCATTCGGCCTGTACCTGGCCGGAGCGTGGACCGCCACCGGGTGGCCCGCGACCATGGAGAGTGCGGTCCGCAGCGGTGTCAGTGCGGCCGATGCCGCGTTGAGCACTCTGGGCCGGCCCCGCCCCCGTCACCTCTTCGAGTTCGAGGAGGCGGCGTGACGCTCGATCAGCAGGCGGCAGGCCCCCGCACCCCCGGTACCGCAACAAGAGGAGAAACTGTGCCCACTGTGCCCCCGGCCGAGACGGCTGCCGACGCGGTGGACGTGACCGCGCTCCTGGAGCGCGGCCGGACCCTTGCCACACCGGTACTGCGGGCGGCCGTCGACCGCCTGGCCTCCCCCATGGACACCGTGGCCGCCTACCACTTCGGCTGGATCGACGCCGAGGGCAACCCCGCCGACGGCGACGGCGGCAAGGCCGTACGGCCCGCGCTCGCCGTGCTCTCCGCCGAGGTCACCGGCGCCGCCCCCGAGGTCGGCATCCCCGGTGCCGTCGCCGTCGAACTCGTCCACAACTTCTCCCTGCTGCACGACGACCTGATGGACGGCGACGAACAGCGCCGGCACCGCGACACCGTCTGGAAGGTGCACGGCCCCGCCCAGGCCATCCTGGTCGGCGACGCCCTGTTCGCCCTCGCCAACGAGGTCCTGCTGGAGCTCGGCACCGTCGAGGCCGGCCGTGCCACCCGCCGGCTCACCACCGCCACCCGCGCCCTGATCGACGGCCAGGCCCAGGACATCTCCTACGAGCACCGCGACCGGGTCAGCGTCGAGGAGTGCCTGGAGATGGAGGGCAACAAGACCGGCGCCCTGCTCGCCGCCTCCAGCTCCATCGGCGCGGTGCTCGGCGGCGCCGACGACCGCACCGCCGACACCCTGGAGAAGTACGGCTACCACCTCGGCCTCGCCTTCCAGGCCGTCGACGACCTGCTCGGCATCTGGGGCGACCCGGACGCCACCGGCAAGCAGACCTGGAGCGACCTGCGCCAGCGCAAGAAGTCCCTCCCGGTCGTCGCCGCGCTCGCCGCCGGCGGGCCCGCCTCCGAGCGGCTCGGCGAGATCCTCGCCGCCGACGCCAAGAGCAGCGACTTCGAGAACTTCTCCGAGGAGGAGTTCGCCGCCCGCGCCGCCCTCATCGAGGAGGCCGGCGGCCGCGAGTGGACCGCCGGAGAGGCGCGCCGCCAGCACACCATCGCCATCGAGGCCCTGCACGCCATCGACATGCCCGACCGGGTACGGGCACAGTTCACGGCGCTCGCGGACTTCGTCGTCGTACGAAAGAGATGATCATTATCGGTCGAATAGCCCTCGCGTAGTCGCCGGCCGGTGCGAGCGCGCAGCCAGCACCGGCCGACGGCGGACCCACAGCAGAACGATTTCGTACGACTGCACGAAGGGGAAGCCATGACAGCGACGACCGACGGAAGCACCGGGGCCACCGTTCCGCCCCGGGCCGACTCGGCCACAACCGACCACACCACCCCCGTGGCGGCCGGGGTACAAGAAGCAGCCGAACGCGCCGTGCGGCGTGCCACCGATCATCTGCTCGCCCAGCAGGACGCGCAGGGCTGGTGGAAGGGTGACCTGGAGACCAACGTCACCATGGACGCCGAGGACCTTTTGCTCCGTCAGTTCCTGGGCATCCGCGACGAGTCCACGACCGCCGCCGCCGCGCTCTTCATCCGCGGCGAGCAGCGCGCGGACGGCACCTGGGCCACCTTCTACGGCGGCCCCGGCGAACTCTCCACCACCATCGAGGCGTACGTCGCCCTGCGGCTGGCCGGGGACGCGCCGGACGCACCCCACATGGCGAAGGCGTCGGCCTGGATCCGCGAGCGTGGCGGGATCGCCGCCGCCCGGGTCTTCACCCGGATCTGGCTGGCCCTGTTCGGCTGGTGGAAATGGGAGGACCTGCCCGAACTCCCGCCGGAACTCCTGTACTTCCCCAAGTGGTTCCCGCTCAGCATCTACAACTTCGGCCAGTGGGCCCGGCAGACCATCGTGCCGCTCACCGTGGTCTCGGCCAAGCGCCCGGTGCGCCCCGCCCCTTTCCCGCTGGACGAGCTCCACACCGACCCGGCCAACCCGAACCCGCCCCAGCCGCTGGCTCCGGTGGCGAGCTGGGAGGGTGTCTTCCAGCGGCTCGACAAGGTTGTCCGCGGCTACCGCAGGATCGCGCTGGGCCGGCTGCGCGGCTCCGCCCTGAAGTCCGCCGGCCGCTGGATCGTCGAGCGCCAGGAGAACGACGGCGCGTGGGGCGGCATCCAGCCCCCGGCCGTGTACTCGGTGATCGCCCTGTACCTGCTCGGCTACGACCTCGAACACCCCGTGGTGCGTGCGGGACTCGAGTCGCTGGATCGTTACGCCGTGTGGCGCGAGGACGGCGGCCGGATGATCGAGGCCTGCCAGTCGCCGGTGTGGGACACCTGCCTGGCGACCATCGCGCTCGCCGACGCCGGTCTGCCCGCCGACCACCCGCAACTCGTCAAGGCCGCCGACTGGATGCTCGGCGAGCAGATCGTGCGGCCCGGCGACTGGGCGGTGAAGCGCCCCCAGCTGCCGCCGGGCGGCTGGGCGTTCGAGTTCCACAACGACAACTACCCCGACATCGACGACACCGCCGAGGTCGTCCTCGCCCTGCGCCGGGTCAGGCACCACGACCCCGAGCGGATGGAGAAGGCCATCGGGCGCGGGGTGCGGTGGAACCTCGGCATGCAGTCGAAGAACGGGGCCTGGGGCGCCTTCGACGTCGACAACACCAGCCCGTTCCCCAACCGGCTGCCGTTCTGCGACTTCGGCGAGGTCATCGACCCGCCGTCGGCCGACGTCACCGCGCACGTCGTGGAGATGCTCGCCTTCGAGGGCATGTCGCACGACCCGCGCACCCGGCGCGGAATCGAGTGGCTGCTCGCCGAACAGGAGCCGAACGGCGCGTGGTTCGGGCGCTGGGGCGTCAACTACGTCTACGGCACCGGCTCCGTGGTGCCCGCGCTCACCGCGGCCGGGCTGCCCGCCTCGCACCCGGCGATCAGGCGGGCGGTGACCTGGCTGGAGCAGGTCCAGAACGAGGACGGAGGGTGGGGCGAGGACCTGCGCTCCTACAAGTACGCCGACGACTGGAGCGGGCGCGGTGCCTCCACCGCCTCGCAGACGGCGTGGGCGCTGATGGCGCTGCTCGCGGCGGGGGAGAAGGACGCCAAGGCCGTCGAGCGGGGCGTCCGGTGGCTCGCCGAGACCCAGCGCCAGGACGGCTCCTGGGACGAGCCGTACTTCACCGGCACCGGCTTCCCCTGGGACTTCTCCATCAACTACCACCTCTACCGGCAGGTCTTCCCGCTCACCGCGCTCGGCCGCTACGTCCACGGCGAGCCCACCCCCGAGGCCGAGGGGGACTGATGAGCCCCACGCCCGCGCCGGCCCCGCTGCTGATCGCCTGCGCACTCGGCATCGAGCACCTCGCCCTGCGCGCCGGCGAACGCGGGGGCGCGGGCGGACCCGTCACCGTGCTGCGCACCGGCATGGGACCCAAGGCGGCGGAACGGTCCGTCACCCGGGTCCTGGCCGATCCCGCGCTGGCCGGTGCCGCGGTCCTGGCGACGGGTTTCTGTGCGGGACTCGCCCCCGGGATGCACCCCGGCGACCTGGTCGTCGCCGAGGAGACCCGGGACCCCCGCGGCAGCGTCCCGTGCGTCGGCACCGAACTCCTCGTGAAGGAGCTCGTGCGGACCCTGCCCGGCCGCACCGTCCACACCGGCCCCGTCACCGGCTCCGATCACGTCGTCCGCGGTCACGAGCGATCAGATCTGCTCGCGACCGGCGCAATCGCGGTCGACATGGAGTCGGCGGCCACACTCCTGAGCGCCGTGCACGCGGGCGAGCGCCCTGTTGCGGCCGTCAGGGTGGTCGTGGACGCTCCTGAACATGAACTCGTCCGGATCGGCACGGTGCGCGGTGGAATATCTGCTTTCCGCGTTCTTCGATCCGTTCTTCCAGCTTTCTTCGAATGGCACCGTTCTTTGCTGCTCCCCCGGAGGTGAGCCAGATGGCCATGCCGCTGCGTCAGACGATCAAGGTCGCTACTTACTTGGCTGAACAGAAGCTTCGCAAGCGGGACAAGTTCCCGCTGATCGTGGAGCTGGAACCCCTCTTCGCCTGCAACCTGAAATGTGAGGGCTGCGGCAAGATCCAGCACCCGGCGGGAGTGCTGAAGCAGCGTATGCCGGTCGCGCAGGCGGTCGGGGCGGTGCTGGAGTCCGGCGCGCCGATGGTGTCCATCGCGGGCGGCGAACCCCTGATGCACCCCCAGATCGACGAGATCGTGCGGCAGTTGGTGGCGAAGCGGAAGTACGTCTTCCTGTGCACCAACGCGATGCTGCTGCGCAAGAAGATGGACAAGTTCACGCCCTCGCCGTACTTCGCCTTCGCGGTGCACATCGACGGGCTGCGCGAGCGGCACGACGAGTCCGTCGCGAAGGAGGGCGTGTTCGACGAGGCGGTGGAGGCCATCAAGGAGGCCAAGCGGCGCGGCTTCCGGGTGACCACCAACTCGACCTTCTTCAACACGGACACCCCACAGACCATCATCGAGGTGCTCAACTTCCTCAACGACGACCTCAAGGTCGACGAGATGATGATCTCGCCCGCCTACGCCTACGAGAAGGCACCCGACCAGGAGCACTTCCTCGGCGTGGAGCAGACCCGCGAGCTCTTCAAGAAGGCCTTCGCGGGCGGCAACCGCAAGAAGTGGCGGCTCAACCACTCCCCGCTCTTCCTGGACTTCCTGGAGGGCAAGGTCGACTTCCCGTGCACGGCCTGGGCGATCCCGAACTACTCGCTCTTCGGCTGGCAGCGCCCCTGCTACCTGATGAGCGACGGGTACGTGCCGACGTACCGCGAACTCATCGAGAAGACCGACTGGGACAAGTACGGCCGCGGCAAGGACCCGCGCTGCGCCAACTGCATGGCGCACTGCGGCTACGAGCCCACCGCCGTCCTCGCCACCATGGGATCCCTCAAGGAGTCGCTCCGCGCGATGCGCGAGACGGTCTCCGGGAACCGGGAGTGACCGCATGACCGCCATTTCCCTGGGCCTCCCCGAGGTCCCGGCCCGGCCCGTCGCCGAGCGCCGCGTGTCCCGGCAGATCCATGTCGGGCCGGTGGCGGTCGGCGGCGGTGCCCCGGTGTCGGTGCAGTCGATGACCACGACCCGCACCTCGGACATCGGCGCCACCCTCCAGCAGATCGCCGAACTCACCGCGTCCGGCTGCCAGATCGTCCGCGTCGCCTGCCCCACGCAGGACGACGCGGACGCCCTGGCGACGATCGCGAAGAAGTCCCAGATCCCGGTGATCGCCGACATCCACTTCCAGCCGAAGTACGTGTTCGCGGCGATCGAGGCCGGCTGCGCGGCGGTCCGCGTGAACCCCGGCAACATCAAGAAGTTCGACGACCAGGTGCGGGAGATCGCGCGGGCCGCGAAGGACCACGGCACGCCGATCCGGATCGGGGTCAACGCCGGCTCGCTCGACCGCCGGCTCCTTGAGAAGTACGGCAAGGCGACCCCGGAGGCGCTTGTGGAGAGCGCTCTTTGGGAGGCCTCGCTCTTCGAGGAGCACGACTTCCGGGACATCAAGATCTCCGTCAAGCACAACGACCCGGTCGTGATGATCGAGGCCTACCGGCAGCTCGCCGCCCAGTGCGACTACCCGCTGCACCTCGGGGTCACGGAGGCGGGCCCGGCGTTCCAGGGCACCGTCAAGTCGGCGGTCGCCTTCGGGGCGTTGCTCTCGCAGGGCATCGGTGACACGATCCGCGTCTCGCTGTCCGCCCCGCCCGCCGAGGAGGTCAAGGTAGGCATCCAGATCCTGGAGTCGCTGAACCTGCGGCAGCGGCGCCTGGAGATCGTCTCCTGCCCGTCCTGCGGGCGCGCCCAGGTCGACGTCTACAAGCTGGCGGACGAGGTGACGGCCGGCCTGGAGGGCATGGAGGTGCCGCTGCGCGTCGCCGTCATGGGATGCGTGGTCAACGGCCCCGGCGAGGCACGCGAGGCCGACCTGGGGGTCGCCTCCGGCAACGGCAAGGGGCAGATCTTCGTCAAGGGCGAGGTCGTCAAGACCGTGCCCGAGTCGAAGATCGTGGAGACCCTCATCGAGGAAGCGATGAAGATCGCCGAGCAGATGGAGCAGGACGGCGCCGGGTCCGGAACACCCGCCGTCACCGTGAGCTGAACAGCACGGACCGAAGGGGGCCCGAGCGTGACGATTCTGGAGAAGATCCGGGGACCACGCGACCTGAAGGCGCTGTCCGAGGCGGAACTCGGTGAACTGTCCGAAGAAATACGCGAGTTCCTGGTGCACGCGGTCGCCAGGACCGGCGGCCACCTCGGGCCCAACCTGGGCGTCGTGGAGCTGACCGTCGCACTGCACCGGGTCTTCGAGTCCCCGGTCGACCGCATCCTCTGGGACACCGGTCACCAGAGTTACGTCCACAAGCTGCTGACCGGCCGTCAGGACTTCTCCAAGCTGCGGGGCAAGGGCGGCCTGTCCGGATACCCCTCGCGCGAGGAGTCCGAGCACGACGTCATCGAGAACAGCCACGCCTCCACCGCGCTCGGCTGGGCCGACGGCCTCGCCAAGGCCCGCCAGGTGCAGGGGGAGAAGGGCCATGTCGTCGCGGTCATCGGCGACGGCGCGCTGACCGGCGGGATGGCCTGGGAGGCGCTCAACAACATCGCGGCGGCGAAGGACCGCCCGCTGATCATCGTCGTCAACGACAACGAGCGGTCGTACGCCCCCACCATCGGCGGACTCGCCAACCACCTCGCCACCCTGCGCACCACCGACGGCTACGAGAAGGTGCTGGCCTGGGGCAAGGACGTCCTCCTGCGTACCCCGGTCGTCGGCAACACCATCTACGAGTCCCTGCACGGCGCGAAGAAGGGCTTCAAGGACGCCTTCGCCCCGCAGGGCATGTTCGAGGACCTGGGCCTCAAATACGTCGGCCCGATCGACGGCCACGACATCAAGGCCGTCGAGTCGGCGCTGCGGCGCGCGAAACGTTTCCACGGGCCGGTGCTGGTGCACTGCCTCACGGAGAAGGGCCGCGGCTATGAACCCGCCCTCGCCCACGAGGAGGACCACTTCCACACCGTCGGCGTGATGGACCCGCTCACCTGCGAGCCGCTCGCGCCGTCCAACGGCCCCTCCTGGACCTCGGTGTTCGGCGACGAGATCGTCCGGATCGGCGAGGAACGGGACGACGTCGTGGCGATCACCGCGGCCATGCTGCACCCGGTCGGCCTCGGCAAGTTCGCCGAGCGCTTCCCGGACCGCGTGTGGGACGTGGGCATCGCCGAGCAGCACGCGGCGGTCTCGGCTGCCGGCCTCGCGACCGGCGGACTGCACCCGGTCGTCGCCGTCTACGCCACGTTCCTGAACCGTGCCTTCGACCAGCTGCTGATGGACGTGGCGCTGCACCGCTGCGGGGTGACGTTCGTCCTGGACCGGGCAGGTGTGACGGGAGTCGACGGCGCGTCGCACAACGGCATGTGGGACATGTCGATCCTCCAGGTCGTCCCCGGCCTGCGGATCGCCGCCCCGCGCGACGCCGAACAGCTGCGCCTCCAGCTGCGCGAGGCGGTCGCCGTGGACGACGCGCCCACCCTGGTGCGGTTCCCCAAGGAGTCGGTGGGCCCGGAGATCCCGGCGGTCGACCGCGTCGGCGGGATCGACGTCCTGCACCGTGGGGAGGATCCGCGGGTGCTGCTGGTCGCGGTCGGTGTGATGGCGCCGGTGTGCCTCCAGGCCGCGGAGCTGCTGGCCGCGCGGGGGATCAGCTGCACGGTCGTGGACCCGCGTTGGGTCAAGCCCGTGGATCCGGCGCTGCCGGGCCTCGCGGCGCAGCACCAGCTGGTGGCCGTCGTCGAGGACAACAGCCGGGCGGCCGGGGTGGGCTCGGCGGTGGCGCTCGCGCTCGGCGACGCCGAAGTGGACGTGCCGGTGCGGCGGTTCGGGATTCCGGAGCAGTTCCTGGCGCATGCGAAGCGGGGGGAGGTGCTGGCCGACATCGGGCTGACGCCGGTGGAGATCGCGGGGCGGATCGGGTCCAGTCTCGCGGGACGGGGTGCCGCGGGGGGTCGTGTGGCGGGTGCGGCGGCGTCCGGGCTGGTCGCGCCCCGCGGCGGCAGCCGCAAATCGATGCGTCCCGCGCCCCTACGGGGCGCCTCAGCCGAGGGCGCTGTCATCGATGGCGCTTACGAGGAGAAAGAATGAGCAAGGAGTTCGACCTCGGTGCGCTGCTCGCCGAGCGCGGTGGTGAGCGGTACGAGCTGCACGGGAAGTACCTGAACCATCAGCTCCCGCGCATGCTGCACACCATCGGCTTCGACAAGGTCTATGAGCGGGCCGAGGGTGCCCACTTCTGGGACGCGGACGGCAACGACTACCTGGACATGCTCGCCGGGTTCGGGGTGATGGGCCTGGGGCGCCACCACCCCGTCGTCCGCAAGGCCCTGCACGACGTCCTGGACGCCCAGCTGGCCGACCTCACCCGCTTCGACTGCCAGCCGCTGCCCGGGCTGCTCGCCGAGCGGCTCCTCGCGCACAGTCCGCACCTGGACCGGGTGTTCTTCGGCAACAGCGGCACGGAGTCGGTGGAAACGGCCCTGAAGTTCGCCCGCTTCGCCACCGGCAGACCCCGTGTCCTCTACTGCGACCACGCCTTCCACGGCCTGACCACCGGCGCGCTGTCGGTCAACGGCGAGGACGGCTTCCGGGACGGCTTCGCCCCGCTGCTGCCCGACACCGCCGTCCCTCTCGGTGACCTCGACGCGCTCGCCCGCGAACTGAAGAAGGGCGATGTCGCCGCCCTGATCGTCGAGCCGATCCAGGGCAAGGGTGTGCACGAGGCCCCGCCCGGCTATCTGCGCGCCGCCCAGGAGCTGCTGCACCGGCACAAGGCGCTGCTCATCGCCGACGAGGTGCAGACCGGCCTCGGCCGCACCGGCGACTTCTACGCCTACCAGCACGAGGAGGGCGTGGAACCGGACCTGGTGTGCGTGGCGAAGGCGCTGTCCGGCGGATACGTCCCGGTCGGCGCGACCCTCGGCAAGGACTGGATCTTCAAGAAGGTCTACTCGTCCATGGACCGCGTCCTGGTCCATTCGGCGAGCTTCGGCGCCAACGCCCAGGCCATGGCGGCCGGGCTCGCCGTCCTCTCGGTCATGGAGAACGACCAGATCGTCGCCAATTCCCGGGCCGTGGGGGAGCAGCTCAAGTCCCGGCTCGCCGCGCTGACCGACAAGTACGAGCTGCTCGCCGACGTGCGCGGCCGGGGCCTGATGATCGGCATCGAGTTCGGCCGGCCCAGCTCGCTGAAGCTACGCAGCCGCTGGACCATGCTCCAGGCCGCCCGCAAGGGCCTGTTCGCCCAGATGGTCGTCGTACCGCTGCTGCAACGGCACCGGATCCTCACCCAGGTCTCCGGCGACCACCTGGAGGTGATCAAGCTCATCCCGCCGCTGATCGTCGACGAGACGGACGTGGACCGCTTCGTGGACGCCTTCACGGACGTCATGGACGACGCCCACAGCGGCGGCGGCCTGATGTGGGACTTCGGCAAGACGCTCATCAAGCAGGCGGTGGCCAACCGTTAGCCTTTTGTCTCTGAGGCAAGAAAATTGCCGTAGGGGCAAAGCTCCGGCTGAATGGAGGCATGAGCTCCTCCGAGAAAGAGCACGAGAAAGAGCATACGGGCGGGCCGGTGGGCGACCTGCCCGCCGTCGCCCCGCAGCTGCGCTCCCTGCGCCGCCGTGCCGGTCTCACTCTGGAGGCCGCGGCCCGGGACGCGGGGCTGTCGCCCGCCCATCTCTCCCGGCTGGAGACCGGGCAGCGGCAGCCCTCGCTGCCGATGCTGCTCGCGCTCGCGCGTGTCTACGGTACGACGGTCTCGGAGCTGCTGGGCGAGACCGTCGCCGACCGGGACGCGATCGTGCGCGCCGGCGACATGGAACCGACCCGCGCCGGCGGCTGGACGTACTGGCAGGCCGGGGCGTCCGGCCGCGGGATGCAGGCGCTGCGCGTCCGGGTGCCGTACGGCTCCCAGGGCGACATCGTGCGGGTGCATCCCGGCGAGGAGTGGCTGTACGTCCTGCGCGGCCGGCTCCGGCTGCGTCTGGGTGACACCACCCATGTGCTCGCGCCCGGCGACAGCGCGCACTTCGACTCGCTGACCCCGCACCGGCTGGCCGCCGAGGACCAGGACGGGGTCGAGCTCCTGTTCGTCCACACCCTGCTGCAGAGTCCCACGGCCGCGCTGTGCCTGGGCCCGATCACCGGAGAGCTGCCATGACCGACATGGAGGAGAAGTTCCCCCGGGCCCTGTGGGTCCGGCTGATCATCTACATCGCCCTCGGGCACGTCCTGGCCGCGTTCCTCTTCCTGCTGTTCTCCCTCGGCGCGAAGAGCTGAGCCTCAGTCGAGCAGCCGCTCGCGCAGCCGCTCCCGGGTCTCCGGGGCCACCTTCAGACCCTGCTCCAGGTACGTGTCGACGTCGCCCCACGTCTCCTCGATGCTCTCGAAGGCCGCCGTCAGGTACTCCGCGCGGGCGTCGAAGAGCGGGCTCAGCAGGTCCATCACCTCGGGGCTGTACGCGCTGTCCCCGCCGCCGCTGCGCCGCACCTTGTAGCGGCGGTGCTTGGCGTTGGACTCCAGGTAGTCGGCGAGGATCGCGTCCCGCTCCACGCCCACCGCGAGCAGCGTCACGGCTATGGAGATGCCCGCCCGGTCCTTGCCGGCCGCGCAGTGCATCAGCGCCGGGACGCTGTCCTCGGCGATCGAGTGCAGCACGTGGGAGTGCTCGTCGGTGCGCTCCTTGACGATCGTGCGGTAGGAGCTGACCATCCGGGCCGCGGCCTTGCCGTCCCCCAGGAGCCCGCGCAGCTGCTCGATGTCACCCTCGCGGACCATCTTCCAGAACTCGGCGCCGTGCGCCGGGTCGGTCAGCGGCAGGTTCACGTTCCGCGTGCCGGGCAGCTCGACGTCCGGGCCCTCCAGCTTCTGGTCGGCCGCGTTGCGGAAGTCGAAGACGGTGTGCAGGCCGAGCGAGGCGAGGAACTCCGTGTCCTGCTCCGTGGCGTGCGCCAGATGCCCGCTGCGGAACAGCACGCCCGGCCGCACCCGCCGCCCGTCCACGGTCGGCAGGCCGCCCACGTCACGGAAGTTGCGCACCCCGGCCAGCTCGGGCTCGGTGGACGGGACCTGCTGCGTCACGGGGGGCTCCTCCCGGTCGGCCCCGTCGGCGCTGCTCGTCGACGGGCACTGGATCGACCATACGACATCGGTTTCCACGGGCAATGAGTTGTCCACAGGCATCGCCTGCAGGCCCGTTGCCCTTGCTTCCGGAGCCCGCAGACCTTGATGATGTTGGTGCTTGAGCGGATCTGTTGGCAGCTGTGTGAGGTTTGAGGTTTCTCGATGGTGGACATCGCCGAAAACGGTCGTACCTGGCTCCTGTCGGGCCCCGGCAGCAGCTACGCGCTGCATCTCACGGAGGCCGACGAACTGCTCCACCTGCACTGGGGCGCCAGAATCCAGCTCGCCGACGCCGAGGAGCTCAGCACCCGGGCGCTGCCCGGCTACTGGGCCTTCGAGTCGCCGCTCGACGGCCGGGAGGAGTACCCCGTCGAGGGCGGGCCGCGGTTCGTCCGCCCCTCCCTGTCCGTGCGCACCGAGGAGCGGCGCGGCACCGAGTGGGCCTTCGAGGCCTACGAGACGGAGGCCGGCGCGGACGGCGACGAGCTGCGGCTGCGCTTCCGGGACGACGGGATCCTCATCACCCTGCACTACCGGATGCGCGACGACGTCGTGGAGCGCTGGGTGACCGTCGGCAACGAGGGGCACGCGCGCGTGGAGCTGCTGCGCGCCGACCCCGCCGCCTGGACGCTCCCCGACCGCGAGGGCTGGCGGCTCTCCCAGCTGCACGGGCGCTGGGCCGCCGAGTCCCGCCTCACCAGCGCCCCGCTCACCTACGGCGAGAAGGTCATCGGCAGCCGCCGCGGCCACACCAGCCACCAGCACCTGCCCTGGGTCGCCCTCGACACCGACGCCACCGAGGAGCGCGGCGAGGTCTGGGGCTGTGCGCTCGGCTGGTCCGGCTCCTGGCGGATCGCCGTCGCCCAACTCCCGGACGCGCGCGTGCAGATCACCGGCGGCGCCGGTTACGACGACTCGGGCCTGCTGATGCTGGCCGAGGGGGAGTCGTACACCAGCCCGGTCTTCGCGGGCCTGTGGACCGACGGCGGCTTCGGCGGGGCGAGCCGTGCCTGGCACGCCTACCAGCGGGCGTACATCATCCCGGACGCCGACCGGGACCGGCCCGTGCTGTTCAACTCCTGGGAGGCCACCACCTTCGACATCTCCGAGGAGCAGCAGGCCACCCTCGCCCGGCGGGCCGCCGCGATCGGCGTGGAGCTGTTCGTGGTCGACGACGGCTGGTTCGGCGCCCGCACCAGCGACCGCGCCGGCCTCGGCGACTGGACGCCCAACCCGGACCGCTTCCCCAAGGGCCTCAAGCCCCTCGCCGACTACGTGCACGCCCTCGGCATGCAGTTCGGCATCTGGGTCGAGCCCGAGATGGTGAACGCGGACAGCGACCTGTACCGCGCCCACCCCGACTGGGTGCAGTACCAGCAGGGGCGAAAGCGGACGGAACTGCGCAATCAGCTCGTCCTCAACCTGGCCCGCGAGGACGTCCAGGAGTACCTCTGGGGGCAGCTCGACACCCTGCTGTCCAGCGCCCCGATCGACTACGTCAAGTGGGACTTCAACCGCTGCTTCACCGATGCGGGCTGGCCCGGCGAGCCCTACCCGCAGCGCCTGTGGGTCGACCACGTCCGCGGGCTGTACGCCCTCCTCGACCGGCTCCGCGCGGCCCACCCGGGCGTCGCCATCGAGTCCTGCTCCGGCGGTGGCGGGCGGATCGACCTCGGCATCATGAGCCGCACCGACGAGGTGTGGACCTCCGACAACACCGACCCGCTGGACCGGCTCGCCATCCAGCACGGCTTCAGCCAGATCCATCCCGCCCGGGTGATGTCCGCCTGGGTCACCGACAGCCCGAACCACCAGCTCAACGGCCGGGTCAGCAGTCTGCGTTTCCGTTTCGTCAGCTCGATGGCCGGGGCGCTCGGTGTCGGCGGCGACCTCTCGCAGTGGACCGAGGAGGAGCTCGCCGAGGCCGGCCGTTGGGTGGAGCTCTACAAGGAGATCCGGCCCCTGGTGCAGCGCGGCGACCAGTTCCGGCTGCGGCCGCCGACCGGCGGGCTCAGCGCGGTGCAGTACACGCTCGGCGACGAGACCGTCGTCCTCGCCTGGCTGCAGGCCCAGAGCTACGGCGAGCCGGCGCCGGCGGTGCGGCTGCAGGGTCTCGACCCCACGGCGTCTTACGAATGCCGCGAAACGGGCGAAGTGTATCGGGGTGCCGTCCTGTTGCACCACGGACTGCACACCGGACTGAAGGGTGACCTGGATGCGTCGGTCATCCGGCTCCGTCGGATCTGATGCATCTGCCCGAATTAGCACCTTCATTACAACTCGCTCTGGAATAAGGGGACGTGGCGTGACGTGCGTGAGGAGCGTCATATTCGTGACCGTCCGTCGCGCGTCATGTTCACGTAATTCCGGTGCTTTGCAAGAAGGTTGGAAAACCGAATAGGCCGGAATTTACGGACGGTGACCGGGATTTCCGGTAACGGATCAAGTGAAACTCGGACAGGCGGAACCGGCCGCTTGTCCGCGTGCGTCTCACTCGCTTACGTTCGCCACACTTCCGGACGGAACGCCGAATCCTGCCGCCGCCCGGAGTCCCCACACACACTCACCCGTGCCCGGCAGGAGCGGGGGACCCACCAGGTAAGACCGCCTGTTCCGGTTCCCGGGACGGCTAGGGGTGTAGTCGCGCGACGGTGCGTGGCCGGGCAGCTCCAGCCCGAACCCGACAGCTCACCTCGCAGGCGTCGGAGAGGAATGCGCCATGCCCGCGAAGGGTAAGCACCGCCGCCCCAAGTCCCAGCGTTTCACCCGCTCGATGGCCGTCGCCGGAACCGGTGGCGCCGCGCTGGCTCTGCCGCTCATGGGGGCCACCGGCGCCCACGCTGCCACCTCGCAGTCCGTTTCCGAAAAGGCCACGCAGTCGCTTCCGAAGGTCGAGAAGACCGCGGTGAACAAGGCGGCCGCGAGGAATTCCGCCACGCATTCCGCGCACCGCGTCTACACCGTGGTGCCCGGCGACTATCTCTCGAAGATCGCCCGCGAGCACAGCGTCCGCGGCGGCTGGCACCGGCTCTACGCCGACAACCGGGAGGCCGTCGGCGACAACCCCTCGCTGATCCACCCCGGCCTCAGGCTCACGCTCGGCGGCCGTCACGCCGCGACGACGGACGGCGCGGACTCCGGCTCCCGTTCCGGGACGCCGTCGAACCCGCAGTCGTCCACCTCGTCCCCGGCCGCTTCCTCGGACGGTTCGGCCGGCTCGGCGGCGACCGCGTCCGGCTTCACCCTTCCGGTCACCGGTGCCACCGTCGGCACCGGCTACCACGTCGCCGGCGGTATGTGGTCCAGCGGCTACCACACGGGCGTCGACTTCGTCGTCCCGACCGGCACCCCGGTCAAGGCCGTCGGCGCGGGCACGGTCGTCACGGCAGGCTGGGGCGGCGCCTACGGCAACCAGGTCGTCATCCGGCTCGCCGACGGCTACTACGCGCAGTACGGCCACCTCTCCGCCCTCTCCGTCTCGGTCGGCCAGACCGTGACCGCGGGCCAGCAGATCGGCCTCTCCGGCGCCACCGGCAACGTCACCGGCCCGCACCTCCACTTCGAGATCCGGACCACCCCCGACTACGGCTCGGACGTGGACCCGGTCGCCTACCTCCGCTCGAAGGGCCTCGCCGTCGGCTGACCCGGCGCCCGCACTGGTCTGACACGCACTCAGAAGGCCGGACCCCCGATCCCCGGGTCCGGCCTTCCGTGTTTCCTTCTCGTGGCGGGGGTGCTCAGGGCATCGACACGGGCGGCGGACGGCGGCACAGTGAACCCCCGTTGATGCAAGCGCTTTCTGTCAGCGATTCCCGCCACTGCCGCCCCGCCGGAAGGAAACCGCCGCATGACGACCACCCGCCGAGCCTTCGGAGCCCTGGCCGCCGGAGCCGCCCTCACGGCCCTGGCCTCCGCCGCGCCCGCGACCGCCGTACCCCGGCAGCGCCGGCTGCTCGCCCGCGACGACTTCCGCCACGGCCTCGGTCAGTGGTTCGTGGAACTGGAGCAGGGCGGCACGGTCACCGCGGCGGACGGGACCCTGGACGTCGACGTGCCCGCCGGTGCGACCGTATGGTTCCGACGGCGGCTCGACGGGCCGTACGTCCTGGAGTACACCGCCACACCGGTGTCGGCGGGCGGTGCCAACGACCGTGTCTCGGACCTCAACAACTTCTGGAACGCCACCGACGTCCGCTCCCCGGACGACCTGTTCGCCACCCCGCGCGGCGGCGCGCTCGCCGAGTACGACTACCTCACGACGTACTACGCGGGCTACGGCGCGAACTACAACACGACGACCAGGCTGCGCCGTTACGTCGGAGAGCCCGGCGTGCGCCCGTTGATCTACGACTACACCGAGCCGCTGCTCGTCGCGAACCGGCCCAATCGCGTCCGGATCGTCTCCGACGGTCCGACCGTGCGATGGTGGAACAACGGCCGGCTGGTGTTCGACTACACCGACCCGGAGCCTTATGCGAGCGGGCACTTCGCGTTCCGGACCACCTGGAGCCACATCCGGGTCAGCGACTTCAGCGTCTGGCGATCGACACGTAAACGCCGCTGATCAGAGCCTTATTCCAGGCTTGGCAAAGTATTTAAAAGTGTCTTATCTCACCGAGCGTCAACCCTTAATTACGGTCGCGTAGGTCACAGTCGAAGGTGAATCATGGTCCGATGTGGGAGACGATTCGAAGAGTGACAATGCATCAGTGATCGGGTCGTACGCGGCGGTGGGGGACAGCTTCACCGAGGGCGTCGGCGACCCCGGCCCCGACGGGGCGTTCGTCGGCTGGGCCGACCGGTTCGCGGTACTGCTGTCGGACCGACGGCCCGAGGGCGACTTCGAGTACACCAACCTCGCCGTGCGCGGGAAACTGCTCGACCAGATCGTGGCGGACCAGGTGCCGCAGGCCCTGGCACTCGCCCCGGATCTGGTCTCCTTCTGCGCGGGCGGCAACGACATCATCCGCCCCGGCACCGACCCCGACGAGGTGGCCGAGCGGTTCGAGCGGGCCGTGGCCCAGCTGACCGAGGCCATCGGCACGGTGCTGGTGACCACCGGGTTCGACACCAGGGGCGTACCCGTCCTCAAGCATCTGCGCGGCAAGATCGCCACATACAACGGGCACGTCCGGGCCATCGCCGACCGGTACGGCTGCCCGGTCCTGGACCTGTGGTCCCTGAAGACCGTGCAGGACCGCCGGGCCTGGGACGGCGACCGTCTGCACCTCTCGCCCGAGGGCCACACGCGCGTGGCGCTGCGCGCCGGCCAGATGCTCGGCGTCGAGGTACCGGCCGACCCGGACCAGCCGTGGCCGCCGCTGCCGCCCCGCGGCACCCTGGAGGTCCGCCGCGACGACGTGCACTGGGCCCGTGAGTACCTGGTGCCCTGGATCGGGCGCCGACTGCGCGGCGAGTCGTCCGGCGACCACGTGACGGCCAAGGGGGCGCTCTCCCCGGACGACATCAAGATGCGGATCGCCTCGGTGGCTTGAGGCGGTGCCGACAGGTAAGGGGTGGCCCCATTGCGGGCCGCCCCTTACTTCTCCTCCGGCAGCCCCAGTTCGCGCGCCAGGGCCTCGTCCACCCACTCCTGCGCCCGGGAACGGGGCACGGCACCCGGGTACGAGGTCAGCTGGACGGCGAGCCCGTCGAGCAGGGCGGTCAGCCGCAGCGCCGCCGCCGCGGGGTCGGGGCACCGGAACTCGCCCGCGGCCACCCCTTCGGCGATGACCTCGGCGATCGCTGCCTTCCACTGCCGGTCCAGGCCCTTGGTGACGTCCCGCAGCGCGGGTTCCCGCAACGCCACCGCCCAGCCCTCGATCCACAGCCGCCAGCCCTTGGCCTGCCCCGTCGGCGCATACCAGCGCACCGCCGCCCGCAACCGGCGCAGCGCCGACGTCCGGCGGCCCAGGAGCTTGCGCAGATGCGTCAGGTCGTCCTCGGCGGCGTAGGTGAAGGCGGCGGCGACCAGCTTCTCCTTCGTCGAGAAGTGGTACAGCACCAGCGCGTTGCTCACGCCGAGGGCCGAGGCGACGTCGGCGATCCGCACCGCCGCCACGCCCCGCACCTCGATCTGCTGGATGGCGGCCCGCAGCAGTTCCTCCCGCCGCTCGGCCACACTCAACCGCACTCTCGCCACGCGGCCACCCTAATCGGTTGTCACACCGCCCGCGTCGGCGTCCCGGGGCGGGCGGCAGCCGCGTGACCGTCACAGCGGCAGCCGCATGATCGTCAGGTCCAGCCAGCGGCCGAACTTGGTGCCCACCTCCCGGACCGTCCCGACGTGCTCGAAGCCGAACCGGTCGTGCAGCCGGATAGACGCGGTGTTCCCGGCCTCGATGCCGGCGATCATCACATGGTGGCCGGCCTCGCGGGCCGCGGCGACGAGGGGGCCCAGCAGCGCGGAGCCGATGCCGAGCCCGTGCCTGCCCTCGCGGACGTAGACGGAGTTCTCCACCGTGTGCCGGTAGCCGTCCAGCGCGCGCCACGGGCCGTAGACCGCGAATCCGGCCACCTCGCCCGGCGCTTCGGCGACTTCGGCCACGAGCGCCGATCCGCGCTCCAGGTGCGTGGCGAACCAGGCCGCTCCCTGGGCGGGGGTCTGCGGGGTCTCGGTCCACAGGGCCGTCGAGTGCTCGATCGCGTGATTGCGGATCGCGCGGACGGCCTCCCCGTCACCGGGCCGGGCCGGGCGTACCGTCACCGCGCCTCTCTCGTATATTGGATTCATGTCCAATATAGTAGAACCACCGGCGGATCCCCTGGTACGGCAGATCGCCGCCCGTGTCCGCACCGAACGGGAGCGCCGCCGCTGGACCCTGGCGCAGCTCGCGGACGCCTCCGGGGTCTCCCCGGCGATGATCAGCAGGATCGAGCGCGGGGAGAGCAGCCCCACCGCGGTCGTGCTCGGCAAGCTGTCCGCCGCCTTCCAGCTCAGCGTCGCCTCACTGCTGACCCTCGCCGAGGGCGCGCAGGAGCCCGTGGCCGACACCCCGGGGGTGCGGCGTGTCACCGACGCCGACGAGTGGCGCGACCCCGGCACCGGCTACCGGCGCCGCCAGATCACCGGCCCGCGCTTCCCGGCGGAGATCGCCGAGATCCGGCTGCCCGCCGGCGCCCGCGTCCCGTATCCGGCGGCGGCCTTCGCCTTCGTGCGGCAGCTCGTCTGGGTCCTGGACGGCCGGCTGACCTTCCACGACGGCGCCACGGTCCACGAACTCGACGCCGGTGACACCATCGAACTCGGCGCACCCGCCGAGCGCGTCTTCGCCAACACCACCGGCGCCGAGTGCCGCTACGCCGTCGTCCTCACCCGCGACGCGCGGCCATGAGCTGGCCGCTGCCCCGCGGCGGCACGTTCCTGCTGGCCGCCATAGCCGGGACGGCGATCGCGAACAACTACGCCGTGCAGCCCGCGCTCACCGCGGTCGCCGCCGACCTCGACGTGCCGCTCTCCGTGATCGGCCTGGTGCCCACCGCCGCGCTCGCCGGCTGCATGACCGGCTTCGCCCTGCTGCTGCCGCTCACCGACCACCTCGCCCCCAACCGCCTGGTCACCGCGCAGCTCACCGCCCTGGCCGCGGCCCTCGCGCTAGCCGCGACCGCGCACGACGCGTCCGTGCTCCTGGCCGCCTATCTGCTCGTCGGCGCCACCGCGAGCGTGGCCGCCCAGGCCGGTAACATCGCCGGCCGCCATGCCCGGCCGGGCCGCGGCGGAACCGGCGTCGCCCTCGTGGCCGCCGGCATGTCGGCCGGCATCCTGCTCAGCCGGCTGGCGGGCGGCGCCCTCACCGACGCCCTCGGCTGGCGGCGGATGCTCCTCGTCTTCGCCGCCCTCGCCCTGCTCGGCGCGCTCGCCGCGGCCACGCTCCTGCCCCGGCACCGGCCGCACACCGACCGCGGCTACCGCGCCACCCTGACGGCCCTCGCCCCGCTGCTCCTGCACCAGCCGCGGCTGCGCCGCGCGGTGACCACCGGAGCGCTCTGGTACTTCGCCTTCAACCTCGTCTGGATCGCCCTCACCCTGGACCTGGCCCAGCCGCCGCACTCCCTCGGCCCGACCGCCATCGGCCTGTACAGCCTGGCCGGGCTCCTCGGCTTCGCCGCGCTCCCGCTCACCGGCCGCCTCACCGACCGGTACGGCCCGCGCACGGTGATCGGCGTCTCCATGGCCGCCGCCGCGACCGGTACCGCCCTGCTGGCCACGGGCCTGGACACCCCGTGGCGCACCGCCCTCGGCCTGGCCCTCTTCGACGCCGGCTGCTTCGCCGCCCAGGCCGCCAACCAGAGCCGCGTCATCGCCCTCGACCCCGCCCGCTCCGGCAGCCTCAGCAGCGTCTACCTCGTGGCGTACTTCACGGTCGGCGCCGTCGGCACGGCCGTCGCCGCGCCCCTGCTCGACGCCGTCGGCTGGCAGGGCACCGCGCTCACGGCCCTCCTGGCCCTGTTCCTGGCCCTGCTCCTCACTCTGAGGGCCGGGCGCCGCTGAGCACGCGTCGCGTCACCGATACCAGCCGTACCGCTCCGCGATCACCGGCAGCCGGTCGGTCACCAGGGCATGGGCGGCGGCCCGCGGGGTCGTACCGTCGGACTCCGCGCGGTCCAGCATCAGCTCCACCAGCGCCCGCATCGAGCGGCGGGTGTGGGCGAACGCCTCGTCGGCGTCGGGCCCGATGTCGCCGAACAGGGTCCACCACCACCAGGCGTTGGTGCCCGAGTTCACCACCACGTCCGGCAGCACGGTCACCCCGCGCGCGGTGAGCCGTTCCTCCGCCTCGGGCAGCACGGGCATGTTGGCCGCCTCCACGATCCAGCGGGCGGTGACCAGGTGTTCGTTGCCGGTGTCGATCGCGTACGACACCGCCGCCGGCACCAGCACCTCCGCGTCGGCGGAGAGCCAGGCGTCACCCGGCAGTTCCACGTCACCGGGGCGTAGCACCGCGCGGTCGACGGTGCCGTACGCGTCCCGCGCGCGCAGCAGCGCCTCGACGTCCAGACCCGCCGGGTTGGCGACCGTGCCCTTGATGTCGGCGACCGCCACCACGGTGAGCCCCGCGCGGGCGAGGAACCGCGCCGTGGCCCCGCCCATCGTGCCGAGGCCCTGCACGGCGACCCGCGTCCCCGCGTACGGCACCCCGGCCCGGTCCAGGGCCGTCAGCGCCGACTCGGCGACCCCGCAGCCACCGGCCAGCTCGTCGAGACCGATCCCGTCCACCTCGACGGTGAAGGCGTCCGCCAGCCGCCGCCGGGCCGCCGCCTCGTCGGCCAGCAGCGGATACACGGCCTGCACCGAGGAGACCAGCCCCGCCTCGGCCGCCGCCCGGTCGACCAGGTCCTGGGTGAGCCCCAGGTCCTCGCCGGTGGTCCAGGAACTCTCCACGTACGGCCGCATGGCGCGCAGATAGCGGACCAGCAGGGCGTACGCCCCGGGGTCCTGCGGATCACAGTCGATGCCGCCCTTGGCGCCGCCCAGCGGGATGTAGCGGCCCTCGGGGTTGTAGTGCAGGGCCTCCTTCATCGTCATGCCGCGCGCGAGCCCGGTGACCTCCTCCAGGGTGCAGCCCGGCCGCATCCGCAGACCACCACTGGCCACGCCCCGCACCAGCCGGTCGACGACCAGGAAGCCCTGGCGGCCGGTGACGTGGTCGGTCCAGACCAGAGACATCAGGGGAGCGGTCACGGGGGCTCCTCGGGAGCGGTGTGAAGAAACGGTGCTACTGAACAGTGGGTCAGTATTGGGAGGCGGATGGTGCGGTGTCAACGCCGACTGTCACAAGGGCCGACCATAATGGGGACCTCGGCGACACCACTGGAGGTACCGTGACCGGTTTGCGATCCCTGAGCTCCGGGCTCCGCGTGCTGCGGCCCGCTGCCTTCGGCGCGGACCCCGGCGGCGAGCGCCTGGCCCGTATCCAGGGCTCCCCGCACTTCAAGGACGGTGTCTTCCAGAACCCCGGCGGCACCACCCGGATGCGGCCCTCGGGGTCGATGCTGGAGTTCGCGAAGACCTACTTCGAGAAGGAGCAGCGCGCCCGCAGGGCTCCCCGGGGCACCGTCCCGGTGTACCCCACCACCGTCGCCGATCTCGGCAGGCCCGCCGCCACCGGCCTGCGCGTGACGTGGATGGGCCACTCCAGCGTCCTCGCGGAGATCGACGGGCACCGCGTCCTGTTCGACCCCGTCTGGGGCGAGCGCTGTTCCCCGTTCCCGTTCGCCGGGCCCAAGCGGCTGCACCCGGCGCCGCTGCCGCTGGCCGCGCTGGGCCCCGTCGACGTGGTGGTGATCTCGCACGACCACTACGACCACCTCGACCTGCCCACCATCAAGGCACTGGCCGGCACCGACACCCTGTTCGCCGTGCCGCTCGGGGTCGGTGCCCATCTCGAACAGTGGGGCATCTCCGCCGACCGGCTGCGCGAGCTGGACTGGCACGAGGAGACCAAGGTCGGCGGACTCACCCTGACGGCCACCCCCGCCCGCCACTTCTGCGGCCGGGGGCTGCGCAACACCCAGCACACCCTGTGGGCGTCCTGGGTCGTGGCCGGCGAGGAGCACCGGATCTACCACAGTGGTGACACCGGCTACTTCGACGGCTTCAAGGACATCGGCGCCGACCACGGGCCCTTCGATGTGACGATGATCCAGATCGGCGCGTACAGCGAGTACTGGCCCGACATACACATGACGCCGCAGGAGGGCATGCGCGCCCACCTCGACCTCCAGGGCGGGCAGCCGCACGGCGTGCTGCTGCCGATCCACTGGGGCACCTTCAACCTCGCCCCGCACGCCTGGGCCGAGCCGGGGGAGTGGACCAAGGACGCCGGCGACGAGGCGGGCCAGGCGGTCGCGCTGCCGCGTCCCGGCGAGCCCTTCGAGCCGTCCGGCAAGCTGCCCGCGGATCCGTGGTGGCATACGGTCTCGGCGCCGATCGCCCGGCCCTGGCGCGGCGAGAAGCGGCCGGAGGTCGCGCCCGGGCAGGGGGACCTCGACCTCGCGGGCGAAGTGTGACCTCGCGGGCGACCGGTGACGGCGGGCCGGTGGGCGCGAGCGGCGAGGAAATCGTGACGAAGGGCCTGTGACGCCGTCACCGGTGTGGCGATGGCGTGAAAATGGCGTGCATGCCCCTGCACAACCTGGGCAGGGGCATCGTCATGAGCCATGCACATATGCCAAGTCCTTCTTTTTTACCGGGACTTGAGCTCTCCCGACGCTTCTACACCGAGGCCGTACGCCCACTGCTGGAGGAGGCCGCTCCCGGCATACCCCACTCCGCTGCCCGCATCGGCGCGGGCTCCGAAGTGCTCGGATACGACACCGAGCGCTCCGCCGACCACGAATGGGGGCCGCGGCTCCAGCTCTTCCTGCACTCCCACGATGTGAGCCGCCACGCCGGACGCATCAGACATGTGCTCGCCGAACACCTTCCGAAGACCTTCCACGGCTGGCCCACCCACTTCGCCGCCACGGGGGACCGGGACATCCGCGTCATGCGGGTCACCGACGGTCCGGTGCACCACCGCGTCGAAGTGACCGGCGTCTCCTCCTGGTTCCGCGCCACCCTCGGCTTCGACCCCGCCTCCGGAGTCACCCCGGCGCACTGGCTCGCCATGCCCACCCAGCTCCTCGCCGAGGTCACCGCCGGTGCCGTGTTCCACGACGGCCTCCACACGCTCACCCCGGCCCGCACCGCCCTGCGCTGGTACCCCCACGACCTCTGGCTCCACGTCCTCGCCTGCCAGTGGCAGCGCATCGCCCAGGAGGAGGCCTTCGTCGGCCGCTGCGGCGAGGTCGGCGACGAACTGGGTTCCGCCGTAGAGGCCTCCCGCCTGGTCCGCGACCTCATGCGGCTCTCCCTGCTGATGGACCGGCGCTACCCGCCCTACGGCAAATGGCTCGGCAGCGCCTTCGCCCGCACCCCCGCGGCCCCGCGGCTCACCTCCGAACTCACCGCCGTCCTCGCGGCCACCGACTGGCACCTGCGCGAGCGTCATCTGGTCCAGGCGTACGAGATCGTCGCCCACCTGCACAACGAACTGGAGCTCACCGACCGGGTCGACCCGGCCACGCGCACCTATCACGCCCGGCCCTTCCGGGTGCTGCGCGCCGACCGCTTCACCCGGGCCCTCAGCGCCCGCATCAAGGACCCGGACATACGGGCGTTGCGCAGGACCGGCGCGGTGGACCAGTTCATCGACAGCACGGAGGTCCTGAGCCGCCCGGACCTGACCCGGGCCGCGACCGACGCGGTGACGGGCATCGTCGCCCACGACGGCCCGCGCCGCGCACCGACGAAGAGCAGTCAAGGCCAAAGGGGTCACCGTGGGTGACGTTCCGGGGGTGGCGGAGAGGGCACGGAAGCCCCTGCGGCCGTCCGGTCCGACCGGTCGAGGGTGCGCGGACGGGGGGTCGGCGAGCGGGACGGAGCGGCGGGAGCCCCGGCTCGCGTCTTCTGTGCGTGACCGTTTCTGAGCAGGTCGGATCGGTCGATGACTGTTCGGGAGTGGAGTGTCGAGGGGGGTATCGGTCTTTCGTACGACGGCTCATACCAGAGCGGGACCATCTCCGGGGGACTTTGTCAACTGCCCACCGCACATGATGCCTTGGCGACTACTGTGAGTGTCCGTCGGGCGAGGCGGGGCCGAATTCTTTTGCGGTCCCCTCGGCCGACACTGCGATGGCGCATGCCCAACTCGCGCGACCCGCGCGAGGAACCAGGCCCGACGGACCAGTACGAGGACGCAGATGTCTCACCTCCGTGCACCGGCCGCCCGCGCCGACCGCCGTGAGGGCGGCCGGCACGGACGGCCGGTCGCCCGACCCGTTCCCGCGCTGCCCGAGACCCACATACGGCCTCAGCTCATGCGTCTGGCGGTGCTGCCGCCGGTCGCGGTGGCGCTCAGCGGCTGCGCGGCCGTCCTCTTCACCGTCCGCTCCACCGGCGCCCGGCCCAGCCTCAGCCTGCTGGCCGTGCTCGCCGGAGCGGTCTCGGTGACGGCCGCGGGCATCGTGATCGCCGCCGTGGCCGCGGGCCGCGCCGCCCGCTCGGTCAGCGACCGCGTCGCCGTCCTGCGCCGCAACGCAGCCCGCGGCGAGGCCGATCTGCTGGCCCTCGTCGACGCACTGCGCCGCGGCGAGACCCCGCCCCCGCGCAAGCCGCGCGGCGGACCGCCCGAGGACGCAGACGACTTCGAGCTGCTCGCGGCCGACCTGTCCCGCGCGCACGACGGCGCCGTCACCGCCGTCGTACAGGCGGCCCAGCTCTCCAGCCAGGCCGGCAGCGAACAGAAGCTGGAGGTCTTCGTCAACCTGGCGCGGCGCCTTCAGTCCCTCGTGCACCGGGAAATCTCGATCCTCGACGAACTGGAGAACGAGATCGAGGACCCTGACCTCCTCAAGGGCCTCTTCCACGTCGACCACCTGGCCACCCGCATCCGACGGCACGCCGAGAACCTCGCCGTCCTCGGCGGCGCCGTGTCCCGGCGGCAGTGGAGCAACCCCGTCTCCATGACCGAGGTGCTGCGCTCCGCCATCGCCGAGGTCGAGCAGTACTCCCGGGTCAAACTCGTCCCGCCGATCGACGGCGAACTGCGCGGGCACGCCGTCGCCGACGTCATCCACCTCCTCGCCGAACTCGTCGAGAACGCCACCGTGTTCTCCGCCCCGCACACCCAGGTGCTGCTCCGCGCCAACCTCGTCACCTCCGGCCTCGCGGTCGAGGTCGAGGACCGCGGACTCGGCATGCCGGTCGGCGAGCAGTCCAAGATGAACGCCCTGCTCGCCGACCCCGACCAGGTCAACGTCGCCAGCCTGCTGGCCGACGGCCGTATCGGCCTCTTCGTCGTCTCCCAGCTCGCCCGCCGGCACGGCATCAACGTCCGCCTCCAGACCAACATCTACGGCGGAGTCCAGGCCGTCCTCGTCGTCCCGCAGGGCCTGTTGGGTACGGCCCCGGGCACACCCGGAGCACCCGGGGCCCTCCCGCAGCCGCGCTCCACGGCGACCGGGGGCGACGCGCCGGGGGCGCCCGGTGGTGGTGCTGGTGCGCCCGGAGCCGGGGAAGCCCGGTCGTCCAAGGGGACCGGGGCACTGGAGGGCGTGCGGCCCGGCGGTGCCGCCGGGCCGGACACGGGAGCCGGAAGCCGGGCCGCCGCGGGCGGTTCGCCGGCGGGCCGAGGACCCGGGCAGCAGCAAGGTCCCGCCACGCCCGCCGCCGGTGGCCGCCGCCGGCACGCGCAGCACGGGGGCGGTCCCGCGCCGCTGCCGGTGCGCGGCGCCCAGGAGACCCGCGCGAACCCCGCCGAGGCGCTGCCCGGCATCCGGCCCGAGGACCGGTCCGCGGTCGCCGAGCACGCGGGCAGCCCGCCCGTGCCGCGCGTCGGCGCCGTGCGCGGCACCATGGGCAAACCCCAACTGCCCCGCCGCCGTGCCCAGGAGCACATCGTTCCCCAGCTCCGCGGCGGCCCGGCGCCCCGCCAGGAAAACGAGGTCCCGGCCGGACACGACCCCGGCCTGATGGCCGCCTTCCAGCGCGGCATCGGCCTCGCCGAAGCCCAGCAGCACCTGGAGGCCACCCAGGTGGAGCCGACCACCGCCGAGTCCATGGGCGGGGCACATGGCGCATCCCTCCATGACGGGTTCACCGGTACGGGCTTCGCCGACATGGCCGCCGGCGACGGATCCGGCGACCGGCCGACCAACACGTCCCATGCCACGCACATGGACTCCACGCACATGGACTCCACGCACATGGATGCCACGCACACGGGGGCGGCACATACGGACGTCACGTACATGGAGGCCGGGTACCTGACTCCGCACCACACAGCTCCCGGCCACACAGGCCCGGACCAGTCGGCCCGGGACCGCATGACGCCGGCCCCCATGACGCCGGACCCCCTGGTCTCAGGCCACCTGACCTTCGACCACCTGACCTCCGACCACACGGCCTCGGATCACAAGACCTCGGACCTCATGACCACAGGTCACCCGGCGGCCACGGACCACATGTCCCCCACACACATGAGCCGGACGCACCGGGACCCCGCCGACACCCAGTCCGCGTCCCGACCCCAGTCGTACTCCCAGGCCCTGCGCCCGGTGCACACCTCCGACTTCACCACCCGGCCCGACGGGAGCGCACCGGCCGGATGACCAGCACCGTCTCCACCCCCACCCCCACCGCTCCCGCAGACCTTCGTACCCCAAGGAGTCGATCCACCATGGCGAGCGATGCGCCGACCGCCCAGGTATCCGACCTCGACTGGCTGATGAGCGGCCTAGTGCAGCGCGTACCGCACACCACCAGCGCGGTGCTCCTGTCCTGCGACGGACTGGTGAAGTCCGTCCACGGCCTGGACCCCGACAGCGCCGACCACATGGCGGCGCTCGCCTCCGGCCTGTACTCGCTGGGCCGCAGCGCGGGCGTCCGGTTCGGCGACGGCGGGGACGTCCGCCAGGTCGTCGTCGAGCTCGACTCGACGCTGCTGTTCGTCACCACGGCCGGCTCCGGTACCTGCCTCGCCGTGCTGGCGGGCCGGGAGGCCGACGCCGCCGTCCTCGGCTACGAGATGGCGATGCTGGTCAAGAGCGTCCGCCCGTACCTCGTCACCGCGCCCCGGCAGCATGCCGTCGAATCCACGGCGATGAGGCCTTGAGGGTGGCGGCAGCCGGCGACGGGCCCTGGCTCGACGACGCGGCCGGACGCCTCGTGCGTCCGTTCACGGTCAGCAACGGCCGCACCGAGCCCAGCATCGCCCTCGACCTCATGTCGCAGGTGATGGCGACCGGGTCCACGCCCCTCGGCTACCTCGGCCTAGAGCACGCGCAGGCACTCGACCTGTGCCGCGCCCCCGTCTCGGTCGCCGAGGTCGCCGCGCACCTCAAACTGCCCGCCGTGGTCACCAAGGTGCTGCTCTCCGACCTCGTCGACTGCGGGGCGCTGACCGCCAAGCCCCCCGTGTTCCACCACAACCCCACTGACCGGTCCCTCCTGGAGGCAGTGCTCGATGGACTACGACGACAGCTCTGATCCCTTTCCCACCGCGCTGAAAATCCTGGTGGCCGGTGGGTTCGGGGTCGGCAAGACCACCTTCGTGGGCGCGGTCAGCGAGATCGCCCCGCTGTCCACGGAGGAACTCCTCACCACGGTCGGTGCCGCGACCGACAGCCTCGAAGGGATCGAGAACAAGGTCGAGACGACCGTGGCCATGGACTTCGGCCGCATCACCCTGGACCCGGAACACGTCCTCTACCTGTTCGGCACGCCCGGACAGGAGCGGTTCTGGTTCATGTGGGACGAGCTGTCCGAGGGCGCGCTCGGCGCGGTCATCCTCGCCGACACCCGCCGTCTGGAGGACTGCTTCGCGGCCGTCGACTTCTTCGAGGAGCGCGGCCTCGGCTTCATCGTCGCCATCAACGAGTTCGACGGTTCCTACCGCTACGACCCCGACGAGGTGCGCGCCGCCATCGATCTCGACCCGGAGATCCCGGTGGTCCGCTGCGACGCCCGGATCTCCAGTTCCGGCGTCCAGACCCTGCTCACCCTCGTCCGCCATCTCATCGCCCACGCTCCGGTCTCCGCGCCGAGCCACGGCGCCCACATGTGAACCCCCAACACCCCTCACGGAGCCCGTATATGACCCACGTCCACTGCGACGGAGCCCGCGCATGAGGTACGACCCGTCGCGCCCGGCCGGCCGGCTGCTGCTCACGCCCGAGGACAAGGAGGCACCCGAGCGCACCCGGCGCCTCGGCCAACTGCGCCTGGGCGCACACCCGGACCCCGCCCTGGACGCCTACGCGGACCGGCTCGCCGAGATCACCCGGGCGCCGTACGCCATGGTCAACTTCATCGACGTGAACCGCCAGTTCTTCGCGGGTCTGCACCTGCCGGACGTGGCACCGCCCGTGGTGCGACCCGACGGCAGCACACCGGTACTGGGCCGGGAGCTGCCCCGCGACCATGGCTTCTGCCCCCATGTGGTGGTCCGGCGCAAGGCGCTGGTCCTGGAGGACGTCTGCGACTACCCGCGGTTCGCGGGCAACCCGGTCGTCGACGACTTCGGCATCCGTTCCTACCTGGGCGCCCCGCTGATCGACAGCACGGGGACGGTACTCGGCACGGTGTGCGTGGTCGACGTGGAGCCGAGGCCCTGGGGCCGGCCCGGTCTGGAGACGATCAAGTCGTCGGCGGTGGAGCTGGTGGCCCGCATCGAGCGGCGCGAGGCCGACGGTCTGCCGCTGCTGTGACGACGGGAACACCCCCTTCACTAGCCGACCGGTCTAGTATCTCCGTACCCTGGTGGCATGGGACGTACCAGTGACGCCAGGCGGAAGATCCTCGACGCCGCTCGCTCGCTGATCGAAGGGCGTGGCTACTCCGCGCTCGGCGTGGCCGAGATCTGCAAGGCGGCCGGGGTGCCGAAGGGCAGTTTCTACTACTTCTTCGAGTCCAAGGAGGCCCTCGCGCTCGCGGTCGTCGACGAGCACTGGGCCGCCCAGAAGCGCGACTGGACCCGGGCCCTGACCGGTGACGCGGAGCCGCTGCGGCGGCTGCGCCGGCTGCTCGAGGAGACCGAGGCCGGCCAGCTCGCCGGCCAGCGGGGCTGCGGGACCGTGGCGGGCTGTCTGTTCGGGAACCTCGCCCTGGAGCTGAGCAACCAGACCGATGCGGTCCGCGGACGGCTCCAGGAGATCTTCGATGCCCAGGTCGACATGGTGGAGTCGGTCGTCGCCGAGGCCCGTGAGCGCGGCGACGTGGGCGTGACCGACACCAGGGAGGCGGCACGGGCGGTGGTGGCCCAGCTGGAGGGCCAGGTGATGTTCGCCAAGCTGTACAACAGCACCGGCCGGCTGAGCCCGCTCTGGCAGAACTGCCGGGCCCTGCTCGGTGTGACAGCGGCCTAGGAGCGGGTGGCGGCCCCGGCCGGTCGCCGCTGTCGTACCGGCACTGTGTGGTCCCGGCCCATGTGGTGCGGGAAGCCGATCCGCAGCACGGCGGCCGCGACGGCGGCCGCGAGGACCACCAGGGCGGCCAGCAGCAGCGCCTGGTGGTAGCCGTGGCGCAGCAGCGGGGCGACGACCAGGGGGCCGAGGATCTGGCCGACGGAGTATCCGGCGGTCAGCAGGGCGACGGAGCGCGGGAAGCGCAACTGCGCGCCCGTGGCCAGGGCGAGGGTGCTCACGCCCAGGAACGTGGCGCCGAACAGCACGGCAGAGCCGAGGGCGGCGGCCGTGCTTCCGCTCAGTGCGGGCAGCGCGATGCCGGCCGCCTGGATCGTGAGCGCGGTGAGCAGCAGGCCGGGGCGGGACCAGCGGCGCCCGAGCCGGGCCCACAGCGCCGAGGACGGTACGGCGGCCAGCCCCACGAGCACCCACGCGCCGCTGCCGACCCAGCCGGGGGAGCCCTGGCCGATCGCCGCGACCAGGAAGGTACCGGCGACGATGTAGCCGACACCCTCCAGGAAGTAGCTGAGGAACAGCGCGCCGAACCATCGGTGGGTGCGGGCCCCGGGCCGGTCCCCGGCCGCCGTCGCGGCCGGCGCGTCCTCGGGCCGTAGTCGCCACGCGGCCGCGGCCAGCACTGCGGTGAGCGCGGCGGCCGCCCACCAGGCCGCCCGCCAGTCGGAGACGGAGCGCAGGGCCAGGACCAGCAGGCCGGACAGCGCGATGCCGGCGCCCACCCCGCCGAAGGCCCAGCCGGGCAGGTGCGCAGGGTGCTCCCGCAGATGGTGCAGCAGCGAGGCGACCGCGATCACGAACACCAGTGCGCTTGCCGCTCCGGCCGACAGCCGCAGCGCGGCCCACACCGCCGTGCTGTGGGTGAGGGGCATCGCGGCGAGCGTGGCGGTGAGCAGGATCAGCGAGCCGCGCAGCACGGCGCGGGACCGGACCAGTGCGGGGGCCAGGGTGCCGGCGAGCGCGCCGAGGAGGTAGCCGGCGTAGTTGGCGGTGGCCAGGTTCGCCCCGGCACCGGCGGACAGGCCCGCCCGGGCATGCATCAGGGGCAGGATCGGGGTGTACACGAAACGGCCGACGCCCATGCCCGCGGCGAGTGCGGCGGCGGCCCTGGCCACATGGGCCCAGGGAGAGGCGGTCATCGGGTGCCGTCGACCCGGCCCGGGTCGTTGGGGTGGGACTCCAGCGGGGTGACGGTGAGCGTCATCCACGGACGCAGCGGCAGGGTGCCCAGCACCTTCTCGTGGAGTTCCGCCTCGTCGTCCGCCAGCCACACGCCGATGCTGCGCAGCTCGCCCACCGGGCGCCACAGCCGGAACAGGTGGCCGGTGGCGGCCAGTTCCCCGGCGCGGACCGCCTCGGCCGCCCGCCGCCGGTCGACCTCGTCCTGGCCCGTTCCCTCGGGGATGTCGGTGGTGATCTCGACCAGGAACTCTCGCACGATGTGCTCCCTCCGTTGTCGCTGACTCCATCGTGCGCCGCCGCCGGCAACGGTGCCACGACCGGCCGACTCGCTGCTGGGAGGCGCAGCCTCCCAGCGCGCGTAGCATGACGCGCGTGGAACTGCGCCAGCTGCGCTACTTCGTCGCGGTCGCCGAGGAGCTGAACTTCGGCCGGGCCGCCGAGCGGCTGCTCATCGCGGGCCCCTCGCTCTCCCAGCAGATCAAGGCGCTCGAACGGGACCTGGGCGTCCGGCTGTTCGACCGGGACCGCCGCTCGGTCTCCCTCACCCCCGCCGGCGCCGCGCTGCTCCCGCACACCCGGGACCTGCTGGAGCGGGCCGACGACCTCAAGCGCCGGGCGGGCCGGCTCTCGGGCTCTCAGCCGGTCCGGCTCGGGTACGTCAACTGGCTTCCGCCGGACCTCGGTTCGCGGACGGCCGCGGTGGCCCGGGTCCATGTGGACGCCTGGGTCGCGCCCTCCCACACCCAGGCCGCCCGGGTCGCCGACGGCAGCCTGGACCTCGCCGTCTGCTGGGTGCGTACCGAGGACCTCGAACGGCTCGGGCTGCGGGCCCGGCTGATCGGCGCGGACCGGCTGTACGCCGTCGCGAAGGGCACCGACACGAGCGACCTGCCGGCCCGGGACGCTGACGTCCTGATCGACGACGACATCACCTCCTGGGCCTCCTGGAACGGGTACGCCGAGGAGCTCACGCAGGCCGTCGGCGCCCGTGCGGTGCGCATCTCCGACGGTGCCGTCACCGGCCCTGCCTACTTCGACCACGTCCGGCGCTGCACCCGGCCCGTCCTCAACTCGCCCAAGGGCCAGACCGCTCCGCTCCCGCCCGACCTGGTCCGCCGCGAGATCGTCGCGCCGAAGGTGTACTGGACCTGGTCCCTGGTCTGGCGCGCGAGCGAGGACCGCGCCGGCGTCCTGGCCGCCGTCGACGCCCTGTGCGAGGGCGTCGGCGACCTCGGGATCCACGCCCCGGACGCCTGGCTGCCCACCGGCGACCCGTACGCGCTCCACGGCTGAGCTGCGCTGGGAGCCTGTACCTCCCAGCAGGGAGGAAGCCGATCCTGGCACCCCCGACGGACCCGGCCTACCTTCAAATAGTCGACCGGTCGGCTAGTAACCGGTCAGCCACTACGGAGAAGGTCATCATGAGCACGCAGCAGCAGAAGGTCGCGATCGTCACCGGCGCTTCGCAGGGCATCGGCGCCGCCCTCGTCGAGGGCTACCGCAAGCTCGGCTTCGCGGTCGTCGCCACCTCGCGCACCATCGCCCCGGCCGACGACGCCGGCGTCCTGACCGTCCAGGGCGACATCGCCGACCCGGCGACCGCCGAGCGGGTGGTGGCCGCCGCCGTCGAGCGGTTCGGCCGTGTCGACACCGTGGTCAACAACGCCGGCGTCTTCGTCGCGAAGCCCTTCACCGACTACACGGCCGCGGACTACGCCGCCGTGACCGGCATCAACGTCGCCGGCTTCTTCCACCTCACCCAGCAGGCGGTCCCGCACCTGCTCGCCCAGGGCGGCGGACACATCGTCAGCGTCACCACCAGCCTGGTCGACAATGCGGACGCCCGGGTCCCCTCCGTCCTGGCCTCGCTGACCAAGGGCGGCCTGCAGTCCGCGACCAAGTCCCTGGCGATCGAGTACGCCACCCGTGGCATCCGCGTCAACGCGGTGTCGCCCGGCACCATCAAGACTCCGATGCACCCGGCGGAGACCCACGAGTTCCTCGCCGCCCTGCACCCGGTCGGCCGGATGGGTGAAGTGAGCGACATCGTCGACGCGGTCCTCTTCCTGGAGACCGCGCCGTTCGTCACCGGCGAGATCCTGCACGTCGACGGGGGTATGAGCGCCGGACACTGACGGCACGGCACGTCACCCCAGCACCTCACCCGGGCAATCGAAAAGGAGCGGACATGACCAGCACGGCGGACGACACGGCGATCCTGACCGGGGTCCTCGACCGGTGGAAGGCGGCCGTCGACGCACACCGACCCGAGCGCGTCGCGGCCGAGTTCACCGAGGACGCCGTCTTCCAGGGACTGCACCCCTACAGCGTCGGACGGCAGGGCGTCGCCGCGTACTACGACTCCCAGCCCCTCGGCATGAAGGCGGCCTACCGGGTCCTGGAGACCCGGTGGCCCGCCGAGGGCGTCGTCCTCGGCTACCTGGCCGTCGAGTTCTCGTTCACGGACCGGCCCCCGCTGGACGTCAAACTCTCCGTCCTCGTCACCCGGACGGGCGAGGACTGGCGCATCGCCCACTACCAGGTCTCCCGCCTCGACTAGCCCTGTCCTGCCGGGCGTTCCGCGGGCGTGAAGCGGAGCTGTGGCGGCGCTTAAGAAATCCTCGATGGACCGATGCGCCCGGGTGCGGCAGATTGCTGTGAGATTCCACCCCCCTCCCCGGCCGCGGGCCGCCTCGGCGACCCCGCGGCCGGGACCTCACGCACAGGAGCCGTAGCGTTGAAGGCGCTGGTCAAGGAGAAGGCGGAGCCCGGGCTGTGGCTCACGGACGTTCCGGAGCCCGCGGTCGGTCCCGGTGACGTACTGATCAAGGTCCTGCGGACCGGTATCTGCGGCACCGATCTGCACATCCGGGCCTGGGACGGCTGGGCCCAGCAGGCGATCACCACTCCGCTCGTGGTCGGGCACGAGTTCGTCGGCGAGGTCGCGGCGACCGGCCGGGACGTCACCGACATCAAGGTGGGCGACCGGGTCAGCGGCGAGGGCCACCTCGTCTGCGGCAAGTGCCGCAACTGCCAGGCCGGGCGGCGCCATCTGTGCCGGGCCACGGTCGGCCTCGGCGTCGGCCGCGACGGCGCGTTCGCCGAGTACGTCGCGCTGCCCGCCGGCAACGTCTGGGTGCACCGGGTCCCCGTCGACCTCGACGTGGCCGCGATCTTCGACCCGTTCGGCAACGCCGTGCACACCGCGCTCTCCTTCCCGCTGGTCGGCGAGGACGTCCTGATCACCGGCGCGGGGCCGATCGGTCTCATGGCCGCCGCCGTGGCCCGGCACGCGGGCGCCCGGCACGTCGTGATCACCGACGTCAGCGAGGAGCGCCTCGAACTCGCCCGCAAGATCGGCGTGAGCCTCGCCCTGAACGTGTCGCAGGCGCGGATCGCCGACGGGCAGCGGCAGCTGGGGCTGCGCGAGGGCTTCGACATCGGCCTGGAGATGTCCGGCCGGCCCGAGGCCATGCGCGACATGATCGCCAACATGACGCACGGCGGCCGTATCGCCGTGCTCGGCCTGCCCGCCCAGGAGTTCCCCGTCGACTGGGCCCGGATCGTCACCTCGATGATCACCATCAAGGGCATCTACGGCCGTGAGATGTTCGAGACCTGGTACGCGATGTCGGTGCTGCTGGAAGGCGGACTCGACCTCGCCCCCGTGATCACCGGCCGCTACGGCTACCGCGATTTCGAGGCGGCCTTCGCCGACGCGGCGAGCGGCCGCGGCGGCAAGGTCATCCTCGACTGGACCCACTGACGGACCCACTGACGGACCCGCTGACGACTCCCAAGGACTGATGATGTTCGACTCCGTGCGCGACGACCTGCGCGCCACCCTCGACGAGATCCGCGTCGCCGGACTGCACAAGCCCGAGCGCGTGATCGGCACCCCGCAGTCCGCGACCGTCGCCGTCACCGCGGGCGGCCGTCCCGGCGAGGTCCTCAACTTCTGCGCCAACAACTACCTCGGCCTCGCCGACCACCCCGAGGTGATCGCCGCCGCGCACGAGGCGCTGGACCGCTGGGGCTACGGCATGGCCTCGGTCCGCTTCATCTGCGGCACCCAGGAGGTCCACAAGGAGCTGGAGGCCCGTCTGTCGGCGTTCCTCGGCCAGGAGGACACGATCCTGTATTCCTCCTGCTTCGACGCCAACGGCGGTGTCTTCGAGACCCTGCTCGGCGAGGAGGACGCGGTGATCTCCGACGCCCTCAACCACGCTTCCATCATCGACGGCATCCGCCTCTCCAAGGCCCGCCGCCTCCGCTACGCCAACCGCGACCTGGCCGACCTGGAACGGCAGCTGAAGGAGGCGCAGAGCGCCCGGCGCCGGCTGGTCGTCACCGACGGCGTCTTCTCCATGGACGGCTATGTCGCGCCGCTCCGCGAGATCTGCGACCTCGCCGACCGCTACGACGCGATGGTCATGGTCGACGACTCGCACGCCGTCGGCTTCGTCGGCCCGTCCGGCCGCGGCACCCCCGAGCTGCACGGCGTGATGGACCGCGTCGACATCATCACCGGCACCCTCGGCAAGGCCCTCGGCGGCGCCTCCGGCGGCTATGTCGCGGCCCGCGCCGAGATCGTCGCCCTGCTCCGCCAGCGCTCCCGCCCCTACCTCTTCTCCAACACCCTCGCCCCGGTGATCGCGGCGGCCTCGCTGAAGGTCCTCGACCTGCTGGAGGCGGCGGACGACCTGCGGGTCCGGCTCGCCGAGAACACCGCCCTGTTCCGCCGCCGGATGACCGAGGAGGGCTTCGACATCCTCCCCGGCGACCACGCGATCGCCCCCGTGATGATCGGCGACGCGGCCGTGGCGGGCCGGATGGCCGAGCTGCTGCTGGAGCGCGGCGTGTACGTGATCGGCTTCTCGTACCCGGTGGTCCCGCAGGGGCAGGCCCGGATCCGGGTCCAGCTGTCCGCGGCCCACTCGACGGACGACGTCGACCGCGCGGTGGACGCCTTCGTCGCGGCCCGGGCCGAGCTGGCCGGCTGAGCCGACGGGTCGGCAGGTCGCCGGGGCAGCGGGTCGTCGGGCCGGGCTGAGCCGGCGGTCCGAGCGGCGCCGACATATTGCGATAATCAATCCCATGATCGAGGCACGGCGGCTCCACATCCTCCGTGCGGTGGCCGACCACCGCACGATGACGGCGGCTGCCGCCGCGCTGTATCTGACCCCCTCGGCCGTCTCCCAGCAGCTGACGGCCCTTGAGCAGGAGACCGGCCACCGCCTGGTCGAGCGCAGCGCCAAGGGCGTACGGCTGACCCCGGCCGGCGAGATCCTGCTGGCCCACACCAACGCGGTCCTCGCCCAGCTGGAGCGGGCCGAGGCAGAGCTGGCCGCGTACGGCTCCGGCGAGGCCGGCACGGTCACCGTCGCCGCCTTCGCCACCGGCATCGCGCTGGTGGTCGCCCCGGCCGTGGCCCAGCTCGCCCGCACCGCCCCCGGCATCCGCATCCGCGTCCAGGACGCCGAGGGCGACGCCAGCCTCCCGATGGTCCTGGACCGGCAGGTCGACGTCGCGGTCGCGGTCGAGTACCGAGGGGCCCCGCCCGCCGACGACCCCCGGCTCATCCACGTACCCCTGTACGCCGAGCCGTTCGACGCGGTCGTCCCGCTCCACCACCGGCTGGCCGAGGCCTCCGAGGTCCCCCTCGCCGAACTGGCCAAGGACACCTGGATCGGCCCGTACCCCGGCAACCCGTGCCATGACGTGGTCGTCCTGGCCTGCGAGAGCGCCGGCTTCCAGCCCCGCCTCGAACACTCCTCCGACGACTTCCGCGCCGTGGTGGCCCTGGCATCGGCCGACGCGGGCGTGGCCCTCGTCCCGCGCTCGGCGCTGCGCGGCATGGACCTGACCGGCGTGGTCGTACGCCCCGTCGACGGCGTCGCCCCGACCCGCCGTGTCTTCGCGGCCGTACGACGCGGAGCCGAGGGGCACCCGCTGATCCGCCCGGTGCTGACGGCCCTGGGCGAGGCGGCACGGATGTGAGCCGTCCTTAACGCCGGCGTTTCACATCAGGGATATCGTCCCGGATATGAAACACGAGGAGTCGGCCGCCCCGCATCCTGCCGCCCCCGACCCCGTCGACGCCCGCCTCGGCAGCCGCCTCGCCGAACTGCGGGCCGAACACGGCTGGTCCCTGGGCGAGTTGGCAGAGCGCAGCGGAGTGAGCAGGTCCACCCTGTCCCGGGCCGAACGCGCCGAGACCAGCCCCACGGCAGCCCTCCTCAACCGCCTCTGCAACGTCTACGGCCGGACCATGTCCCAGCTGCTCAGCGAGGTCGAGGCGGAACCCGCGCCGGTGCTGCGCGCCGCCGAACAGCAGGTGTGGGAGGACCGCGCCTCCGGTTTCGTACGACGCTCCGTGTCTCCGCCGCACGGCGGGCTGCGCGGCGAACTCGTCGAGGGCCGGCTCTCGGCGGGGGCGGACATCGCCTACGACCGTCCGCCGGTGCCCGGCCTGGAGCAGCACATCTGGGTGCTCGACGGGAGCCTGGCCGTGACGGCGGAGGGCGCCGAGCAGCTCCTGGACGTCGGCGACTGCCTGCGGCTGCGGGTGTGGGGACCGACGCGGTTCCGGTGCGCCGGACCGGGGGAGACGCGGTATGTGCTGGCGGTGGTGCGGCCGTGAGGACCCTGCGCCTCGGGGCGGATCAACTCCCGCAGAGAGTCGGTGAGTTGGCCGAGCTCCTTGCCGACACCGTGAACGGCGGGGCGTCCGTCGGCTTCCTCGCGCCCTTGGAGCGGGAGCGGGCCGTCGCCTGGTGGCGGGGGCGGGCGGCCGCCGTGGCCGCCGGGCAGCTCGCCGTCTGGGTCGCGCTGGACGGCACCGGCCGGGCCGTCGGCACGGTCGGCCTGGCCTTCCCCTACCCCGACAAGCCCAACAGTCCGCACCGCGCCGAGCTGGTGAAACTCATGGTCCACCGCGACGCCCGCGGCCGGGGCGTCGGACGCGGGCTGCTGGCCGTCGCCGAGGAGGCCGCGGTCGCCGCCGGGATCACCCTGCTCCATCTGGACACCGAGACGGACAGCCCCGCCGAGCACCTCTACCGCTCGGCCGGCTGGACCCGCGCCGGGGTCATCCCCGACTACGCCCTCGACCCCCACGGGGTGCTGCGCCCGACAACCCTCTACTACAAGCACGTGGGTGCTCCGGCCGGGTGACTGTCAGTGGCAGCGGCTACGGTTCGGGACATGCCGGAAGCCGAAGACGTACGCCGTGTCGCCCTGTCCCTGCCGGACACCAGCGAGAAGATCGCCTGGAGCATGCCCACGTTCCGGGTCGCCGGGAAGATGTTCGCCACGCTGCCCGAGGACGAGACCTCCATCGCCGTGCGCTGTCCCAAGGAGGAGCGCGACGAACTGGTGCTCGCCGAGCCGGCCAAGTTCTGGATCGCCGACCACGAGGCCCAGTTCGCCTGGGTCCGGGTCCGGCTCGCCGCGCTGGAGGGCGAGGGTGAACTGCGCGACATCCTCGCCGACTCCTGGCGGCAGGCGGCCCCGACCCGACTCCTGGACTCCTATCCTGAGTTGGGGCTGCCGGGCGGGAGCTGAACACCCGCACCGCACCGCCACGGCCGGCCGGGACAAAAGGCGTGCGCGACCACCGAGCCGAGTGCGGTATTGTTTCCTTGCGCGTTTCGACCGGGGAAACCCCAGGTCAAACGGCACCGGGACGTGGCGCAGCTTGGTAGCGCACTTGACTGGGGGTCAAGGGGTCGCAGGTTCAAATCCTGTCGTCCCGACGGTGCGAAGGGTCTTCGCGGGTGAGAGCCTGTGGGGGCCCTTTTTCGCGTGGGGTTTCTCCGGCTTCGAGGTTGAGCATGCCGCTCACCGGCACCTTTGCTCGGAGGTCGGCGGAGGTGCCCTTGGTGGACCTGGGGAGTATTCGCCGGATCCGGATGCCGATGCGGCCGTCGGCGATCCGGTGGAGGGCACGCGAGCGCGCGTGGAGGCGTTTCCGGCGTGGATGATCGAGGCGCGGTCGGCGTAGACGGCGCTGAACAAGCACTGAGAACTCCTGTCGCAATGACTTGGCCCCGAAGTCCTGGCCCGGACACGAGGGACCAGGTAACCCGCGGTGGCCCCGCCCCGGGTCAGGCGGTGAAACCGCCGTCGATGGAAAGGCTGGCCCCCGTGATGTAGCCGGCCTCTGGGCCGGCCAAGTAGGAAACCAGTCCGGCGATCTCATCCGGGGTCGCTATGCGGGACAGTGCGAGCCACTGGAGCATGGCGTCCGCGGCCGGGCTGTCGGCCGACATGCGATCGTTGGCGGTGGGGCCGGGCTGTATGTTGTTCACGTTGATGCCCCGCGGGCCCAGGTCCCTTGCCAGGCCGCGCACCAGTCCGGCGATGGCGGCCTTGGTCATGGCGTAGACGGCGCCCCCGGCGAAGGGCACGCGTTCGGCAATCATGCTGCCGATGGTGATGATCCGTCCGCCCTCGCCGAGGTGGGAAAGCGCGGCCCTGATGACGTGGAGGACGCCGCGCACGTTCACATCGATCATCCGATCGATCTGTTCGGGTTCGAGTTCCTCCACCTGGCCGGCACTCGCGACACCGGCGTTGCTGACAAGAACGTCCAGGCGCCCGAAAGCAGCGGCTGTCCTTTCGACCGCTGCCGTGACCGCGTCTGGATCGGCAGCATCGGCACGAAGACTCAGCGCACGCCCGCCAGCGCGTTCGATCTCCCGCACGACCTGATCCGCACGGTCCGGCGAAGCCGAGTAGGTGAGTGCCACCAGCAGGCCATCGCCGGCCAGGCGCCGGGCGATGGCCGCTCCGATGCCGCGAGATCCGCCGGTGACCAGGGCTACCTTCTCGATGCTCATACTCAGCCGCCTCCGTTGGAGAGCCATCATGTCGATAGTCATCGAACACTACGATGATCATCGACATGACAGCAAGCCTCCACTACGCTCGCCAGAGTGAGCACGCCGATCGAGACACCGCACCCGAACCCGGCCGACCTACGGTTGGCCACAGTCCTGGCAGCACTGGCCGACCCCGCGCGGCTCAGCGCCGTGCGCGCCTTGGCCGCGATGGGCGAATCACCATGCACGGAGTTGCAGCAGGCGGCGGGGCTCACCATCAGCCGGTCGACCTTCTCCCACCACCAGCGGGTGCTGCGCGAAGCAGGCGTCCTCAAGGTCCGGGTGGACGGGGCCCGGCGCATGCTCAGCCTGCGCAGAGACGATCTCGACGCCTGCTTCCCCGGCCTCCTGAACGCGGTGCTCGCCACCGCCCCGGAACGTATCGGCACGCGGTGATACGGACCGCCAGGCCATCGCCCTTACGACGACGACGGGACAACTCCTTCGCCGATACCGGTGGTTGTCCCGTCCGCTCGCACCGTCACTCGGTTGCTCCAATACCGGGAAACCGCAGAGCGGCGAACCCCGAAACCCACTGGCCCGTACTTGTTCTCCGGCGTCCAGGCCAGGGCTCCAGGCGTCACCAGCAGATGAGTGCGCATCCGAGGGTGGCGATGCCGGCAGGTCATGCCCGACCCGAAGCCAAACTCCAAGGCCGTCCCCGGCGAACCCCGGCGGTGCCCCAACGCCGCAGTGCGGCCACCAAAGTGCCGAACTGGCGCGGGCTCAGTCCGGAGAGCGCGATTGTCCAAGACGGCTCCGACGCCGTGATCACACCGGCCACGCCATGATCACCTGGCCCGCGGCCGATATCCCCTAGCGTCGATTCCGCAGCAGCGATCCGAGGGCCAGGCCGGCGCCCAGACCGACCAGAGCGCCGACCGATGCCCGCCATGCGGGCGACGCCCCCGCGGGGGGCACCGCAGGCGGACGGGAGGCAATGGGCGAGCGCGTCGGTGGTCCGGAAGCGACAGCGCGAGCGTGCTCCTCACCCACTATGGCCAGGAAGCGACGACCGACACGGCTTCCGGACGAACTGGCGATCCACGAAGTGTGAGCCCGGCTCCAATAGTGCCGCCCCGCGTCTCCGGTGAACATCCCGGCGAGCATGTCCCGCAGCAGGCTCTCGCGAATGGTCCCGATCTCGAAGCCCATCCACGCGTAGTTCATCATGAGGTCGGCATAGACGTGCCGCTTCTGCTCATGGGGATCGACGATGTCCGTGTCGCCCCAAACAGGCTGGAAAAGCGCCATGTCGTCGAGTTCCAGGCGAACCAGCTCAAGGTAGTAACTGCGGATCCCCTGGACCTGGTCCGCCCTGGCCTGCCGGTTCTGGACGCCCAGGGAAACGGCGACGCCGGCCAACGCCAACGCCGAGACGACAGCCGACGTGAAGCCGTACGCCGCGCCAATCTGACTCAGCCTGTTCCAGTCCACGTCCTTGGAGCGTGAGAGCTCCTTCAGCACGAAAGGCGACAACAGCACCGCCGTCAGCGCGAGTGCCGCAGCAGTGACCAGCCCAAGAGTTCTGCCCACTCGGCGAGCCACTGCTCCAGCCGTGGACCCACGACGAATTATCAGGTCGATCCCCCCAAGGCGAGCCTGCCCCAGTGACTAGGCCGAGCCTGGAGCAGCCTACTTCCAGCCGACGTGATCTCCCGCCGCGCCGCCGACCCCGCCGTACCCGTCAAACAGCTGTTCCGAGAGACGACCCTGCGCGACCTCGGCGGCATACCCGCCGGCTATCGGACGGCCGTCGAGCGCGGGCTGATCGAGGGCCCCCGGCTCCAGGTCGCCGTGAAGGTGATCAGCCACACCGGCGGACACGCCGACTGCTCGCTGCCCGGCGGGATCGACGCCGCCCCGCACCTCGGCGAGCTCGCCGACACGGTGGACGAGGCGCGGCTTGCCGTCCGCCGGATACTGCGCGCCGGAGCGGACGTCGTCAAGGTGTGCGCCACCGGAGGCATGGGCAGCCCGCACGACGATCCCGACGACGAGGGCCTGACCCAGGAGGAGATGACGGCCGTGGTCGACGAGGCGGCCCGGCACCGGGGCCGGCCCGTGGCGGTGCACGCCCAGGGCGCCGCCGGCATCCGCAACGCCCTCCGGGCCGGCGTCAGCAGCATCGAGCACGGCTACGGCATGACCGACGAGCTGTGCGACCTGGCGCTGGAGCAGGGCACGTTCCTGGTGCCCACCCTGTCCACCGTCTTCGCCCCGCTCGACCCGGCGGTCATGGCCGACCACCACTACCGCAAGAAGAGCCGCTGGTCCGGCATCAGCAAGGAGAACATCGCCCACGCCATCGCCCGCGGTGTCCCGATCGCCCTGGGCACGGACTCGGGCGTCGTCCCGCACGCCCGCAATCTGCTCGAACTGTCCCACCTCGTCGACCTGGGCATGGCACCGCTCGACGCGATCACGGCCGGCACCCTGAACGCGGCCCGCCTCCTCGGCGTCGACGACCGGCTGGGCACCCTCGAAGCGGGAAAAACGGCCGACTTCGTGGTCGTGGACGGGGATCCGGTACGCGACATCGCTGTCCTGGGCCGGCCGGAGAACGTGGTTCTGGTCGCGCGGTCGGGAGAGGTCCACAAGGACCTCGCACTGCTGCTCGGATAAGGGAAATCCCCTACGCGGCGAGGTCAAGTCCCAATGGCGGGCGCTTGGTTGCCGCACATAGCGTGATGACACAGCGGGCGTGAGAACCGCCCGGCAATGCGAGGAGATTCCCTCATGACGCATTTCGATCAGCTGCTGACGGTCGTAGCCGACCGGCGGGCGGAATTCGAGGAGAAGCGGCATGTGCCGCGGGATGTGATCGCCGATTTCAAGCGCGCGGGAATCTACCGGGCAGGCGTTCCGAAGCGATTCGGCGGCGATGCCCTGCCGCCCACCGAGTTTCTCCGTCTCGTCGAACGGATCTCGGTGGTCGACGGGTCGGCCGGATGGGTCGCGAGCTTCGGCTCCTCCGGGATCTACCTGGCCGCACTGCCGCTGGAGACACAGGCGGAGCTGTACGCGGACGGGCCCGACGTGGCCTTCGCGGGCGGCCTGTTCCCGGTGCAGCCCGCCGAGCGCGTCGAGGGCGGCTACCGCGTCTCAGGGCGCTGGAGGTTCGCCAGCGGCTGCAAGGGCGCCGACGTGCTCGGCGTCGGAATCAAGGCGGGTGAGGACCGGGCCGGACGGCCGCGGACCGCCGTCCTGCGGCCCGAAAAGGTGGAGATCGTCGACAACTGGGACGTCATCGGCATGCGCGGCACCGGCAGCCACGACCTCGTGGTCGACGGCGTGGACGTACCGGAGGAGTGGACGTTCGTGCGCGGCGGCGAACCCACCGTCGACGAACCGCTCTACCGCTATCCCACCGTCCCCTACGCGGCCCAGGTCCTGGCCGTCGTCGGCCTCGGCGTCGCCCGCGCGGCCCTCGACCACGTCATCGCCCAGGGCGGCCGCTCCGGCTTCACCGGCGCTCCGAAGCCCGCCGAACGCGCCACCTACCGCATCGCGGTCGGGCAGGCCGAGGCCCAACTCCGCTCCGTACGCGCCTTCTTCTACGAGACCACCGAGGACGTGTGGGCCACGGTCGAGGCGGGCGACCCCGCGACGGCCGAACAGGCGAGCCTGCTGAGGCTGGCCTCCGCGCACCTCGCCAAGACCTCCTTCGAGGTCGTCCGAGCCGCCTACCAACTCGGCGGCATCGGCGCCATCACCGACGGCAGCCCCCTCCAGCGCTACCTGCGCGACGCGTCGGTCGTGCCGCAGCACGCCTTCCTCCAGGAGGGCATGTACGACGGCGCGGGCGCGGTCCTCATGGGCGTCCAGCCCTTCCCCGGCTACCTCTAGAAAGGCAGGAGCCCCGTGTCCGACGCACACCTGCGCGTGCTGTTCTGCATAGGCGTCAACCAGAACTTCTTCGACCTGCCCACAGGGCAGGGCAAGACCGTCTGGGACGGCTTCACGACCATGCTCGGCCAGCTGTACGAACTGCCCGGAGTCACCGTCCTGGGCACCATCGACGACGACCTGCACATGGTCGGCCCGTCCGACTCCTGGCCCTGGACCTGTTACGTCCTGGCCGACGTCGTCGACCAGGCCACCGTCGCCGCCGCCTGCAACCTCTTCCGCACCGTCCAGGTCGGCGAGCACGGCCTGTGGCGCTACATGAAGATCGAGGCCCGCCTCGGCCGCCCGCTCCCCGAGCCGGAGGTGGCCCGATGACGCACTCGCCGCTCGTCGAGTCCGACCGCGTCGCCGGCACCCTCTACACCGACCCGGCCCTCTTCGAACGGGAGATGGACCGCATCTTCCACCGCACCTGGGTGTGGGTCGCCCACGAGAGCGAGATCGCCAAGGCCGGCGACTTCAAGACGGCCTGGGTCGGCCGCCGTCCCGTCATCGTCACCCGGGACCGGCGCGGCGGCGTCAACGTCCTCCTCAACCGCTGCCGGCACCGCGGCGCCAGCGTCTGCGAGACCCCCAAGGGCAACGGCAACGGCTTCACCTGCCCCTACCACGCCTGGTCGTACGCGCTGGACGGCACCCTGCGAGGCATCCCGTACTCCGAGGGCTACGAGGACGTGCTGGAGAAGAAGGACCTCCCGCTCCAGCGGCTCAAGGTGGCCACGTACGCGGGCATGGTCTTCGCCAGCTTCAGCGAGGACATCGAGCCGCTGGAGGACTTCCTCGGCGGGGCCAGGCTGTGGATCGACCGCTTCATGAAGCAGGGAGCCGGATACCCCATCAAGGTGCAGGGCGAGCACCTGTTCCGCTTCAACGGCAACTGGAAGATCCAGCTGGAGAGCACCACCGACTGGTACCACTTCCCGATCGTGCACCGCTCCTGGATGTCCTCGGTCGACGCCGAGACCGCCAGCATGCTGTCGATCATGACCGACGAGACCGCGGTCACCCACGCCCTCGGCAACGGCCACAGCGTCTCCATCTCCGTCGCCGAACACGCCGACCTGGACGTGGACGACGGCTCCGAGAAGCTCCAGGACCGCTTCAGCCACATCGTCGAGGAACTGTCGAAGGACCTGCCGCCGGAGAAGGTGCGGCGCATCGTCCGCTCCCTCCACGGCGCCGGGTTCAACCTCAACCTGTTCCCGAACGTGGCCATGTCGATGGCGTTCTTCCGCGTCCTGCGCCCCATCTCGGTCACGGAGACGGAGATCCGGCACGTCGCCCTCGGCCTGGACGGCGGCCCCGAGATCGTCAACCGCGAACGCCTGCGCATCCACGAGCACTTCCAGGGCCCCTTCGGCTTCGGCAGCCCCGACGACGCCGAGGCCTGGAACCGCGTTCAGCGCGGTGTGGCCGGCGGCGTGGACATGCCGATCCTGGTCAACCGCGGCCTCGGCCGGGAGAAACCCGACGACCTCGGTCAGCCCACCTCCCACGCGACCGACGAGACCGGGATGCGGGAGGCGTACGACATGTGGAAGAGGATGATGACCGATGGCAACTGAGGCCCCGAGCACGGCTGTTGAGCTACCACGGGACGATCCCCGCGCCCTCGCCGCCGTCTCCCTGATCTGGCACGAGGCCCATCTGCTCGACGCCCGCCGCTACGCGGAGTGGGACGAACTGTGGTCCGAGGGCGGCGAGTACGTCATTCCGATCGACCGTGATGTCACGGACTTCGCCTCCCGCCTCAACCTCGTCTACGACGACGACCGCATGCGCCGGATGCGGATCGAGCGGCTCACCGGCGGGATGTCCATCTCCGCGGCGGCGGCCGCCCGCACGGTCCGCTCGGTCTCCCGCTTCGTCGTCACCGGCCGCGCGACCGACGCGATCGAGATCTGCTCCGCGCAGATCCTCGTCGGCTACAAACGCGAGGAGACCTTCGTCCTCGCCGCCGACGTCACTCACCGGATCGTGTTCGGCGCGGACGGTCCCCGCATCGCGCGGAAGATCGTCCAGCTGGTCAACTCCGAGGAGACCGTGACCGCTTCGGGGTTCCTGCTGTGAGCCCGCACGAGGAGAGCGAGCGGCGCGTCGCGGTGGTGACGGGCGCGGCCGGGGGTCTCGGCGCCTGCATCGCCGGACGGCTGTACGACCACGGCTACTGCGTCGCGCTCACCGACCTGGACGAGGAGGCCGCGGCCAAGGCGGCGGCGGAGCTCGACCCCGAGGGGCACCACGCCGTCGGACTCGCACTCGACGTCCGCGACAAGGACGCCTTCGCCACGGTCCGGGACAGGTTGACCGACCGTTGGGGCGCCGTCCACGTCCTGGTCAACAACGCCGGACACGCCAAGGTCGAACCACTGATGGAGATCACGCCGGAGAGCTTCGACGCCGTGGTGGACACCAACCTCAACGGCACCTTCTTCGGCTGTCAGGTCTTCGGCGCCTACTTCGCCGAACGCGGCTACGGACGCATCGTCAACATCGCCTCCCTGGCCGGCCAGAACGGCGGAACGGCGACCGGCGCGCAATACGCGGCGGCGAAAGGCGGAGTGGCCACCCTCACGAAGGTGTTCGCCCGCGAACTCGGCCCGCACGGGGTGACGGTGAACGCCATCTCGCCGGGACCGCAGGACCTTCCGGTGGTCCGCGAGACCGTCGCGCCGGAGCGGCTCGCGCAGATCGAGGCGACCATCCCCGTCGGCCGGCTCGGCCGTCCGCGCTTCGTCGCCGACATGGCCGTCCTGCTCGCGGCCGAGCACGCGGACGCGGTCACCGGAGCCTGCTGGGACGCCAACGGCGGCCTGTACATGCGCTGACAGCGCCGTCAGCTCCCGACCCGACCCCCGAAGGCAGACGGATGTTCCCTGTCACCGTCACCGACACCCACCACGAGACCGACGCGGTCAAGGTCCTCCGACTCGTCCGCTCCGACGGCGTACCCCTCGCCCCGTACCCGTCCGGCGCGCACGTCGACGTCACCGGCCCCACCGGGATCACCCGCCCCTACTCGCTGTGCGGGCCGCCGGACGACCCCGGCGCCTACACCATCGCCGTCAAGCGCGAGGAGAACTCCCGCGGCGGCTCCCACGCCCTGTACGACAAGACCGAGCCGGGCACCGAGCTGACCGTCGGCGCGCCCCGGCAGCTGTTCGGCCTTGCCCCTGACGCGGCCGAGCACCATCTGGTCGCGGCCGGCATCGGGATCACGCCCCTGCTGGCGATGGCGTACGAACTGCACGGCGGGGGAGCGGAGTTCACCCTGCACTACGTGGCGAGGAGCCGGGCGGAGGCGGCCTTCGCCGCACTTCTGGAGGAGTCCGCCTTCGCCGGGCGCGTGGTCCGCCACTTCGGGCTCGGCCGGCAGTCGGCCGGTGCCGCGCTCGCCGCGCAACTGACCGGTCTTCCGGCGGATGCCCACGTCTACACGTGCGGACCTCAGGATTTCATGACGTACGTCCGTGAGGTCGCCGCGCGCAGTGTGCCCGAGGAGCGGATCCACTCGGAGCTGTTCCAGGCCGGTGAGCCCTCGGACGCGGGCGGGGCCTTCGAGGTCGAACTCGACACCGGTGAGATCTACACCGTGCCGCCCGGCAGGAGCATCGCCGAGGTGCTGGAGGACAACGGCGTCCCGCTGGAGACCTCCTGTCGCGAGGGCATCTGCGGGACCTGTGTCCTGCGCGTGGTCGAGGGCGAACCCGACCACCGCGACCACTGCCTGACCGCGAAGGAGAAGGCGGCCGGAGACCAGATCGCCGCCTGCGTGTCACGCGCGAAGTCGGCGCGGCTGGTGGTCGAGCTGTGGTGAGTACTACGAGCACCCCGAGGTACGACGACAACGAGAGGAAGGGCGAAGCCGTGCCCCCCAGCCGGACCGACTTCCGCGAGGCGATGGCCCACCTCCCGGCAGCCGTCAACATCCTGACCACGGACGGGCCGAACGGCCGCTGCGGTATCACCCTCAGCGCCGTCTGCTCGGTGACCGACGACCCGCCTACCGTCCTGGTGTGCGTGAACCGCGGCAGCGCCATGCACGACGTCTTCCGGGCGAACGGACGCGTGGGTCTCAACGTCCTCGGCGGAGAGCAGCAGGAACTCGCACTGCACTTCTCCGGAGCCACCAAGGTGGACATGGCCGAGCGCTTCACCTGGGACGTCTGGGACCGCACCCATGACGTCCCGGTCCTCAAGGAAGCCCTGGTCACAGCGATCGGCACGATCAAGCACACTGTGCCCATGGGTTCGCACAGCGTGCTGTTCGTCGACATCGAGCAGATCCGCACCCGCCCCGGAGGCCAGAGCCTCGTCTACTTCAACCGAGCCTTCCACCGGCTCGACGCCGATCCCCTCGTAGCGGAAGGCACCCGCTCATGACCACTGTCGAGGACGCGCTACGACGTCTGGAGCTGACCGAGCCGGAGATCCGCGCCTGGGTCCGCGTGGACGCCGAGGGTGCCCGCGCGGCTGCCGAGCGGGCATCGGACGGACCGCTCAGGGGCGTGCCGTTCGGGGTCAAGGACATCATCGATGTCGCCGGTCTGCCCACCGAGTGCGGCTCCCCGCTGCGCCGCGGACGGATCGCCGAGCAGGACGCCTGGCTCGTGGACCGGCTGCGCCGGGCGGGCGCCGTTCCCCTCGGCAAGACGGTGACGACCGAGTTCGCGTACTTCCAGCCCGGCCCCACCCGCAACCCGCACGATGTGACCCACACCCCGGGCGGCTCGTCCAGCGGCTCGGCCGCCGCCGTCGCGGCCGGCGTGGTGCCCCTCGCCCTGGGCTCACAGACCGCGGGCTCACTGACCCGGCCCGCCTCCTTCTGCGGCGTCGCCGGATATGTCGCCCCGGTCGGTGCCTGGCCGACGACCGGGATCACCGGTCTCAGCCCGACCCTGGACGCACCAGGGCTGCTCACCGAGCACGTGGACGATCTGCTCGCCGCCGTGGAGGCCGTCGACGGCACGCGGTGCGAGGCCCCGGACGCGACGGTACGGGTGCTGGTGTGGACCGGCACGGAACTGGCCGACGTCCACCCGGCGATGCTCGACGCGTTGCAGAGCACGGTGCGGGGCCTGGCCGCCGCCGGCGCGGAGACGGACGACCTCGCGGGACGGGTCCGGACGCCGGAACTCGCCGAGACGCATGCCACGGTCATGGCGTACGAGGCCGCCCGGTCGCTCGCGGCCGAGGCGGAGCATCCCGGGTCCCTGAGCCGCCACCTGAACGACCTCCTGGCACACGGGCGCGACATCCCGGCGGACGAATACCGGGCCGCGCTCGCCGTCAGGCACGAAGCCCGCACCCGGATCCTCGAACTCCTCGACCATGCCGACGTGATCCTCGGCCCGGCGGCCCCCGGCCCCGCCCCGTACGGACTGGACGCCACCGGCACCCCGATCCTGAGCCGCCCCTGGCAGCTGCTCGGTCTGCCCGCCGTCACCGTCCCCGGTCACCGGGACCCGGACGGCATGCCGCTGGGCCTGCAACTCATCGGCCACCCCGCGCGCGTGGGCCGCCTGCTCGGCGTCGCCCGGCACGTCGAGGGAACCATGCGGTGAAGATCACCGGGATCGAGACCGTCCCGTACGCGATCCCGTACACCAAGCCGCTGAAGTTCGCGAGCGGCGCCCGCCCCGACCTCGACGTCTGCCGGGCCCTGCGGGAAACCCCCGGTGACGAGACCGAGTTGTACGCGTGCGGCCACCTCTGCTCGTCCTCGGCAGCGTTCCGGACAGTGCCGCGGTGCCTGGGCGGGCCTTACTGAACTGCCCACATGCCGCCCTCTGTTGATCTGTGGCCATGGCAGGAGGGCGGCGGGGGACAACACCGGCGGACGGGGGTGTCGTGGGGACGTCTACGCGGTGGAAGGGACCACATGGCGATGGGCGTAGCTCCGGCTCTGGGGAGTCAGTGGGTGGGGCAGGCCATGAGTCGGTAGCTGTGCCGGTCGGGCGTGTGCGCGCTCACCCGGTGCCCCTGACGGGTGAGCGCGGCTGCGAGGCTTCTGGTCGACTTCACCGTCCACCGCAGTGGCGACCTGCGGACCCGGTTCATTGGCTCCTCGCCGGCCTCCAACTCGTGCACGCCCTTGCGGACCGTCGTCTCGCTGACCCGGGCCGCCCGCGCGAGCGCCCGGATGCCGCCGTGACCCAGGATCCGGGCCTCGGCCCCCATCATCAGCCGTCGCTGCCGCTCGTCCAGATGCGGGAACAACACCTCGAACTTCACAGCGAGTTGGTGAAAGACCGGCTCGAGGATGCGCACACCACACCAACGAGCCGGATCAGGGGAAGCAACAGGTTGATTCTCTGCGAGCCCTTGGCACTCTGTTTGCCCGATCCCTGACACTGTCTTACAGTGGCAATAAGCGATCTTTCGCGCCTCGCAAAGCCGTCTCGCACCACGGAGGCGCGGCTAAGGGGATCCGTGATCTCCTATGTGTATACGTGCCAATTCCGGGAAGCTCGCAGCGGGATTTCATCCCTTACCCGCAGGTACAGTTATCAGATTTCGGCAACACCTCCTCCCGGGTCGAGAATTCCGGCCAATTCCCGGTCCTCGATCCGACTCCGTGATGCGCCATGTGGGCATGGCTTCTGATCAACAATTTAGAGGGGCGTCGGAATATGAGAATGAGCCTGACCGAGCTGCGCGCCCTCGCCATACAGGCAGGGTTCACCGGCAATGACATCAAAACCGCGGCGGCCGTCGCCATGGCAGAGTCCAAAGGCGACCCGGGCATCATCGGAGACCAGGATCTGGTCGACCACAAGTGGGGGCCGTCCATTGGTCTCTTCCAGATACGCTCCCTGAAGCATCCAGGGCAGTTCTCCCCACCGGACATGCTCAGGGTCGAGGGGAAGCTCAAGAACCCGCTCTACAACGCCACGACGGCAAAGGCCATCAAGGACGCACACAACTGGAACCAATGGTCCACGTTCACGAACGGGGCCTACAAGCAGTACATGGATGGCGGGCCCGCCGGCCCCACCAAATTCGAACCGTTCCCTGGTGCGTCGTTCTTCCATACCGGACGGAAGTCGCCGATCATCGCCGCAATGCACCGTCGGCTCGTCGCCGAAGGCTGCAACCGGTACCAGACGAGCGCCAACGCCGACGTATGGGGCCCGGGCGATGTGAAGTCCTTCGCCGCCTGGCAGCGGAAACTCGGCTTCGAAGGTGACGATGCCAACGGCATCCCCGGCAAGACCAGTTGGGACAAGCTGCAGGTCCCCAACGTCTAAAGGCTGAGGCCATGGCGTCGCAGGTTCCGGTACCTTTCTCTCCGCGGAGACGTCGGGAGATCGGCCTTCGGATTCGACCGCTACATCAACCAGCAGTTCTATGCCTCGACCATCCGATGACGGTTGACGTGATGACATCTCGACCGGTGACGCGGGAATTCTTGATCCTGAGTACCACTGGCGACACAAGTTTGTGGAACTGAAAGGATGGCGTCATGCCCGCGAAGAACTTCGACGACGAGGACGTGAAGGCGGTTCTCGAGAAGACAGACACCGGCGATGGACCCGGCACCGACAACCTCGATGACCTTCCGGAGAGCGACTTCGTCGCCTTCGCCGAGGGCGGCGTCGAGAAGGACGCGGAGGCCCTCAAGTGACCGCCACCATCGCTTACGACCGTACCGTCTCGAACCTCATCGACAAGCTGAGCGCGACGGGCCACGTCACCCACAAGTCCTACAGGAAGACGTCGGTCACGCTGCACCACAACGGCGGCCGGCTTTCGCACCAGGGTGTGCTCAACGTCTGGAAGACGCGTCCGGCTTCGGCCCACTTCGACGTGGACGCCGCCGGTGCCGTCGCTCAGTACGTCAAGGTGAACGAGTTCGCCTGGGCCGTCGGCAACATGGCCGGCAACCAGAGCACGATCAGCATCGAAATGGCGAACGCGACGCTCGCGCCCGGCTGGACGGTCGCCGAGGACACCTGGAGGAACGCTGCCCGTCTCGCCGGCTGGCACTTCGCCAAGGTGATCGGCGAACGCCCCAGCAAGAGCAACCTCTTCTACCACCGCCACTGGTCCTCGACCTCCTGCGCCGGCCCGTACATGGACAAGATCTACGACAAGGTCCTCGCGGCGGCTCAGGAGGCGTACGACCACTTCAAGGACTCACACCCCGTCCCCAGGCCGGATACCGAGCCGTTCCCTGGTGCGTCGTTCTTCCATACCGGACGGAAGTCGCCGATCATCGCCGCAATGCACCGTCGGCTCGTCGCCGAAGGCTGCAACCGGTACCAGACGAGCGCCAACGCCGACGTATGGGGCCCGGGCGATGTGAAGTCCTTCGCCGCCTGGCAGCGGAAACTCGGCTTCGAAGGCGGCGATGCCGACGGCATCCCCGGCAAGGCCAGTTGGGACAAGCTGCAGGTCCCCAACGTCTGACCGTCCTCGCTGATGACTTTGTCGAGCGCACCGGCGTTTGACGAATTTCCTGACCGACGCACACCTTGATCGGCTTGCGCGAAACAAGGGTTTCGCCCCAGCAGCCGTCACCGACCGGACTGCCCCGCCCCGCCTATCTGCAGGCGCGCCAGGGGGCCCTCGCAGGCGATCCGGGCAGGCTACTGGGCCGTGCGGGTGGTCATGTCCAGTGCAGGAACGATCAAGCTCAGGGCGTCCCTGCTCGCGCCGGACGAGTGTGGAACGTTGTCGGGGCAAGCCCACAACGCGACCGCGACACTCAGGAGGTGTTCAGGCAGATGGTTACCGCACCAGTGCTCTGGAACAACGGCAAGGCGTTCTTGTTCGACGGCAGTACCTACTACCGCTACGACGTGGCCACCGACAAGGTCGACCCGGGCTACCCGAAGCCGATCGCCGGCAACTGGACGGGCCTGTTCACATCCCTCGTCGACGCCGGCGTGGTGTGGAACAACGGCAAGGCGTACTTCTTCCGCGGCACGGAGTACGTGCGGTTCGACATCGCCACCGACAAGGTCGACCCGGGCTACCCGACGCCGATCGCCGGCAACTGGCCCGGTCTGTTCCCGGACCACATCGACGCCTCCGTGGTGTGGAACAACGGCAAGGCGTACTTCTTCCGCGGCTCCGAGTACATGCGGTACGACATCGCCACCGACAAGGTCGACGCCGGCTACCCGAAGCCGATCGCCGGTAACTGGCCCGGACTGTGGGAATCGGACCTCGACGGCGGCGTGGTGTGGAACAACGGCAAGGCGTACTTCTTCCGCGGCTCCGAGTACATGCGGTACGACATCGCCACCGACAAGG
>NZ_JAGXJL010000209.1:0-394 GCF_019091475.1 Streptomyces sp. GbtcB6 | reverse complement strand
ATGAACAGGCCGTAGTCGATCGCCAGACCCAGCCCGAGAATCGTCACCACGTAGACCGAGAAGACCGAGACGGCGGTCAGGTAGGTCATCCCGCGCAGCGCGGTGAACGCTCCTAGGATGGCCAGACCGCCGATCGCGAGCGGCAGGGCCGCCGCGGCCACGCTGCCGAAGACGACAGCCAGGAGCACGAGCAGCACCGGTACGGAGATGGTCCCGGCGAAGGCGATGTCCGCTGCGACCCGCTCGCGGATGTCGCGGTCGACCGTGGTGGCGCCGCCGACCTGGGTCCGCAGACCGGGTGCGGCCAGTTCGTCCTCGATCTCGTCCAGTGCTTCGCCGCGCTGCGCCTCGTCGTCGCCGGCCGTCGCCGAGATGCCGGGCAGCGGGGTCTGCG
>NZ_JAGXJL010000208.1:0-398 GCF_019091475.1 Streptomyces sp. GbtcB6 | reverse complement strand
GACGTGCGCGCGCGTTTTCAGACAAAATCTTGTCTGAATGCGCGTGTGACCGAGAATGACTCGGATCCGCGCGCGCGTGAAGGTGCACAGTCACCTTATCTTTTTTCGAATCTTCAAAAAATCATAACTAATTCAAATAAAATCGAAATTGAGTTCTGTAAAAGGCTAACTTGCTTAATTTTTTCCATACTATCCAATAAAAATAATTCCACAACCGAAATCACAATTATTTTTCACGAAAATTTCACAAACATCAATCAATCATCAAATAACACTCAATACAACATGATACCATCCAAAGAAGATACTGACAATCGTTTTTAAGTCCAACTTACGTGCAGCTAATTCAATTACCATGCCTCGCATCCCAGTAGCGACAAGAGGGTCGGCCAGAGCGG
>NZ_JAGXJL010000207.1:0-398 GCF_019091475.1 Streptomyces sp. GbtcB6 | reverse complement strand
GCATGCACCACCATGAACATCGTCGCCCCACCGCCGGCGGCCAGCTCCACCAGCCGCGCATGCGTCACCGCATCCACGCCTATCGGGACCGTGCCACTGCGGAAGGAGGGCACCGCAGGCCGCGGACGGTCAAACGGCAGCACCGTCTCCTGCGGCACTCCGTCCAAGGCCCGCCGCCAGAACTCGACCTGACCCGCCACCGCACTGCCCGGATCGTCCAGTTCCCCGAGCACCTCCCGCTGCCACAACGCATAATCCGCGTACTGGACCGGCAGCGGCTCCCACCCAGGCACCCGCCCAGAAAGCCGCGCACCGTAGGCGGCCTGGAGGTCGTTCGCCAGCACACCCATCGACCAGGCATCCGTCGCAATGTGATGAGCCACCAGCAACAAGACAGA
>NZ_JAGXJL010000206.1:0-400 GCF_019091475.1 Streptomyces sp. GbtcB6 | reverse complement strand
ACAGATGAAATTGATGGGTTCGAAAATCCAGAGGATATGTGAATTGAGAATCATGCATTTCTAATTCTGAAAAATCAAATAGGATTGTATCTAAATCGCATTTGTGATTTTAAATTTCTAATCTTCATCCGTTATTTAGGCTAGAGAGCATTGCGAGTTCTTTTTGGATCTTGGGTCATGAATATCGAGAATCCAAGGAGCAGAATATTATTTCTTGCTCCAGCTTATAATTTTTTTATGTCTTTACAGGAAAGGATGATTTTTAGGTACCCATTTGACCTTGGGTGCCTTAAAAATCGATCGGCTTAACTTATCATTTTGCATGGAGTTCTTTACGGTTCCTCGGCGAACAGCCACGGACCGGCGCACCGCCGCCGTCCCGGGCCGCGGGTGGGTCACG
>NZ_JAGXJL010000205.1:0-404 GCF_019091475.1 Streptomyces sp. GbtcB6 | reverse complement strand
GCGTTCACCGGATCGTCCGAGGTCGGCCGAGAGATCGTCCGGGCCGCGGCGGACGACCTGTAGAAGGTCACCCTGGAACTGGGCGGCAAGTCACCCTACGTGATCTACGCCGACGCCGACCTGGAGCGGGCCGTGGCCGCGTCGACCGGTGCGATCTTCTTCAAGCAGGGTGAGTCTTGCACCGCCGGCTCCCGGCACTTCGTCGAGCGCGCCGTCTACGACGAGGTGGTCGGCGGAATCGTCGAGCAGGCGGGCCGGATGCGGATCGGGCCCGGCACGGACCCGGAGACCGATCTGGGGCCGCTGGTGTCGCAGGAACAGCTGGACCGGGTCATGGCGTACATCGACTCGGGCCGGCGGGACGGGGCTCGGCTCGTCGCCGGCGGCACACGGGTGGGGGAGCG
>NZ_JAGXJL010000204.1:0-410 GCF_019091475.1 Streptomyces sp. GbtcB6 | reverse complement strand
GTTCGTGCGGCGACTTCATGTCACAGCCCGGTTTGACGACGATCTTTCCGGCTTTGGTCTCCCGCAGATCGGCCTCGTTCATCTCGGTCATGAAGCGGGTGGAGCCGCAGATCACGACGATACGCGGGAGGCTCAGCAGCTTCTTCGCGTCGGCGAGCTTCTCCTCGGGGGTGAGCAGTTGCGGGTATGACACTGGTTCCTCCTGGTGGTGTGGTCCAAGGGGTGCCTGCGGGGACGAGAACGAGGGTGTCCAAGATTGTTTTGTGACGAATGATGTGGACACCCTCGCGACAGCACTCTGTGCGGCGACCGACGACATGCTGAAGGAGCATTCAGACCTGGCGCCGTGGCGCCCGCCGGTCGGCATGACGTCCCGCCTGAGCGATGCCGAACTGGTCACCCTCGCCACG
>NZ_JAGXJL010000203.1:0-431 GCF_019091475.1 Streptomyces sp. GbtcB6 | reverse complement strand
TGTGATGAGCCACCAGCAACAAGACAGACTCATCCTGCGAAACCCTCAGCAGAACCGTCCGCCACGGCAACTCAACCGCCAGATCGAACCCACGCCCCACCTCAAGCCGCAAGACTTCTCGCCATCGCTCGCCGGCCTCGACCACAACCAGCTCCGGACGACTGCCTGCGCCCTGCAACACCTGCTGGTAGGGAACACCCTCAGCATCCGGAAAGACCGTGCGCAGACTCTCGTGCCGATCCGCCACATCACCCAATGCCGCAGCCAGCGCCGGCACATCCAAACGACCGGAGAGCCGCAGCGCGAAGGGCAGGTTGTAAGCCGCAGCGCCCTCGGCGTCGCCACCATCCATCCGGTTGAGGAACCACATCCGCTGCTGCGCAAAGGACAACGGCACCCGCTCCGGACGCTCCCGACGCGCCAACACCACA
>NZ_JAGXJL010000202.1:0-445 GCF_019091475.1 Streptomyces sp. GbtcB6 | reverse complement strand
CACGACGAGATCGACCGGACGCCCGTCGGCCCGATAGGTGAGACCGAGCACCTCGGCAAGAGCTCCGGGCGTCGCGCGCCGCAGCAGCGAACCGTTGACCATCGCGGCCGGGAGGTCGTCCTCGCCGAGCCCCGCCAGTCTCATCAGCGAGCGTCCAGGGTGCGAGGTCGCGTCGAGCCAGGAATGCGGCAGGAGCATCTGCGCCACATAGGTGCGCAGTTCCAGTGTCTCCGCGGCGTACGACAGGCCGACGAGCTCCAGGGCGTTGCCTGCCGCCCCGCGGATCACCTCGCGCCGTTCCCTGAACGCCTCGATCAGTGTGTCGGCGGTGTCGACCTGCTCGGCGAGGGCCCGGCGCAACATCGCCGCCCGGATCCGGACGACACTCCCGGCGGACACCACCCGGGCGGTCAGATAGACGTGCTGACCGGTCAGCAGGCTGAGC
>NZ_JAGXJL010000201.1:0-447 GCF_019091475.1 Streptomyces sp. GbtcB6 | reverse complement strand
TTTCAGGGGAAATTTTAACAAGTTTTTTCCTTACTCTTACACTCGTTAGTTATCTGTTAAAATCTCAACCTACACATCTCCAAAGATCATGAAATTTCACGGGGGCCTAGCCAAGACCGTTGTGCATCACTTTTCTCTTGGACACGTTGAGAGAAAAATTAGTTTTCTTGCACTAACGATCGTTTTAATCGAAATAGTGAAAATCTCACATTTCTGATAGTGGTACCCCTTTGTGAAATGTGGCCCGGACCAATCTCGGAATTTTTTTTGCCACTAGTCACAATCAATTTGTACTACTAAGAAATGAATATGAAGAATGGTTTTGGGTTAAAATTTGTTGAAATGGCCCCCTAATTGAAAATATTCTTCTTTTCAGGGGAAATTTTAACAAGTTTTTTCCTTACTCTTACACTCGTTAGTTATCTGTTAAAATCTCAACCTACACAT
>NZ_JAGXJL010000200.1:0-455 GCF_019091475.1 Streptomyces sp. GbtcB6 | reverse complement strand
CGTTTGGTGACCCTCGACCATGGGCTTCAGTCCTTCGCTGTCGTGGACGTTGCCGGCGGAGACGCCGACGAGTAGGGGCAGTCCGTTCGCGTCCGACAGGATGTGCATCTTGGAACCCGGCTTGCCCCGGTCCACGGGGCTCGGACCTGTGTGTTCGCCCCCTTTTTAGCGCGGACGTGCGCCGTGTCGAGGACGACGCGGGTGACATCGACGAGGCCGGCGTCGTCGAGCCGGTGCAGGACGGCCTCGTGGAGGCGGCCCCAGACGCCGGCTCTGGACCAGATCAGGAAACGGCGGTGAGCGGTCGACTTCGATATCCCGAAGCACGGTGGCAATGCCCGCCAGGCGCAACCGCTGACCAGGACGTAGACGATCGCCGCGAACAGCGTCTCATCAGGCGTGTCCTGCGTTCCGCCGCCCTGCGGCCGCACCCTTGCCGGTGGGATCAGCGGCTT
>NZ_JAGXJL010000020.1:92542-204216 GCF_019091475.1 Streptomyces sp. GbtcB6 | reverse complement strand
GCTCGCGGCGCCGGTGCGTTCCGGCGACCAGACGCAGCTCATCGCGGAACCGGTTCCGGTCAGGCCGGGGATCTCGCTCGCCGACACCCGGGAGTGGGCCCTGCAACGGCTGCACGAACCGCTCACCCTGGCCGACCTGGCGAGGCACCACAGCAGTAGTGTGCGGACCGTCATCAGGCGGTTCCGGGCCGAGACGGGACAGACGCCACTTCAGTGGCTGCTGGACCAACGCATGGACCGGGCGAGGGAGTTGTTGGAGACCACCGATCTGGCACTTGATCAGGTCGCGCAGCGCAGCGGCATCGGTTCGGTGGATTCGCTGCGCCAGCACCTGGTCCGCCGGTCGGGCCTGACCCCGAGCGCCTACCGCGCCGCGTTCGGCCGGGCCGTCACCCGTCGCCGGCGGTGGTGAACGCCGGAACTGGGTGACAGCACCGGGATTTCCCGGAGGGAGCCACCTATGCTGGCGCTCGGCAGGACAGGGGGAGGGGCGGCTGATGGACTGGTTCTGGTGGGTTCTGATCATCTTCTGGACGGGGGGCTTCGCATGGGTCGCCGACAACGTCCGGACCGCACTGCGCAATCGGCATGAGCGGAAAGTGCAGTTGCTGGAGGTGGCGAAGCAGGAACGGCTGGCCGTCGAAGCCGCGAACAAGCCGCCGGAGCCGATCTGCGGATGCACTCACCATCTCGCCAAGCACGACAAGCAGGGCCGGTGCCACGAGCGCGTCGAGGTGCCGACGGCCTGGGACGAGAACAAGAAACCGCTGCGATACGAGGCCGGCCAGTGCAACTGCCAGCAGTACGTGGGTCCGCAGCCCCTGTCACAGGTGTTCGCGGAGGACCTGACGGACCGGATCTGAGCCGCGGTGACCGCCATGCGGTGGAGGGACCGTTCGGTGTGGGTCCGGTGCGGGGCGGCGGCGTACGTCATCGGATTCCTGGAGGGAACAGGCGCGCACGCGTACTTTCTGGCGACGGGCGGGCTGGGTGCCTACAGCTACGCGCCGATGCCCGTCCAGCTGCTCTTCCACGCGCTCCTGCCGCTGGATCTGCTGGTGGCTCTGCTGATCATGCGGGGCCACCCGGGTGCCCCGCTGCTCGCCGCCGCAGTCATGCTCACGGACCTGGTCGCGAACTGGGGCATCCAATGGCACGCCGTCCTGGCGCACCCGATGGCCTATCTCCGCCCCGTCGGACTGCTGCCCATCACCGTCTTCGGTGCCTTCGTGGTACTCACCGCCCTTCCGCTCAGCCGGAGCCTGGCAGCCGGATCCGACGTCACCACCCTCAGCGCATGAGCTACGCCGCTCTGATGGCCGGAGCGAGGTACAGGACCCCGCCGCCAGTGCTCGACCGGTCCTCGGGGCGTGCTACTTGCTGACAGCGAAACGCATCAGGGCGTGCTCGTCCCCCTGCTTGATCTTTCCCGTCAGGTTGATCACCTCGAGCTTCCAACTGCCGCCGACCCGTATCGCCTTGGCAACGGCGCAACCGTTGTCCTGGGTGAGCAGGCTCGGCCAGATGTCGGCGACCTGCTGAGAGCTGCCCCCGGTCGCGTCGTAGACCTTGAAGCTGATGTTGCGCGCCTTCTGGAAGGAACTGCCCTTCTTGTACGCGGCGGCTATGAACACGATCGATGAGACGTTGGGCGGGATCCGGGCGAACTCGACGGTCACCGTCTCGTCGTCTCCGTCCCCGCGCCCGCTCTGGTTGTCGCCGCTGTGGACCAGCGAGCCGTTGCCCATGGGGTCGAGTGAGTCGAGACCCGCGAGGCGCACCGGTTCCCCGCCCTGCATGGCGATGGCGATCAGGTCGAGGTCGGTGCCGGTCGTGCGGCGCAGCTTGCCCAGCACCCCGCCGCTGCTGCCGGCGGTGGGATCCCACGAGACCCCGATGGACAGGTGGGTCACTCCGTCCAGGTCCGCCGGGCCGTCTTCCTTGGTGAGCGTGATCATGTATGGCTCATTCTTGTGTCGGAGGGACTACAACACGCAGAGTGTGCACGGCCCCCTCGTGGTTCCATGTGTCGGGTCCATGAACACGCTGGAACCCCGCTCGGCCCTGGGCGGACGCCGGTACGAAGAACGTCTGCGAGCTCAGGCGCCGGACTTCACGCCGAGGTCGGTGAGCAGGCCGCGGATGCGGGTCTCGATCTCGTCGCGGATGGGGCGTACGGCGTCGACGCCCTGCCCGGCCGGGTCGTCCAGCGTCCAGTCCAGGTAGGTCTTGCCGGGAAAGACGGGGCAGGTGTCGCCGCACCCCATCGTGATCACCACGTCCGATGCCTGGACGGCCTCCGTGGTCAGGATCTTGGGGATCTCGGCGGAGACGTCGATGCCCACCTCGCCCATCGCCTCGACGACGGCGGGGTTGACCGTGTCGGCGGGGGCCGAGCCGGCTGAGCGGACCTCCACCGCGTCTCCGGCGAGATGGGTGAGGAAGGCCGCGGCCATCTGGGAGCGGCCCGCGTTGTGGACGCAGACGAAGAGGACGGAGGGCCGGCCGACGGCGGGAGTGCTGGACATGGTGGCGACTTCCTGGGCGGTGGGTCAGGGGAGGGTGGGAGCGGCGAGTCCGGGCTCGCCGGGAACCGACGGCGAATCGGGGTCGGTGTGAACCGTTGGCGTATCGGGCTGCGCGGGTGCCGGGCGGCCGAAGACCGCTGTCACGAGCGCCAGCCCGAGCACCGTGCCGACGGCCTGTGCGGCGATGAACGGAGCGACCGAGTGGGGCGCGATCCCGGCGAAGGTGTCCGTGAAGGCACGGCCGATCGTGACCGCCGGGTTCGCGAACGACGTCGAGGACGTGAACCAGTACGCGGCGCCGATGAACGACGCCACGGCCACCGGGGCGAAGCGGTCACGGCCGGCCCTGGCCAGGCCGAGGATCAGGAGGACGAGGCCGGCGGTGGCCACCGTCTCGCCCAGCAGCAGGTGGCCGGCCGAGCGGTCGTGCGTCGACCAGTGGACCAGCGGCTTGCCGAACATGGCGTCGGCGAGGACCGCACCCGCGATCGCTCCCGCGGTCTGGGCGGGGACGTAGGCCGCCAGGTCCCGTGCGGTCGGTCCGTCGCCGGTGCGGCGGCCGTCGAGCCAGGCCGCGAGGGTGACGGCGGGGTTGAAGTGGGCCCCGGAGACCGGCCCGAGAAGTGTGATGAGCACGCCCAGGCCGAAGACGGTGGCCAGCGAGTTGGCGAGCAGCTGTACGCCGACATCACGGGTGAGTTCGGTGGCCTGGATGCCCGAGCCGACCACCACGGCGACCAGTGCCGCCGAGCCGAGGGCCTCGGCCAGGGTGCGGCGGCCCAGGGAGGCGTTCACGCGCGTGCCTCCGTGGCCGTCGGCGTCGTCAGGAACACGGCGAGCCGGTCCAGGGCCCCCGGCAGCACCCAGTAGTAGACCCAGGTACCGCGCCGCTCGCAGTCGATGAGTCCGGCCTGCCGCAGCAGCTTGAGGTGGTGGGAGATCGTCGGCTGGGACAGGTCGAAGGCCGGGGTCAGCTCGCACACGCACACCTCGCCGCCGTCCCCGCGCGCGGCGATCATCGACAGCAGGCGGAGCCGGACCGGATCCCCGAGGGCCTTGAACACCTTCGCCAGCTCGGCCGCCCGTTCCTCGTCCAGCGGCGAGGCGGTCAGCCCCGGGCAGCAGGCCGTGTCCTGGCCCAGCACCTCAAGCTCTTGTTTCGACATGCCTCTATGTTGACGTTCTTCGATCCAAGGCGCAAGGTTGCATCGAAGAACGTCAATGCAAGGCCGTTCCGGGGCATCGCGATGCCCCGACTCACCCAGGAGTGACGCCATGAGCGAGCAGTCCGCCGAGCTGCGCGAAACAGTCCGGCAGCGGTATGCCGCCGCAGCCGTGAAGGTCACCGGGGGCGACACCGCCTGTTGCGGGCCCGAGCCGGTCGAGGTCGACGAGAACTTCGGCTCCGCTCTCTACGCCGCCGACGAGCGCGAGGTCCTGCCCGCGGAGGCGGTCGCCGCGTCCCTCGGCTGCGGCAACCCCACCGCCGTCGCCGAACTCCGCGCGGGCGAACGGGTCCTGGACCTCGGTTCCGGCGGCGGCATCGACGTCCTGCTCTCCGCCCGCCGCGTCGGCCCCACCGGCAAGGCGTACGGCCTGGACATGACCGAGGAGATGCTCGCCCTGGCGCTCGGCAACGCGAGGAAAGCAGGCGCGACCAACGTCGAGTTCCTCAAGGGCACCATCGAGGCGATCCCGCTCCCCGCGAACACCGTCGACGTGGTCATCTCCAACTGCGTGATCAACCTGTCCGTCGACAAGCCCGCCGTCTTCGCCGAGACCTTCCGCGTCCTGCGGCCCGGCGGCCGTATCGGCGTCTCGGACGTGGTCGCCGACGACGCGCTCACCCCCGGACTGCGCGCGGAGCGCGGCGACTACGTCGGGTGCATCGCCGGCGCCCTGTCGTTCGCCGAGTACCGGGAGGGCCTGGAGGCGGCCGGCTTCACGGACGTCGAGATCACCCCGACGCACCCGGTCGCCGACGGCATGCACTCCGCCATCGTCCGAGCGGTCAAGCCCGCCGACGTCACCGAGGCACGCGGTGCGGCTACGGCAGCAGGTACGTGCTGCGGTGTCTCCGCGTGCTGCACCTCGGACGAGCGCGCCACCGACCCCTCGGCCACGGCGACCGAAGCCAAGGCCGCCTCGGGATGCGGCTGCCGGGACGCCGCCCCGCTCCCTCCCGTGCGGTGACCAAGGACCGCGAGGCTCGCTCGACTCCCCTCGACGGCCGCCGCATCTCTCACATGGCGCGCAGGCCCCGGTCGGCGAAGGTGATCAGCCACTCGAAGCTCTCGTCGATGTCGGCGCTCCACTGGAAGCCGTTGTCCGCCTGCAAGGTCGCGAAGCCGTGGCAGAGGCTGCGGAGCATGCGCAGGGCGTGGTCCACGTCGGACTCGGGGATCTGGTAGCCGCGCAGGACCGCCATGAACGCGCCGAGCAGCCGCTGCCCCGCGGTGGCCAGCGGATCGTCCGGACCGGACGGTTCCACGCCGATCGTCGCGGCGTAGCGGCCGGGGTGCGCCAGGACGAAGGCGCGGAAGGCGCGCGCCGCGGCCGCCAGGGCGCCGCGGCCCGCGTGCCCCTGGACCGCTCCGCCGACGGCGTCGGCGGCCTCGCTCAACGCCAGAACCGCGATGCGCCGGTTGAGGTCTTCCTGGCTGCCCACGTGCTTGTACAGGGACGGGGTCCGCACGCCCACCCGCTCGGCCAGCAGGCCCATCGTCAGGTTGGCGAAGCCCACCTCGTCGGCGAGGGCGGCACCGGCCGCGACCACGGCCGACGGGTCCAGACCTGCCCTAGGCACGGGCGGCGACCGATCGAAGGAAGGGGAGCATGAGCGAAACCACCTGGTCGGGGAACTGGTCGTGCGGGTAGTGCCCGGCACCCTCGATCATCTCAAGGCGGCCGAGGCCGGCGGGAAGGGCATCGACGACCGCCGAACCCTCGGCGTGCGGGTCGGCCCAGTCGGGGTCGAGTGTGCCCATCACGACCAGCACCGGGCAGCGGACGTCGCCGAGCCGCTCGCCGGCGTCGGTGGGAGCGGTGCGGCCCATGCCCTGCAGGGCCTTCATCCGGCCCGGCTCGCGCAGCAGGGAGTCGATGCGGCCGAGCCGCTCGGTCCAGTCGGCCGGCTTCACGCCGGGGTAGGCGACGTCGAGGTACGAACGCCAGAGCGGCACGCTGCCGAACGCGCCCGCGCCGAGCAGGCGCAGCATGCCCCGCCGGAAGCGCCTGACCCGCAGGTCGCCGAGGCGGATCGACTGCTTGCGGGTGAACGGCGCCAGTTCGACGACCGCGGTGATCAGTGAGGGCTCCTGGGCCGCGGCGATGGTGGCGGCGCCGCCGGAGATCGAGTGGCCGACGAGCACGGCCGGGCCGCCCAGGTGGCGGATCAGGGCGAGCAGGTCGCCGGCGACGGCGGTGCGGCTCCAGGCCGGCCAGTCGGTGCCGGACTCGCCGCAGCCGCGCAGATCGACGGCGGCGACCCGGTGGCCCGCCGCCACCAGCAGCGGGATCACGGCGCGGTAGGCGGCGCGGCTGTCGCCCATGCCGTGCGCGAGAACGATCAGCGGGCCGGCCCCCGCCACCTCGTAAGCGATCGTGCCGCCGTCGACGGCGAGGAACTCGGTCATGACACCCTCCACATGGCTAACGTTGTTAGCTAAAAGCTAATCCCGTTAGCCATCCTTGTCAACGGCGAAGTCGCGGCAGCCGACGTACCCGTCCGCCGGCCTGGCCGACGGCATCGGCCGAGGCTCCAACACGCGTACTGCGAAACGGTGTTGAGGGCGCCCGATCTTCCGGTCGGGCGCTCTCGAACGGAACCGCGGGCCCGCTCCGTCTGTCCTCTCTTCAAGGCGATGTCGACGAAGAACGGAACAGCATGACCTTGCAGAGACGGAAGCCCAAGCGGCGGCTGGTGCCGGCCGTCGCCGGAACCGCCGTGGCGGCCGGGGTGCTGGCGCTCCTGCCGTCCGGAGCGCAGGCGCAGACCCAGACCTCCCAGCCGTCCGGCGCCCAGGCCGACTTCGCGGCCGCGGCAGCCAAGTACGACGTCCCCCTGCCCGTGCTCATGGGGGTCACCCGCGAGGAGTCCGGCTGGCAGTCCCACCCGGGCTACAGCGACAAGGGCGGTTACGGCCTCGGCAACCTCACCGACGTGACGACGAGCATGCTCGTCGACGGAGCGGCCGGCGCCGGTGGCCGCTCGGACCTGGCCTCGCTGGTGAACCGGGCCGGCATGCACACCCTGCGGACGGCGTCGAAGCTGACCGGCATACCCGCGTCCCGGCTGAGGACCGACCGCGGGGCCAACCTGGAGGGCACGGCCGCTCTGCTGGCGTCCTACCAGAAGACCCTCACCGGCGGCCTGTCGGAGAACCCGTCCGACTGGACCGCGGCCGTGGCCAGGTACAGCAGGCTCACGGACGAGAAGGCCGCCACCGGATACGTCGACGACGTCTTCGGGGCCATCACGTCGGGTGCCGAGCAGAAGACCGCCTGGGGAACGCTGCGCCTGGCCGCGGACAAGGCTGCCAGGCCCGAGCTGTCCCAGCTGGACAAGCTGGAGCTGAAGAGCGCGACCGCCACCGCCGGCGCCGAGTGCCCGTCCTCCATGGCCTGCACGTACGCGCCGGTCGCCGTCACGGGCAGCAACGGCCAGGTGTCCGACAGGCCCGCGAACGGCATCCAGATCGACCGGATCGTCCTGCACACCGCCGAGGGCTCCTTCGCCAGTGCGCTGGCGACCCTGACGGCCACCGGCGCGGTCGCGTCCGCCCACTACCTGATGGACACGGACGGCAGCACCACGCAGCTGATGCCGGTCGAGGACATCGCGTACGCCGTCGGCAACTACCACTACAACCTGCACTCGGTCTCGATCGAGCACGCGGGCTTCACCGCGCAGGGCGCCCAGTGGTACACCGACGCCACCTACCGGCAGACCGCGGAGCTGGTCACCTACCTCGCCCAGCAGTACGGCGTTCCGCTGGACCGGCAGCACATCCTGGGCCATGACAACGTTCCCGGCTCGCTCGACTCGAACCTCGCCAAGCAGCACTGGGACCCGGGCACGGCCTGGGACTGGAACCGCTTCATGAAACTGCTCGGCGCGCCCACCGACACGGGCCGGCACGGTGTGGGCGAGGCCGGCTCGGTGGTGACCATCGCCCCGGACTTCAAGGAGAACACCCAGTCCTACACGGTCTGCCCGATCGACGACCCGACCGGCGCGACGACGGCCTGCGGCGAGGTCGCGCAGGCGTCGAACTCGCTGTTCGTGCGCCAGGCACCGGCCGCCGACGCGCCGCTGCTCCTCGACCCCAATGTGCACCCCAGCCTGACGGCGGGCACGGACGGGATCAGTGACTGGAGCGACCGGGTCCAGGCCGGTCAGCAGTTCGTGGTGGCCGACCGCCAGGGCGACTGGACCGCGATCTGGTACGACGGCCAGGAGGGCTGGATCTACAACCCGTGCGGGCGGAACACCGTCCCGACCACGGGCGTGACGGTCATCGCGGCCGTGGGCCCCGGCGCCGCGCCGCTGTACGGCCAGGCGTACCCGGCGGCGTCCGAGTACCCCGCCGGCCTGTCGCCGTCGAGGCAGGTCGCGCTCACCGCGCCCGGCTACCGGATCCCGGTCGGCCAGGCCTACGTCGTGGACCAGCCGGCCGCGCCCGCCGACGACTTCTTCACCTCGGGCGCCGTGGTGAAGGGCGCGGCGAAGTACTACCAGGCCCAGTTCAACAACCGGACCATCTACGTGAACGCGGCCGACGTGACGGCCACCGAAGCCGACTGATCCCGGACCCCGTACAGGGGAGAACCCGAACACCGAGACGTGCCCGGAGCCGAACGGCTCCGGGCACGTCTCATTTGCGCCGCGGTCCGCTGAGCGGACTCCTGTCGTTCTGGAAATCCGAATGTCGGCCGAACAATGAACCAACTCGATTCCAGGGGCTCCGCTGAGAGGCGGTCTCATGCGTCATACCGCCGCGCGAGCATCGAACCCATCCGTCAGGCCCCGCACACCGCTCAGGCCGGCCTCCACAGAAGCCGGCTTAACAGCGTCCTCTTGACCGTTTCCCCGCAGCACCGAGGACGCCGCCACGCACCGGCCCCACTCCGGCGCTCACCCGAAGCCGGGCCATGCCCTCGGCTTTCCGAACCCCCACCCACCCGGGGACCGCCCTGCCGCCCCCGACATCGCGCGGACTCACACCGCGAATCGATCCCCCGACGCCGGAGGTTCAGTTGACACGCTCGCGCCTTACTCTCACAGCCACGGCCGGTGCCGCCGGGCTGGCGCTCCTGACCGCCGCGTGCGGCGGCGGGAACAGCGCCTCGTCCGGTACCGCGAAGGCCCAGAACCCGGACGTCCTGACGGTTGCCTCGGCCATCGCGCCCAACAGCCTCAACCCGGCTCTGGGTGGTTCCGCCGACCCGCAGCAGTACTACTTCGAGCTGGCGTACGACACGCTGATCCGCCAGACCGCGGACGGGAAGTACGTGCCCGACCTCGCGGTCAAGTGGGGCTACGTCGGCTCCGGCAGCAAGACCTTCGACATCACCCTGCGGTCCGGCGTGAAGTTCAACGACGGCTCCGCACTCACCGCCGCGGGCGTGAAGAAGTCGCTCCAGTACTACGCCAAGGCCGGCGGTCCGCTGGCGGCCGACCTGGCGCCGGTGGGATCGATCGACGTCCTCTCCCCTCTCAAGCTCCGTCTCCACCTCAAGACGTCCGATCCGCTGATACCGCTCTATCTCTCCAGACCGACGACCGGAGAGATCATCAGCCCCACCGGCCTCGGCAGGACGGACGAACTCGGGACCACGACGCACGGCGCCGGGCCGTACATGATCGACGCGTCGCAGACCGTCTCCGGGCAGACCTATACGTACGTCCCCAACCCCACGTACTTCGACAAGTCGCGGGTGCACTGGAAGAAGGTCGTAGTCAAGGTCATCAAGGACGAGAACACCATGCTCAGCGCCTTCCGCTCCGGGGAGGTCGACTACGCGCTCGGTGACTCCACGACCGCGAAGTCCGCGAGGTCCGCCGGGTTCCAGGTCCTGTCGAGCCCCTACTCGGTCATGGAGCTGATGGTCATGGACCGGACGGGCACCATGGTCAAGGCCCTCGGTGACCTGCGGGTGCGGCAGGCCATGATGTACGGCATCAACCGCGACTCGATCGCCAAGGCCCTGTACGGCACGTACGCCAAGGGCTGGGACTATCCCGTCCTCCCGGACACGAGCGGCTACACCCAGGGCAGCGAAGGAAAGTACGCCTACGACGTCACCAAGGCCAAGAAGCTGCTGACGGAGGCGGGCTACCCCAACGGCTTCACCCTGCCCATCACCGTGAACCTCACGGGTGTCGGGGAGTCCCAGGCCGCGGAGGCCTTCGCCGCGGAGATGGCGAACATCGGGATCAACGTCAAGATCAACGTCCCGGCGAACGTCAACGAGCTCTACTCCACCTACACCAAGTACCCGGCGATGATGTTCGACTACGGCGCCGGAATCGCCCCGCCGTACGCCCAGGGCAACGACCTTCTGTACAGCTGGGGCAATCCGTTCAAGGAGAACGACAAGCAGCTCGACTCGCTCTACAGCCAGGCCGCCGCCGCGTCGACCGCCCAGCTCCAGGAGCAGGGCTGGCAGAAGTTCGAACAGCGCCTGTCCGACCTGTCCTGGACGATTCCGATGGCCTCCCTCCAGAAGATCGTCTACGCCCGGCCGGGTCTGAAGGGCATCGACCTCTCGTCCACGAACCTCACGCCGGACCTGACGTCCCTCTACGCCGCCAAGTGACCCCACCGAGAAAGGCACCACGTCATGTGGCGAACCAGCGGAATGCGGATCGTGCAGGCCGTCCCCTTGCTGCTTTTCGTCTCGGCGCTCACCTTCTTCCTCCAGCTGTTCGTACCGGGTGACGCCGCCCGGTCCATCGGAGGACTGAACGCCTCACCCCAGGCGGTCGCCGCACTGCGGCACCGCCTCCACCTCGACCAGCCGGTCTGGGAGCGCTACTGGGCCTGGCTGAAGGACGCGGTGCACGGCGACCTCGGGCAGTCGATCAGCAGCAACGAGTCGGTCTCGGGCGCGCTCAACACCCGGCTGGGGGTGACGCTCTCCCTGGTGATCGCGACCACCCTGCTCGCGCTGGTCGTCGGAGTCGTACTGGGCATGGCCGGCGCGCGCGGCGGGCGCGCCACGCGGGTCACCGCGGACATCGCGTCCATCGCCGGTATGACCATCCCCGCGTTCTGGGTCGGTCTGCTGGGCATCTGGATCTTCAACACCCGGTTCGGCCTGCTGCCGGCGAACGGATACGTGTTCTTCGGGACGTCCCCCGGCGGCTGGCTGCGCTCGCTGCTGCTGCCGGTGGCCGCCCTGGCCTTCGCGCTGGTCACGGTGATCGCCAAGCAGACGCGTGAGCAGCTCGCCGACGTGCTGAGCCGGGACTTCGTACGGAACCTGCGGGCCAACGGCGTCAGCGAGCGGTCGATCCTGTTCAAGCACGCCCTGCGGCACGTCTCCGTCACGGTCCTCACCGTGGCGGGCAACAACCTCATCGGACTGCTCGGCGCAGCCGTGGTGGTCGAGGAACTCTTCGGCCTGCCCGGTCTGGGCAGCGCGGCGGTCACGGCCGCGTCCAGCGGCGACATCCCGGTCATCCAGGGAGTGGCGGTGTACTTCACCCTCATCGTGGTCGGACTGAACCTCCTGCTCGACCTCGCCGTCGGCCGGCTGAACCCGCAGGCGGTCGCCGCATGAGCGCACAGGAGACTTCGATGCCCGACGTGCCGTTCCTGCGTCGCGTCCTGCGCCGGCCGCGCATCGCGATCCCGGCCGTGATCCTGGTCCTGGAGCTGATCGCGTCGTTCGGCGCCCGGTGGCTCGCGCCGTATCCGCCGCAGCAGGCGGACTTCACCGCGGCGCTGGCCGGGCCGAGCGCGAAGCACCTGCTCGGCACCGACCGGCTCGGCCGCGACGTGCTGTCGCGGCTGATGTACGGCGGCGCGGACACGTTCCGGGAGATCGCGATCGCCGTGGTGATCACCCTGGTGATCGCGGTTCCCCTCGGCCTGGTCATCGGCCTGCGCCGGGGGCTGCTCGACGCGGTGCTGATGCGGACGGCCGACGTGGTGATGTCGATCCCCGGCATCATCCTGCTGCTGATCGTGCTGGCCCTGTTCTCGCAGAGCATGACCGCGGCCATGGTCGTGATCGGCCTGCTGTCGGTGCCCGGCATGATGCGGGTCGTCCGGTCGGCGACACTGACGGTCGGCCGGGAGACCTATGTCGCCGCGGCGCGGGTGTCCGGGCTCGGCACCTGGCGCGTGGCCCGCCGGCACGTGCTGCCGAGGATCACCGGCCTGATCCTGGTGAACGCGGCGCTGGCATGCGTGGGCACCTTGCTCATCGCGTCCGGCATCAACGCCATCGGCCTCGGCGTGAAGCCGCCCGCCCCCTCCTGGGGCGGCATGATGGCCGACGCCTCGCAGACCCTGAACGAGAGCCTCTGGCTGGCCATCCCGACGGGCGGGCTGATCGCCGTCACGGCCGCGGCGCTGATCGTCCTCGGCGACGGCCTGCGCGACATGCTCGCCGAGCGCTGGTCCGGCGCGTCGGTCGCGGCGCCGGCCCGGCGCCGCAGGGCATCCGGCCCGGCCGTGGCCGCGGCGGCGGTACCCGAGTCCGACGACGCATGGCTGCTGGCGGAGCCGAACCCGGTCGTACGGCTGACCGGCGTGACCGTCACCGCGGACACCGCGGCCGGTGCGGTCGACCTGATCAGCGACGTGAGCCTGACCGTGGGGCAGGGCCGCACGGTGGGACTGGTCGGCGAATCCGGCTGCGGCAAGTCCATGACCGGGCTGGCGCTGCTCGGCCTGCTGCCGAACGGGGCCCGCGTCTCCTCGGGCACGGTCGAGATCGACGGCGTGGACGTCGGCTCGTTCGGCGCGGCCAAGTGGCGGGACCTGCGCGGCGGCACCATCGCCTTCGTCTCGCAGGAGCCCATGGTCGGCCTCGACCCTCTGTTCACGATCGGCCACCTGCTGCGCGAGGCGGTGCGCACCCACGAGAAGCTCTCCCGCAAGGAGGCCACGCTCCGGGCCCGGGAACTGCTCACCCAGGTCCAACTCCCCGATCCCGACCGGGTCCTGAAGCTGCGCCCGTCGCAGATCTCGGGTGGCATGGCGCAGCGCGTCTCCATCGCCGTCGCGCTGGCCGGACGTCCGCGCATCCTCGTCGCGGACGAACCGACCACCGCGCTCGACGTCACCGTCCAGCGCGAGATCGTCCAGCTGCTGCGCACGATCCAGCGGGACACGGGCATGGCCCTGCTGATGATCAGTCACGACTGGGACGTCATAGCGGAGGCATGCGACACCGCCCTGGTCATGTACGCGGGCCAGGTGGTGGAGGCCGGTCCGACGGACCGCGTCATGACCGCGCCGGTCCACCCCTACACCCGCAGGCTGCTCGCCGCGAACCCGCGGCTGGCGGCGGTGGGCGAACCCATCCCCACCATCCCCGGCACCGTGCCGCCCCCGGGACAGTGGCCCGTCGGCTGCCACTTCGCCGACCGGTGTCCCGACCGGGTCGACCGGTGCACGCAGGCGCCGATCGCCCTGACACAGCCCGGTGACGACGGTGTCGCCCGCTGCGTCCTGGCAGGCGAAGAGCTGGAGGTGTCCTCGTGACGACGACCGACGCGACCGACGCGACCGACGCGATCGACACGCTCGACGCGACCGGACGGCCGCTGCTCGACGTCCGCGACCTGTCGGTGTCGTACCACCGCCGCGGCAAGGGCACTCCGGCCATCCGGGACGTGTCCCTGGACATCCGGCCGGGCGAGACCGTCGCCCTGGTCGGGGAGTCCGGTTCCTGCAAGTCGACCCTGGGCCGTGCCGTGCTCGGTCTGACACCCGCCACGCGGGGCACGATCCTCTTCGACGGCCAGGACGTCACCCATGCCGCCGGTGCCCGGCGCAGGGAGCTGAGCAAGAGCGTCCAGGCCGTCTTCCAGGACCCCAACGGTTCCCTCAACCCGGCGCTGACCGTGGGCCAGACCCTGGCCGAACCCCTGCTGGTGCACTCGCGCGACGAGCGGTCCGTGGTCCTGGAGCGGATCCGGGAGGTGCTGGAGCTGGTGGGGCTGCCGGGCGAGGCGGCCGGCCGTTACCCGCGCCAGTTCTCCGGAGGCCAGCGGCAGCGGATCGCGATCGCCCGCGCCCTGGTGATGTCGCCCAAGCTCATCGTGTGCGACGAACCGGTCAGCGCGCTCGACCTGTCGGTCCAGGCACAGGTCCTGAACCTCTTCACCACACTCCAGCGGGAGACGGGCGTCAGCTACCTGTTCATCTCCCACGACCTCGCCGTGGTCCGGCATCTCGCCCAGCGGATCGTCGTCCTGTACCGCGGCGACGTCGTGGAGAAGGGCACGACCGAGGAGGTCTACGCCGACGCGGCACACCCCTACACCCGACGGCTCCTGACGGCGGGCGGGGTCGGCGGCGCCCCGGCTCCTTCCGCCCGCTGACGCGGACGGTCCCCGACTTCGGTACGCGGAGGTACCCATGCAGCAGTTCACCGACCGTCTCGGCGTGACCAGGCCCCCGGAGCGGTCCGGGTTCAGCGCGGAACGGCTGGGGCGGATCACCGAGTTCTTCGACCGGCAGACGGAACTCGGGGTCGTCCCGGGATGGTCGGCGCTCGTGGCCCGGAACGGAGAGCCCGTGTACGCGGCGGGCGGCGGACTCCGGGACCTCGAACTCGGGCTGCCGGTCGAGCCCGGAACGCTGTGGCGTCTCTACTCCATGACGAAACCGGTGACCTCCGTCGCCGTCATGATGCTGGTGGAGCGGGGTCTGCTCGGACTCGACGACCCGGTCGGCGCGTACGTTCCCGAGTTCACGGACATGACGGTGTACGACGGCGGGTCACCGGGGAGCCTGCGGGTCCGCCCGGCCGCCCGCCCGGTGACCGTGGGCCACCTGCTCACGCACACCGCCGGGCTGACCCTCGGGCTGGCCCACATGGACCCGGTGGACGCCCTGTACCGCCAGGCGGGCCAGGACGTGCTTCCGCTGCCGGGCACGACACTCCGGCAGATGTGTGCCGACGTGGGCGGGCTGCCGCTGCTGTTCGAACCGGGCACCGCGTGGAACTACTCGCTCGGCGTCGACGTGCTCGGCCGGATCATCGAGGTCTGCAGCGGCGAGACCCTCGACCGGTTCATCGAGGCGAACGTGCTCGGCCCGCTCAAGATGACCGACACCACGTTCTCGCTGGCGCCCGAGCGGGTGCCGGACCTGGCGGAGATCTACAGCCCGGACCCCGCTTCGGGCCGCCTCGCCGTGAACCAGGAACTGCGGCCCACGTTCCGCCGGCCGGCGGAGTTCCCGTCCGGCAGCGGCGTGCCCGGACTGGTGTCGACCCTGGCGGACTACCACCGGTTCGCCGCCATGCTGGTGCGCGGCGGCGAACTCGACGGCGAGCGGCTGCTCGGTCCCCGCACGCTCGCGTTCATGACGGCCAACCACCTGCCCGGCGGCGCCGATCTGAACTCGTTCGCCAAGTACCCCGACGACGAGCACCGCGGCTGTGGCTTCGGGCTGGGGTTCTACGTCGTCACGGATCCCGTCCGCGCGGGTTCGTTCGGCAACAAGGGGGAGTTCGGCTGGTCCGGCGCGGCGAACACGCACTTCTTCGTGGACCCGGTCGACGGCGTCACCGCCGTGTTCTGCACCCAGGTCGTCACCTGGGGCAGGCACCGCACGCCCATCCGCCGCCAGCTGCGGAACCTCGTGTACCAGGCCATGACCACGTGAACCGGCCCCGGCCGGTCATGGCGCGGGTAGTTCCACGGTGATGCGGAGCCCGCCGGCCGGGCGTGGGCCGAGGGTGAGCGTTCCGTCGTGTGCCTGGGTGATGGTCTTGACGATCGCGAGGCCGAGGCCGACGCCCGCGTGGTCGGCGTGGATGCGTCCGGTGCCGCGCCGGAACGGTTCGGTGAGGGTCGAGGCCAGCTGCGGGGTGACCGGCTCGCCGGTGTTCTCGACGGTGAGCACCACGTTCCCGGGGCCGACGCGGGTATGGACCCACACGGTGCCCCGCTCGGGCAGGTTGTGGACGATCGCGTTGTGCACGAGGTTCGTGGTCAGCTGCAGCAGGAGCGCGGGCGATCCGGTCGTGGGGGTGATGTCGCCGCTGGTCCGAAGGGTGACGCCGTTCTTCTCCGCGAGGGGGAGGAGTGTCTCGGTGGCTTCCTCCGCCATGAGGGACAGGTCGACCTGTTCGCGGGCGAAGGACCGCTGGTCGGCCCGGCTGACCAGGAGCAGCGCCTCGGTGAGGTCGATCGCCCTGGTGTTGACGGCGTGGAGGCGGTCGATGATCTCGCGGGTGTCGTGGTCGGGGTCGGCGCGGGCCACGTCGAGAAGCGCCTTCGAGATCGCCAGCGGGGTGCGCAACTCGTGAGAGGCGTTGGCCGCGAACCTCTGCTGTCCGGCGACGTGTGCTTCGAGCCGTTCGAGCATCGTGTCGAAGGCGTCGGCCAGCTCGCGGAACTCGTCCTCGCGGCCCGGCAGCAGGATCCGGTGGGAGAGCGATCCGTTCGCGGCGATGCGGGTGGCGTCCGTGATCCGGGTCAGCGGAGCGAGCATCCGGCCGGCCAGAAACCACCCTCCCACCAGGCCGAACACCAGCAGGAACGCCAGCGCGACGGCCGCGGTCGGGGCGAAGGAGCGCACGACGGCGTAGCGGTAGTCGGGGATGAGGACGAGCCCGACGTGGTTCACCCGGTTCAGGAACACCCACCCGGCCGTGAGCATCAGGACACCGGCCAGCAGCAGGAATCCGGTGTAGCTGAGGGTGAGTTTGACGCGCACGCTCAGCCCGGGTGCCCTATCCACGCCCGCCCCCCTCGGGTCCGGCCTCCGGCTGCGTGTCGATGCGGTACCCGGCGCCGGGCAGCGTGACGATGATCCAGGGTTCGCCGAGACGCTTGCGCAGTGCCGAGACCGTGATGCGCACGGCGTTGGTGAACGGGTCGGCGTTCGCATCCCACGCGCGTTCCAGAAGGTCCTCGGCGCTGACGACACCGCCTTCGGCGGCGACGAGAACTTCCAGCACGGCGAACTGCTTCCTGGTCAGCGCGACATAGCGGCCGTCCCGGTAGACCTCCCTGCGGAACGGGTCAAGACGCACACCCGCGATCTCCCGTACGGGGGGCCTGCTGTGGGCGCGTCTGCGGTCGAGCGCCCTGAGCCTGAGCGCGAGTTCCTGGAGCTCGAAGGGTTTCGTGAGGTAGTCGTCGGCGCCGAGCTCGAACCCGGACGCCTTGTCGTCGAGACGGTCCGCCGCGGTGAGCATCAGGATCGGCATGCCGCTGCCGGAGGCGACGATACGTCTGGCGATCTCGTCACCGGAGGGTCCGGGGATGTCGCGGTCGAGGACGGCGATGTCGTAGCTGTTGACCCCCAGCAGCTCCAGAGCCGTGCCGCCGTCGCCCGCGATGTCGGCCGCGATCGCCTCCAGACGCAGGCCGTCGCGGATGGCTTCGGCCAGGTAGGGCTCGTCCTCGACAATCAGCACACGCATGCCTTCGAGGCTACGAGCCGGCACCTGTCGTCGGCGTATCGAAAACCGCATACGCGCCGGCAACACGGCGTCGCCTTGGCTGGCGGTATGCATCGAGTCCCGCCCTCGGCACGAACGACGTCCCGCCGCATCCGACGGCCCCTTGACGCCCTCGGCCTGACCGACGTCGTCCCTCGGGACACCGGCCACGGCACCTGGCGCGCGCGCATCCGCCGGGCGGTGCGCGCCGGCACCCGGCCCGGGCCCTGGCGGCGCGGCCGGGTGCTCGCGGCGTCGGCGCTGCTGCTCGGCCTGCTCATGCTGCTGCACGCGCGGATCACGGACCGCGGGGGCCTCGGCAGCCTGGTGGAGAGCTTCCTGCCGTGGTTCGGCCTGTTCGTTCCGGTGTTGCTGGCGGGGGCGCTGTGGCGTCGCTCCGCCTCCGCGGTGGTCGCGCTGGTGCTGCCGGTCACGGTGTGGCTGAGCCTCTTCGGCGGGCTGCTCGGCAACAGGTCCGGCCCGGGCGGCGACCTCACCGTGGTCAGCCACAACGTCGACGCCGGCAACCCCGACCCGGCCGGCACCGCCCGCGACCTGGCCGCCTCCGGGGCGGACGTGCTGGCCCTGGAGGAGATCACCCCGCAGGCCGCGGGCATGTACGAGAAGGAGCTGGCGAAGGCGTACCCGTACCACGCGGTGCTGGGCACGGTCGGGGTGTGGAGCAGGCTGCCGCTGTCGGACACCCGGCCGGTCGACATCGAGACGGACTACGGGCCGCTGGCGGCCACCAAGCCGGCCGACGCCAGGTCGGCCGAGACCCGGGCGCTGCGCACCACGGTGGCCACGGACCGGGGTCCGCTGGCGGTGTACGTGGCCCATCTGGGGTCCGTACGGGTGCTTCCCGGCAGCGGCTTCTGGACGGAGAGCCGGGACCGCGGCGCGAAGGCGCTCGCCAAGGCCGTCGCCGCCGAGCCGGACCAGCGGGTGGTGCTGCTCGGCGACCTGAACGGCACCCTGGACGACCGCGCGTTCGCCGGCCTCACCTCGCGGCTGGAGTCGGCGCAGGACCTGGCCGGGGACGGCTTCGGCTTCAGCTGGCCGGCGAGGTTCCCGGTGGCGCGGATCGACCAGATCCTGGTCCGAGGCGTACGGCCGGAGAGCGCCTGGCTGCTGCCCGCCACCGGCAGCGACCACCTGCCGGTGGCGGCCGCCGTCAGCTGGTGAACATCGGTCCCGGCCGGCTCGCCTGCCGGTTCTCCCGTCACTTCGTGAAGGTGAGGTACTTCCAGGCGCCGTACGTCGTCGTGTTCACGCTGTCCCCCGAGCCGCTGATGTACGAGTCGCGGACCCGGAAGCGGTAGCCGGTGGGCGGGGTGCCCGTGAGCGTGACGACGGACTTCCCCGAGGAGTCGAGCTTGAAGTACTCCTTGTCCGTGGTCTGCCAGACGCCGTCGTAGTAGACCTGGACCTGCAGCAGCTGCTTGCGGCCCGGGTACGCCGTCATCGTGGTCGTGACGACCGGGTCCTTGGACTGCCTGAAGAAGTAGTACGTGTGGCTCCACGTGTACTTGGTCCTGTAGGCACCGGCGAGCGTCGAGGAGACCTTCACCCGCGCGCCGACCGTGCTCGACACCGTCCTCGGCGCGTAGTGCGCGTCGCCCGCGAACTTCGCCGTCAGCTTGGTCTTCCGCTTCAGGGTGACGGCGACCGAGAGGTTGCCCGCGGAGTTGACCGTGCCCGACTTCACCAGGGTGTTGGGCTTGTCGGAGCCGTACGGGTCGGCCCAGATCTCGACCTTGCGGTTCTTGTACGTCGAGCCCAGGTGCGCGGTGAACGTGACGGACTTGGCGTAGTCGTACGCCTTGCCGTTGTTGTTCAGCGTCAGCGCGGGCGTGGCGCGCGAGACGTCGACGGTGTCCGAGGCGGTCGCCCCGGTGTGCGTGGTGTCACCGGCGTACGTCACCGTGTACTTCACCTTGCCGCCGGCCGGCGGGGTGTCCGTGAAGGAGTACGAGCCGCCCGTGCCGAGGTACTTGGTGCCGAGGGACTTGCCGTTCGGCGAGTCCAGGTCGGTGCGGGTGACCTGGAGCGGGGTGCCCGCGGGCAGCGCCAGGTTCGCGGTGAGCCTGCCCTTGACGGTGAGGGACTCGGCGCGGGTGGCCTTCGCCGGGGCGGCGGCCGTCAGGGTGGGGGCGTACAGGCGGGGCGCGTCGACGGTCTGGAACTGCATGGCGCCGACGTACCCGGTCAGTACGAACAGCTGCGAGCCGTCGGCCGACCAGCTGGTGGAGTGCCCGCCGTCCGGCATCCAGGAGCGCGACAGGTCGCGGACACCGGGCGGCTGGGCGGGGTCGGCGCCGAAGACGTAGGTGTCGCCGATGCCGTCGGTGTCGAGGACGGTGGCCGCGACCGTGCCGTCCGGGGCGACGCTGACCGTCTCCGGTTCCGAGACGGTCGGGAAGGTGCGGACCTCGGACAGGTCGGAGAGGCGGTACTCGGTGAGCGCCCGCGTCCCGGGGCCGGCGACGACGACGTTCTGGCCGTCCGGGGTGAGGGCCGCGTCGCTGAAGAAGCCGTTCTTCTCGGCGGAGACGCGGATCACCGGGGTGCCGGAGGAGATGTCGTAGACGACGATCGGGCCGGAGCTGATGTTCGAGTCGAGCGCGAGCAGCGTGCCCGGGTTGTCGGGGTCGGCGTAGAGGTCGGGCGGGCCGGAGAAGTCGTGGCCGGCCGCCAGGTCGAGGGCCACCGCGGGCGTCCCGGCGGTCAGGTCGACCTCGCCGAGCCCGGAGTCCCACTGGTCGCCGTAGCCGAACCACAGCCTGCCGTCGGCGTACGCGAGCCGGGAGGGGAACGTCCTGTCGCCCGTCGGGTACTCGGCGGTCTGCGTGAGCTGCGCGGTGTCGATGGCGACGATCTTGTCGGCGCCCTGGACCGCGGCCCACAGCGTGCCGGAGTCCGGGCTCAGCTCCAGGTCGCGGACCTGGGCCAGGCCGGTGAGCTTGGTGACGACCTTGCCGGTGAGGTCGGTGACGACGATCTGGCTGTCGTAGCCGTCGCTGATGAAGACCCGCTGGTGGACGCCGTCCACCACGGTGTCGTCCGCGCTCCAGACCGGTATGGGCGTGCTGGAGTCGGCGGACGCCGGTGCGGCGAGCACCACCGAGCCGAACAGGGCCGCCAGGGCTGTGGCGGCCGGAAGGGTGCGCAGACGCACGGTGTCGATCCCCCCGGAACGAAGATGAGCGCAAGTGGGTGCCACCCGTGCGTCCGCTGTGGGTGAACCATGGGTCGCGGGTGGCGAGTGAGCGAAGACTAGATGATGTTCCGGGAAACGGCCGCGGAGGGGGTACCTCTCGTTTCCTCAGTCCCCGGAACCGTCGCAGAGGTCGAGGATCCTGGTGAACGGCCTGCGGAGCACCACGGCCATCGGCTCCGTGTCGTCCTTGGCGTACCGGGCCAGTCCGGCGCGCGCGACGCCCGTGTCCTCGCGCGGGTCCCGCCCCGCCAGGACCGCCTCCAGGGCGCGCCCGGTGGCCTCGGCGACCGGGAGGAGGCCTGTCCGGGCCCGGGCGAGGGCCGGGGTGGGCCCGTCGCGCATGCTGAAGAACTCGACCTCGGCGGCCAGGGCCAGGAGATGGGGCACCGCCTGGACGGCGCGGCCGATCCGGTCGCCCAGCTCGGTCACCTCGGCACGGTGGCGGCGCCGCAGCGGATTGAACCGCATCGCCTTTTCCGCGTCCCGCGCCTGAGCCCCGTAGCGGCGCAGCCGGTCCGCCTCCGCCTGCGCCGACGCCCGGTTCGCGGACGCCGCGTCCGGCGACCCGATCGCGCGCGTGCTGCGTACGAGGCTCTCCGCCAGACCGGCCGCACACTCCCGCGCCAGCGTCGCCGCTTGCCGGCGGGGGTCCCGCGGCCAGAGCACCGGGCCGAGGACGGCGGTGACCGCGCCCCCCAGCGCGTTCTCCCACAGCCGTGCGAAGCCGTACGCATCCGGCGAGGGATTGGCGAAGACCAGCAGCGAGGTCACCGCGACCTGCACGTTCAGCGTGGTCCCGGAACTGACGACGGTCCCGCAGAGCAGGGCGAGACCCATCACGACGGCGAGGACGAGCGTGCTCGGCCGGAAGAGGCTGACCACGGTGATGCCCAGGGCCACACCGGCCAGCACGCCGAGGATCCGCAGCAGCAGTGCCGTCAGGGAGGAGGCGGAATCACCGCGCAGGCACAGCAGCGGAACGATGGCGGCGAACACCGGTGGCTGATCGGCGCCGGCCCACAGCGCCGCCTGCCAGCAGAGCACCGCGATCACCAGGATCCGGGCCGCCGTCGGCCCCTGCACGCGGAGCCTGCGGCGCACCTGCGTCCACGGGGAAACGCCCGTCACCTGCCCACCATAGGCACACACCACGGCCCGCCGCCCTCCGGTGACGCCCTGTGGCCGGTCTCCCCGTCGGCGCCGGGCGTCACCCGGTGGTGTGAACTTCTTCCCGTATACCCTTAGTTGCCTGGGAAGACATGATTTTGGGTTGCTCTGTCCGGCCTAGACTCCACGGACATGTCGCTGTGGCTGCTCAACCATTTCAGCACCTTCACGCTGGCCGTCGTCACCGTCGGCGGGACCGTTCTCCTGGCCGTCACCGGCAGCGTGCTGCTGCGCCGCAGGTACCCGTCGCTGGCCGGCGGAGAGCACAACGACATGGTCGGCGTGACGCTGGGGATGTTCGGCGCCATCTACGGGATCATCCTCGCGTTCGTGATCGTCACGCTGTGGACGCAACTGGAGGACACCCAGACCATCGTCGCCTCCGAGGCCACCGACGCGGCGCTGATCACCCGCGACGCCGCCGCGTTCCCGGCGACGGTGCGGGCCCGTCTCGACTCCGCCATGAGCGGTTACGTACACGCGGTCGTCGAGGACCAGTGGCCCCGGATGCGCGCCGGACACCCCAGCTACGGGGCGACGGAAACCCATCTCCGGGCCGCCTTCCACGTGTTGCAGACGTACGACCCGAAGAGCGAGCAGGAGCAGGTCTTCTACGAGCAGAGCGTCAGCCATCTCGACGACGTCGCCTCCCAGCGGCGCGCCCGCATCACCATGGCGCGCCAGGAACTCCCCCTGCTGCTGCAGGTCCTGGCCATCGGCGGCGCCCTTGTCCTGGTCCCGCTCACGTTCCTCTACGGCATGCGCAAACTGCGGGTCCAGATTCTGTTCGTCGCCTCGGTCGCCGGGCTCGTCGGCTTCAGCCTGCTCCTGGTCTTCGTCCTGGACCGCCCCTTCGCCGGCGACCTCAGCGTCAGCCCCGCCCCGTACCGGGAAGGGGCCCTCGCCCAGTACTGGACCCGGTGAGCGGTCACCAGCTGACGGCGTCGTCCATCGACTGCTGCCAGTACGTGACCTTGAGCGAGTCGTCGACGTAGACGCCCTTGGCGGGCAGCGACGGGCGCGCGCCCGTGCCGACGCTCTCGTTGCCGGAGCGGCCCTGGAAGTAGACGGCCAGGGACTTCACGGTGCGGCCGTTCGTGCCGCTGCCGTCGGTGGCGGACAGGTTCACCGAGGCGTAGCCGGACTCGCCCGGCGCGAGCGTGACGACCGCCTGCGGCTTCGAGTCCCCGATGACCGGGGGCACGGCCTGCGCCTCGCCGAAGCGGACGGCCGGGTAGCCGTAGAGGTAGCAGCTCCTGCTGCCGGTGTTGGTCACCGTGAGGAGCATGTGGTTCACGGGGCGGTTCAGCGGGGCCGCGACCATCGTGGTGACGGACCCCTCGCAGGTGACCGGCTTGCCGGTCGAGGCGGGCGCCTTCGACGTGGAGGCGGAGGTGCCCGCGGCGGACCTCGGCGTGCCGGTGGCGGCCGTGCCCGCCGGGGCGGAGGTGCCGGAGGCGGACGAGGGGGCGGAGGACTTCGCGGGGGAAGGGGAGTCCGTGGCCGGGGTGCTGGCCGCCGCGACGTCCTCGGCGTGGACGCCTGTGCCGTCGTTGCACGCGGTCAGGGACAACGCGGCGAGTACGACGGTCGTGGCGGCGCCGACGAGACGGGTGCGGGAGGTGCGGAGGTTGGACATGTGGCCGTGCCCCTTCGGTGTTCGGGTGGCGGTGGTGATTGGATGACGGAAGCCTGTGGGGCGATCCGTCCCAACCGCCAGGCACAGCGGGCAGTTGGGGACGCTGGAACGCAGAAATGCGCTCTGACCAGGGAGGATGTGATGGCCCTGGAACGCGGGACTGGAATGCGAGGGAGTGGGGGAAGGTGCCAGGGGCGACAGAGACCGAAGCGACGGAGGCGTTCGCGCTGCTGCTGCGGGAGCTCAAGGACCGCTCGGGGCTGAGCTACGGGGCGCTCGCCAAGCGGCTGCACATGAGCACGTCGACGCTGCACCGCTACTGCAACGGCACCGCGGTGCCCGTCGAGTACGCCCCGGTGGAGCGCCTCGCACGGGTCTGCCGGGCGACGCCGCAGGAGCTGGTGGAGCTGCACCGGCGCTGGATCCTGGCGGACGCGGCACGAGGGAGCCGGGGGGAGCAGGCCACGGCGCCGGACACCGCCCCTGCGGCGGATCCCGGATCGCAGGCAGCGCAGGCAGCGCAGGCGACGCAGACGACGCACGGGCCGGGTGAGGGTGAGGGCGAGGGCGAGGGCGGTGAGCCGGTCGTCGTCGATCTGCCGCGCGAGCCGGTGGCGTCGCGGCGGCGCCGTACCGTGCTGATCGCCTCCGTCGCGGTGGCCGCCGTGCTGGGGGCCGTCGTGCTCGCCGCGCGTCTGCCGCTCGGCGGCGGGAACGGCGGCGCGGGCGACCGGCGGGCGGCCGGTGACACCGGCACGATCACCGGCACCCTCACCGGCACGGCGGACACCGGGAAGACGTCCGCCTCCCCGTCCCCGACCGCGAAGGGACACCGGCCGTCCGCATCGGCCTCCGCCACCCCCACCGGGTCCGGCGACGCCAAGCAGGGGAGCGGGGCCCAGGGCACCGGCGGCACCACCACCGGCGCCGCCGTGCCGCTCACCGTCAACACGCGCCCCTACGTCTACGACGACCCGTGCAGCCAGCACTTCCTGGTCGACAGCGAACCTGCGCAGGTCGGCCCGCCGGCGAACGAGCAGGACGCCCCGCGCTGGGCCGCGGCGTACGGGGCGGTCTCCTCGGGCGAACAGGAGGTCGCCCTCACCGTCCAGGGCACCGGCGAGGAGACCGTCGTCCTGGAGGCGCTGCACGTACGCGTCCTCAGCAAGGGCGCGCCGCTCGCCTGGAACGACTACTCGATGGGCGTCGGCTGCGGTGGCGGCGTCGGGACCAAGTCGTTCGACATCGACCTCGACAACGGCAGCCCCACGGTCACCGCCAAGAACGGCCAGCGCGACCTCCCGTACAAGGTCAGCGAGTCCGACCCGGAGGTCTTCTACGTCTTCGCCCGCACCGAGGCCCACGACGTCCGCTGGGACCTCACCCTGGACTGGTCCAGCGGGAGCCGCCACGGCACCGTCCGCATCGACAACGCCGGCGCCGCGTTCCGCACCAGCGCCGACGCGGGCCGCCCGGGCTACGACTACCCGCTGGGCGGCGGCGAGTGGATCGAACGGGAGGGCTGACAGGAACCCCTCAGCCGGGCTTGACGACGGCCGTCGCCTTGAACCCGCAGCACTCGATCTCGCGGACAGGTGCGACGGACGTTCTGCGGATCCGGTCGCCGCGGAGGGTGCCGGTGGTGTCGACGGCGTCGGCGATGACGCCGATGCCCACCCGGCCGCCGGTGATCTCGTTGTGGTCGGTCGTGCCGTCGCCGTCCTGGACGGCGATCCCGAAGAACCGGTTGCCGGTCAGCCGATTGCCGCTGATCCGGCAGCAGTTCGGGCTGAAGATCTGGTAGATCCCGACGTCGGAGTCGGAGACCTGGTTGCGGGAGATCTCGGTGCCCGCCGCGGTGCCGATGGCGGCGACACCGGAGGACTGGAACTCGTTGACCGGGTCCGCGCCGCACCCGGGGAAGGTGCACACGGCGTGGGAGACCACGTTGCCGGTCACCGTGGCCGCCGCGGCCCCGATGACGATGCCGGCCTGGACGGCGGGGATCCGGGCGCCGCCGGTGACGACGTTGTCCTTCACCAGCACGGGGGAGGGCGTGCCCGTGCCCGGGCCGTTCACATTGACACCGTCGGTCTGGTAGCGGGCGACCGTGACCTGGGTGATCCGGCCGGAAGCCGCGCTGCCGGCCGCGCCGTCCACCTGGATGAAGTCCGGCAGCCCGATGGCCACACCCCGGCCGAATGCCTGGTCGGCCGGGCAGGCCGGGGCGGGCAGCATGTCGAGGACGCGCGAGCGCGACAGGTCCAGACGGGCCGACTGCAGTGCGGTGATGCCGCTGGCGAGCCGGCCGCAGGGCAGCGGCCCGGTCACGGTGAAGCCGGACATGCGGACGTGGGCGCCATGGGCGATCCGTACCACGGAGGTCACCGGCACGCCGTGGCGCACGTCCGTGCCGAAGGGGGTCAGCGTCGCCGGCGACCTGATGACCGGCGAGCCCTTGCCGACCCCCCTGAGGCTGAGGTCCTTGCCGCTGACGACGACCTCTTCGCGGTACGTGCCGCCCCGGACGAGGATCGTGTCACCCGACGCGGCCGCGTCCACCGCGGCCTGGATCGTGCGGTAGTCACGGGGCACCACCAGCGTGGACGCCGCGTGGGCGGCCGGTGCGACGCCGACCACGGCGCCCAGCGTGGCCAGGACCGACAGAACGGCGAGGACACCTCTGGTACCCAGGTTTTGCGGCCTCTTCGAAGCGCCCTTCATGGGACTCCCTTTTCCTGACATGGGCGAACAGGATAAAAGTACCCAATATGATCAAAAGGGATTTGGAACGGCGCGCGATGTGCTCCAAGTGAGGGGGACCGCCCGGCCACGCGCTGCCGCGCGGGCCGGCGGTCTCCGTGGACACGTCAGCCGGCCTGCGAGGGGGTCTGCTTGATGCCGTCGACGATGGCGCGCTTCAGCACGGCGCTGGTGAAGACGACCGTGCCGGGCTTGATGAGGGCGTCCGTTCCGGTGCCCCGCTTCACCTGGACCGTGCGCTCGCCCAGGTAGACATGGGTCTTCCGGTCGAAGATCCACTCCTCGCGCTGGCCGCTGGTCTCGTCGAGGCGGGCCACCGCCACGCCGTGCCGGCCGGCCGCGTCCACCGCGTCGTCGACCACGACCACGCCCGGGATCTTCGCGGCGGTCCTGAAGAGGGCCGAGTACAGCCCGGCGGGGGGATAGCTCTCGCCGAGCAGGTCGCCGATGGTGCTGAACGCCTCCTGGGCGGGGGAGTTCCCGTGCCCCGCGGTCTCCTTGTAGATCTTGGCCAGCAGGGCGTCGGGGTCCGTGGTGAGTCCGGCCAGGTAGTCGTACGACGGATTGTTCAGGAACGCCTCGGGGGTGTTGCCCTGCTCGTCGGGGAGGCTCAGGGTCTCGCCCTCGGGGCTGTCGTTGACGGCCGGGTCGATCAGCCAGCCCTTGGTGCCGTCCGGGGACTCCCACGCCTGGCGGCGGTGCAGCTTGTGACCGGCCACGGTGGTCTTGTCGCCGACGGTCTTCAGGAAGGTGTCGGCCATCTCGGACTCGATGTAGACGTACTGGCCGGGCTTGACGGCCGGCTGGTCCTCCGCGGCCGCCGCCAGCGCGATCCGGTCGAGCAGTTGCGGTACGCCCTTGGTGGTCGCGGCACCGACGGTGGTGGTCAGGACCGGCCCGGTGGCGATGTCTTTGCCGCCTCCGTCCCGCACCCCGCTGCCGCCGCCGGAGACGACCACCCCCGCGACGACCACCCCGGCGACGGCGGCGGCCAGCGCCGGCAGGACGACCGCGGCGCGCGGCATCCGCCGGGCCTTCACCCGGGCCGCCGTCGTGCGCTCTTCCGTCCGAGTCTCGTGTATCCGGGCCATCATGCGCTCCTTGTGGAACTGGTGACGGCCCGTCGGCAGGTCGCGTGCCGTCCGGTCGAAGAGCTGTGCGCCCTCCGCCCGCTCGGCAGCGTTCTGCCGGGACGTGTCCGCGTTCATCGGTTTCCCTCCCGTGCGGGCCGGATCACGTGTGCGTGATCGCCTCTTGTCTGTCGGCGAGCGCTGCCGGCTTCCCGTTTTCCGGGACTTTCTTCGAGATTCCCGCCGAACGCCGCTGCCGCCACGGAACGCCTCACCCTCCCTTTCCCGCCGTCGAGTGGAGATGCCTGAAGCCGGGCCGGTGCGGACTCGGCACGCTTGCGGAGCTTCTTGCGGGCGCGGGACAGCCGGGAGGCGACCGTGCCGACCGGAATGCCGAGGGCCTCCGCGGCGGCCTCGTAGTCCAGGCCCTCCCCCAGGCAGAGCACGACGACCTCGCGCTCCGCACGGCGCAGCGAGGCGAGGGCGGTGAGGGCCGTCGCGAGGCGTCTTCGGCCGTCGAGCCGGTCCGCCACCTCCTCGGCGTGGTCGGGCACCGACAGCTCGGCCGCCGCGGCCGCCTGCGCCGCCGCCCGGTAGCGCCGGTTGCTCCGGTACTGGTTGCGCGCGGTGTTGGTGGCGATGCCCAGCAGCCACGGCCGCAGGGAGCCGCCCTCCGGGTCGACCCTGTCGCGCAGCCGCCACGCCTCCATGAAGGTCGCTGCCATCACGTCCTCGGCCGTCGACCAGTCCGCGGTCAGCCGGAAGGCATGGTTGTAGACCGCGCGGGAGTAGCTGTCGAAGAGCTCGCCGAACGCGCTCGGATCCCCGGCCCGTACCCGGGTTCGCAGATGAGTGCTCACCTCGATGAGCTGTCCGGCACCCCGCACCGACTTCCCGTGACCTGCGTCACACGATCCCTGGCCCGGCTCTCACCCGGGGATGCCACAGACGGCTCACCGTATACGGCCGGGCACGCCGAGCGGCGGCGGCGCAGGGGGCGTGCGCAGCAGCGCGCGAGCAATGGTGCGCGCCATCTCGAGGCAGCGATATGGGAACTCCGCTTCCGTTTGTGGCGGGTGTGCTGAAATCTTGGACATGCGCGAAAGGGAAGCTTTCGCGTAGATCGACTGGCGTGGTCACGGTTCGGCCGGATCGGCAGAGCGCAGGCCATTCGTGGCCGCCGAGGGGGGCTTCGGGCGCGCTGTCATGGCGCGGTATGTCGACACGCCGCGAATTCCGTGCCGTACCCGATCGCCGCGGCCGCCTGCTTCAGGAACAGGGAGCCGCATTTCCGGGGCGCAGTCACGCGGACTGACCGACAGGACAGACCTGCCGGGCAGCCCGCGGGCGTCGTGAACGTACGTCCGCGGACTGTCCTGCGATCGGCTCAGCGGGTGACCAGCACCGCGTCCAGGGTGACGGTGGACCTTCCGGGCCTGCTGCCGGACAGGACGCGCAGCTGGACCTTGTGGGTGGTGATCGTGGTGCCGAGGGTGCGGGTGAACACCACCTGCCGGTAGGCGGTCGTGGCGGCGTAGGTGTCGATCGTGCCGACCGTCTTTCCGTCCACCACGACCGCGAAGCGCCCGCCGCTCGACCTGCGGGTCGCGACGACGCGCAGCTGGGTGCCGTCGGCGGAGAAGGACACGTAGGCGCCCTTGGCGGTGGAGGTGCGTTCGGTGCCCGCCCAGGCGGAGGACGCCGACACCGACTTCCAGGTGCCCGTGTAGTGCAGTGCCGACGCCCGGTCGTCGACCGGGATGCCGGTGGTCGCCGCCTTGCTCCAGGAGCCGGTCTGGCCGGCGTCGTCGTGGGCGCGGACGTAGAAGCGGTAGGTGAGTCCGGCGCCCGGCTGCACGGGACTGCCCGCCTTGCCGAAGACCGCGGAGCCCGCCGTGGTGCCTGTGCGCCAGGTGTGGAGGGGACCGAGCTTCCAGACACCCGCGCTGTCCCGGGTGGTGACGCGCCAGCCGATGTCGTACGCCTTCACGCCCGCGGTCTTCGCCGACCAGGTGACCGGCACGGACGCGCTGGTCGCCGCGCTGCTCGCGACGGCCGGTGCGGTGACGGTGGCGGCGGGGGCCGTCCGGCGCAGGGCCGCCTTGCCGGTGAGGTCGGCCGCCGACCGGCCGGTGACGGTGTCCTGCACGGTCAGCGTCCAGCTGTAGGCGCCCTCGGCGGCGGTGCCGCCCGTCTGGGTCCTGCCGTTCCACACCGGTGCGACCTTGCCGTCGGCGGCCGTACCGGTCAGGGAACGCACCTGCGTGCTGCCGGACTTGAGGGTGAGCGTCCAGCTCACCGGACGGTTGTACGTCCAGGCGGGGGCCCAGGTGTCGGCCGAGCCGTCGCCGTTGGGGCTGAAGCCGGCGGGGGCGGTGGCCGAGGCCGGGGTGGGAACGCCCGCCCAGGTCACGTGGGTGACGCCGGCGTCGTCCATCCAGGCCGCCCAGGGGGCGTCGCGGTCGACCGCCCAGCGTTCGGCGGCGGCGGAGTCGGCCTTGGAGGGGAGGGTGAACAGGGGCTGCGCCGCGGACGAAGTACCGTCCAGCGGCTGGGCGTTCAGCGTGAGGGTGCCGGTGTCCGCGGACTTGGTGAAGGTGTAGAGGACGTCCGTGCCGAGGATCGGCGTGCGTACGGAGGCGTCCACGGCGGTGCCGGTCGAGCTGCCCGTCCTGAGGAGCAGACCGGTGGTGGAGGCGGCCCCGCAGGTGGTCAGCAGGATCCGGGAGCCGCGCACCTGGAGGTCGCCGGGCAGGCAGTTCACGGTGGCGGCGGTGGTGGCCGTGCCGGTCGTCAGGTCGGTCCGGCGGATCGACCAGGTGGACGTGGTGCCGTTGCGCACCGAGGAGTACACGGCGCCGCCGTACAGGGCGGAGCCGGAGGGCACCCGCTCGCTGTGGCCGTCCGCGAAGGTGTAGAGGAGAAGGGTGCCGTTGGCCGCGGTGGTCTTGTCCGACACCAGTGCGTGCGCACCGTCGAAGTCCGTGACGGTCACCACCGAGGCGTCCGTGTAGTCCAGCGGGGTGCCGACCAGCGTGCCGTCCTCGTACACCTGGTAGTGGCCCTCCTCGCCGGTGCCGCCCTGCTCGACCAGGACCCGTCCGCCGGCCGCGGCCAGCGTCTTGTGCACCGAGCCGCCGGAGTACGCCAGCACCCGGGACGGCGTGCTCGCCGAGGCCCCCGACGGGCTTGCCGTCAGGTCCGAGCGGAGCAGGACCCCGTCCTGCCGGGAGGAGTCGTCGGCCGTGTACAGCGCGCCGCCGGACAGGGCCAGGGCGTCCAGCCTGGCGGGTCCGGAGGGGATCGTGGTGGCGTCGCCCGCGGCGGTGGAGACCCGGCCTTCGGTGAGGGTCTGGATCGCGGCGTCCTGGTCGGGCCGGTAGAGCGTCGCCCGCATGCTGCCGTCGTCACCGACCGAGAGGTCGCCGACGGTCCCGCCGAGGTCCTTCGCCGCCGTGGACCCGTCCCTGGCCATCGCGAACAGTTCGTTCGACCCGTCCGAGTCGTTGCGCCGGTACCAGGCGAGGGTGTCGTCGCTGATCCAGCGTGCTCCGGCGACCGGCAGGGTGACGGTGGCCGGGCCGTCCCCGGGTGCCGAGCGCTGCCACTCGGTCAGGGTCGTCCCGTCGATCACCCCGACATGGGCGGGGGTGAACTCCAGGCCCTGCGGCAGCTCGTCGGTGTCGGGCTCGGCCACGGTGACCGCGGCTCCGGTGGCGAAGTCGACGTACACGACCTCGTGGCCCCAGCCGGGCGCCGTCCGCCGTAGCACCAGGGCGCCGTCCGCGTCGGAGGCGAGGACCTCGTACTGCTCGTCGCCGGAGAGCAGGGTCCGGTCCGTGCCGCCGGGGGTGCGCAACAGCAGGCGCACCAGGTAGGCGGAGGCGTCGTCCACATAGCTCTGCTGGACGAGGATGCCGTCGCCGGCCTGTCCGCGGTAGCGCTCGTCCCCGGCGGCGCCCGCACTGTCGTAGGCGACCGGGAGGACGTCCTCGTCGCCGGAGCCGACGTGGCGCAGGGTGACGTGGTCGGCGAGAGCGCCGTTCGGGTCGGTGGAGGTGGCGACCGCCACCACGCCGTCCTGCACGGACACCGCGTGGACGGTCACCGTCTCGTCGGTGTCCGCGAGCCGGCCGAGGTCCTGGGGGGTGCCGCCGGCGACGGCGAGCCAGCCGTGCGCCACCGTGTCGGCGGAGGTCCCCTGCCGCCAGACGACCGCTTGGCCGGAACCGGAGACGTCCTGCGCGCCGGGCACGGAGGTCGTCCGCGCGGCCAGCGTCGCCGACACCTCGGTCGCGGGCGCGGCGCCGGCCGGGAGCGAGGTCACGGCCTGGGCCACGGCCAGCGCCGCGAGAGCGGCTGCCGGAACGGCGAGGAAGCGGCGTCTGTGCGAAGGCATGGCAGCCCGATCTCTGTTCGAACGTCAAGGCGGGGATTGTCACACAGCGTCCCGCACCGCCCGGCGGCGGGACCTTGTTCCGCGGTGCCGCGGTGCCGCGGTGCCGCGGTGCCGCACCGCCCGGCGGCGGAACCGTGCGGGTGCCGTGCGGGTGCCGTGCAGGGCCGCACCGCCGCAGGCCGCACTGCGCCTCGTGCTCACATGTCGTACGTGTGCGAACGCGGAGCGTGTCGGTTTCGGGAGCGGATGCGTCGCAGGGGTGATGTGACCTCACCTGTTTGGTGTTATATGAGCCGTATGCACCAACTGCTCCGGCGGCTGCGATCCTGGTACGGGATCCGCAGCCTTGCCGGCCAGATGTTCCTTCTGCAGGTCGGAGTCGTCCTGGTTCTCGTGGCGACGGCGGTCGCCGTCCTCCTGCTGCAGTCGCGAGCCGACGCCGACCGGGAGGCCCGCAACCGCACCCTCGCCGTGGCCTCCGCCGTCGCCTCGGATCCCACCGTGCGGCAGGCGCTGACCGGCACGCATCCGACCGCCGTGCTCCAGCAGTTGGCCGAGGACACCCGCAGACGTTCGCACGTGGACTTCGTCGTCGTGATGAGTCCCACGGGCATCCGCTACACCCATCCGAACCCCGCCCAGATCGGCCGCCGCTACATCGGCAGCATCGCGGCGGCGCAGCACGGCGGCATCGTCACCGAGACGACGACCGGGACACTGGGGCCCTCGGTGCGGACCGTCGTTCCCGTGACCACCCCCGAGGGCAAGGTCGTCGGGCTGGTCTCCGCGGGCATCACCGTCCACCAGGTGACTGTCGCGGCCGGCCGGCAGGCACCGCTCGTCCTGGCGGGCACCGGGCTGGCGATCGCGGCCGCCACCGGTGGCACGGCCCTCATCGGCAGGCGCCTGCGCCGCCAGACCCACGGTCTGGGGCCGGTGCAGATGACCCGCATGTACGAGCACCATGACGCCGTTCTGCACGCGGTCCGCGAAGGCGTCCTCATCGTCGGTCCGCAGGGCCGTCTGCTCCTGGCCAACGACGAGGCGCGGCGCCTGCTGGGACTCGCGGCGGACGTGGACGGCCTGCCCGTCACGGACCTGGGGATCGCCCCCGGGGCCGGACAGCTCCTCGCGTCCGGCAGGGCGACCACGGACGAGGTGGTCGAGGTCGGCGACCGGCTGCTGGCCGTCAGCCAGCGCCCCATGGACCGGCCGCCCGGACCCGGCGGCTGGGTAGCCACCCTGCGCGACACGACCGAACTCAGCGCGCTGATGGGCCGGGTCGAGGTGGTCCAGGAACGGCTCAAGCTGCTGTACGACGCCGGACTGCGCATCGGCACCACCCTCGACGTGCGGCACACCGCGGAGGAACTGGCGGAGTTCGCCGTACCCAGGTTCGCCGACTACGTCACCGTCGACCTGAGCGACGCCGTGCTGCGTGGCGAGGAGCCCGACGAGGTGGACGCGGAGGAGCTGCGCCGGGTCACCCTGCACGGCATCCGGCAGGGTGTGCCGCTCTACCCGCCCGGTGCGCTCATCCACTTCGACCCCTCCACCCCGCAGGGCGAGGGCTTCGGTTCCGGGCGGATGGTGCTGGAGGCCGACATGGCGGCGTTCTCCGGCTGGCAGGCCCAGGATCCCGAACGGGCACGGCAGCTGGTGGCCTACGGCATCCACTCCATGATCGCCGCCCCGCTGCGGGCCCGCGGCGCGATCCTCGGCGTGGCGACCTTCTGGCGTTCCAAGGAGCCGACCTCCTTCACCTGGGAGGATCTCTCGCTCGCCGAGGAGCTGGTCGCCCGCGCGGCGATCAGCGTCGACAACGCGCGCCGCTTCACGCGGGAGCGCACCATGGCGGTCACGCTGCAGCGCAGCCTGCTTCCGCACGCCCTGCCGGAGCAGAACGCCGTCGACGTGGCGCACCGCTACCTTCCGGCAGGGGCGGGGCCCGGTGGCGTCGGCGGCGACTGGTTCGACGTCATACCGCTCCCCGGAGCACGCGTCGCCATCGTGGTGGGCGACGTCGTGGGGCACGGACTGCACGCCGCCGCCACCATGGGCCAACTGCGCACCGCCGTACACAACCTCTCGACGCTCGACCTGCCCCCCGACGAACTTCTCTGGCACCTGGACGAGCTGGTCACCCGCCTCGACCAGGACCGCGAAGGCGACAACGGCACCCCGACGCTCACGGGCGCCACCTGCCTGTACGCGGTCTACGACCCGGTCTCACAGCTGTGCACGATGGCCAGGGCCGGTCACCTGGAACCCATCATCGTGCCCCCGGACGGCCACGCCCACCTGCCCGGGGTACCGGCCGGCCCACCGCTGGGGCTGGGCGGAATGCCCTACGAGAAGAGCGAGGTGGTGCTGCCCGAGGGCAGCGGCATCGTGCTCTACACCGACGGCCTGATCGAGGACCGGCGGCAGGACATCGACGAGGGCATCGAGCGTCTGCGCCGGGCCCTCGCGGTGGCGGGGCGTACGCCGGAGCAGATGTGCCGGGCGGCGATCGACGCCATGGTGCCCGGGGCGCCCCGCGACGACGTGGCGCTGATCGTCGCCCGCACCCGGATGCTGGACGACAAGCACACCGCGTCCTGGGCGGTGCCCTCCGACCCCTCGGCCGTCGCCGGTGTCCGTGCCGCGGCCACCGAGCTGCTGCGCGACTGGGGTCTGGAGGAGGAGGCGTTCACCCTGGAGCTCATCCTCAGCGAGCTGGTCACCAACGCCATCCGGCACGCGACGGGCCCCGTCGGGGTGCGCCTGATCCGGGACCGCAGCCTCATCTGCGAGGTCTCCGACGGCAGCAGCGTCTCTCCGCACCTGCGCCGGGCCACCACCATGGACGAGGGCGGCCGCGGACTCTTCCTGGTGGCCCAGTTCGCCGACCGCTGGGGGACCCGCTACACCGCCGACGGAAAGGTCATCTGGACCGAGCAGCGGCTCTGTACGCAGCTGTGAGGGGCGGCGGCCGCCTCGGCCGAGGGGCGCCGGTCCCCCCGGATGTTCGCGATCGGGCGGGGACGGGAAGCATGCCTGGCATGTCGAAGCCCGAGCTGGAGTTCCATCTGCCCGCCGGGCCGTGGCGGGCCCCGGCCGGCGCCGGTCCGGGCGTCGAGGAGTGCGTCCTGGCCGACGACCCCGCCCGCGGATCCCGTACGGCGCTGGTCCGCTGGGCGCCGGGCACCGACACCTCGGCGGACGGCGTGACACGCCACGACTTCTGGGAGGAGGTCTACCTGGTCGCGGGTGCCCTGCACGACCTGACGCTCGACCGGACCTTCACCGCCGGCATGTACGCCTGCCGCCCGCCCGGGATGCCGCACGGCCCCTGGACCTCCCCGGACGGCGTCACCATGCTGGTGATCACCTACCCCGGACCCGGCGGGCGCTGAAAGACGCCTCCACCCCGATCAGTTCGGGTTGCGGTGCAGGCCGGCGCGCCGTCGGTTCGGTCTGTGGAGCCCAGCGGCTGACGGTCCGTACGTAGTCGAGGATCACCGAGGCCATCGCGAGGACGAGAAGCGGTCCGGACACCCAGGGATGCGTGGCCATCTCCAGCGGCAGCCAGCGGTAGGACACCAGGAGTGCGGCGAAGACCGCCGTACCGTGGGCGACCAGCCGGATGCCCGACGGGTCCCAGCCGCGGTCGAGCGAGCGCAGGGCCGCCTCGACCGTGAGTGCGAACACCGCGCCGGCGACGAGATCCGCGCCGTAGTGGTAGCCGAAGCCCAGCGTCGCGGTGAGCGTGGCGATCAGCCAGAACGCGCCCGCCCAGCGCAGCACCCGGGGGCCCTGCCGGGAGTGCAGGAAGATCGCGGTGGCCCACGCCGTGTGCAGGCTCGGCATGCAGTTGCGCGGGGTGAACCCGTCGTACCGCAGGGGGTGCGGGGCGGTGACCGGCGGCACCGTTCGCGGCCACAGGTCGGCCGCCGGCCAGTGTCCGCCGTGCGGCGGCCGCTCCGGCCAGAGGCTGACCGACGCCCAGTGGTCGGCGCCGGTGCCGTAGGCGAAGACCGGTCCGACCACCGGGAAGAGCATGTAGACGGCCGGCCCGAGCAGGCCGATCACCAGGAAGGTGCGCACCAGATGGTGGCGCGGAAAGCGGCGCTCGGCCGCCACGCCGCGCAGTTGGTACAGCGCGACGGCGACCGCGGCCACGGCGAGCTGGCCGTAGACGACGTCGAGGACGTTGAAGCCGATCGGGCCGGTGGCCGTGACGATCCGGCCCACCAGCCACGACGGGTTGCCCAGGGCGTGGTCCGCGGTGGCCACGTACTGGTCGAGCACCGTCGGGCGGGTCTTCGAGGTGACGAGCAGCCAGGTGTCGCCGGTCTTGCGGCCGGTCACCAGCAGCAGGCCCAGCCCGACGCCCTTGAGCAGCAGGACGCGTTCGCGGCCGGCGCGGCGGGTCACGGCGACCACCGCACAGCCGAGCATCACCCACAACGCGCCGTTGCCGAACGGCTGGCCGCGGGTCACCTCGGCACCGCACGCCCACCGGACCGCCGCGAAGGCGAGGTCGATGCCGATCGCGGCGCCGAGGGCGGTGAACCGTTGCCGCCAGGGGAGCACCACCATCGTCAACGCAAGGCCGGCGTAGAGCAGAAAGCCGGATTTGGGGGCGCATATCACCTCTCGCGCCTGGTTGGTGATCGGCCCCGGCAGACCGTAGTGACGTGCGGCTGCCTCCAGTGCGACGAGGAACGCGAAGGCCGTGGCGGCTGCCACGGCCCAGAGTCTCGGTGGTGTGTGTCTCAAGGTCCGCCCGTTTTGCTAGAGGTTGCGGGACAGTTGGGGTGCTGTTCGACGTAGGAAGACGGAAAGGCCGCGGCCCGGGTTCCAGCCTTGTGCCCGACGGCGGTGCGGTCAATGGTGGGTTACCACGGGGTAAAGGGTTCGGCATCGTCCGTTCAACGTACTTGATCTGTGCATGACCCGTTCGATGGGATACGCGAAGACCACGTCGAGATCTCCTCGGAGACCGAGACCACTTCGTGAGACTCCGAACCACAGGGGGATTCATGCACATAGCCCGTACCGGGCGGGCCGTCGCGGCCGCCACGTCCGTCGCCGCCCTCGCGGCCACCGCGCTGACGGCCGCCGCGCCCACCGCCGTACCGCACACCCTCGCGGTACCGGCCGTCGTCGGGCACACCCTGGTGCACGGTGTGAGCAGCCCGCTCTCCAGCGAGCAGTGCCAGGCCAAGTGGCAGATCAACTGCTACAGCCCGCTCCAGTACCGCACCGCGTACGACCTGAACGCCCTCTACCGCAAGGGCGTCACGGGCAAGGGGCGCACCATCGTCATCGTCGACTCGTACGGCTCCCCGACCGTGCAGCACGATCTCGACGTCTACAGCAAGCAGTTCGGGCTGCCCAGCACCAAGGTGAAGGTCGTCAAGTGGGGGCACGTCCCCGCCTTCGACCCGAAGAACTCCGACATGACCGGCTGGGCCGGCGAGACCACCCTCGACGTCGAGATGGCGCATGCGGTGGCGCCCGCCGCGAAGATCGTCGTCGTGGAGACGGCGGTCTCCGAGACCGAGGGCACCACCGGTCTGCCGGAGATGATGGACGCCGAGAAGTACATGATCGACCACGGTGTCGGCGACGTCATCAGCCAGAGCTTCGGCGCCACCGAGAACACCTTCCCCGGCTTCGCCAAGGGCGACTTCTCCAGCATCAAGAAGCTGCGGTACGCCTTCCAGGACGCCAACCGCAAGCACGTGACCGTGCTCGCCGCCTCCGGTGACGGCGGCGCCACCGACCTGCAGGCGGACGGCAAGACGTACTACAAGAAGCGCGTCAACTCCTGGCCCTCCTCGGACCCGTTGGTCACCTCGATCGGCGGCACCCAGCTCCACCTGGACGACAAGGGCAACCGCGTCAAGCCGGACAGCGTCTACAACGACTACGGCTCCGGCGGCGGCGGCCAGTCCCACGTCTTCACCCGCCCGTCCTTCCAGAACGGCGTGAAGAAGGTGGTCGGCACCCGTCGCGGCACCCCGGACATCTCGATGTCCGCCGCGGTCAACGGCGGCGCCTGGATCTACTCCAGCTTCGACCCGACCGCCACCGGCTGGGACGTCAGCGGCGGCACCAGCGAGGCCACCCCGCTCTTCGCGGGCATCGTCGCCCTCGCCGACCAGGCGGCCGGCCAGCGCCTGGGCAACATCCAGAAGAGGCTGTACGACCTCTCCTCCTACCACTCCAAGGGCACCGGCATCGTCGACGTCAACGACGGCACGAACAACAGCTACCAGGGAGTGACCGGCTACAAGGCCGTCAACGGCTACGACCTCGCCACCGGCGTCGGCACCGTGGACGCCCTGCGCTTCGTCCCGGCCCTCGTCAAGCAGAAGCCCTGACACTGACCGCACCGCAAGGACAACGGCCCGGGTCCCGCACCCGGGCCGTTCCCGTTCCCGTCCCGACCGCGCCCTCCTCCTCGGCTGTGCCCTCTTCCTCAAGCCATGCCCTCTTCCTCGGCCGCCTGTGCCGCCGGGTGGGCGGGGGCGGTGCAGGTGACGTGCGGGGGCGGGCGAAGGACGATGGAGGGGAGGTGTGAGGGCGACGCGGTGAGACCGGCCGGCTGCGGTGTCCGGTGGTCTCCTCGGCGTCCGCCCGGGGCCACGGCGGCCGAGCCGGCAGAACGGGCGGTGACCGGCATGCGTGATGCCACCCCGAGCGGCGGGAGCGGCGCCGTACCGCCCGACCCGGCGGACCCGGCCACGGCGGTCGTCGACGACCGGGGAGTCGTGACGGGGTGGAGCGCGGGCGCCGAGCGGCTGCTCGGCTACCCCTGCCAGGAGGCCGTCGGCAGCCCCGTCAGCCGTCTGATCGTCTCGGCACCCGAGGGCGGGGACGGCCTCACGGACCTGACCACGGCCGCGACGACGGCCCTGCTCCGGCACCGGGACGGCCGGACCGTCGCGGTACGGGTACGGGCGTATCCGTCGGTCGACCGCGAGGGCCGTGCCCAGCGGCTCCTCGTGGTGGCACCACCGGAGCCGCCACAGCCGGACGCGGTGACGGGGGACGAGGCGTTCGCCCAGTGCCGGCTGCCCGTGATGGTGTACGACTCCGCGCTGCGGGTCGTGCGGGCGAGCGCCGGTGCCGTGCGCGAACTCGGCCTGCGCGAGGAGCGGATGCGCGGCCGGCCCGTCACCGACATCCTGCCGCCGCACCTCTGTCACCGGATCGAGAGCGGCATGGGCCGGGTGTTCGCGACGGGCGAGCCCGAGGAGTTCCACATCCGGGGCCGGGTCCGGCCGGACGCCCCCGAGAAGGTCTGGTCCGTCACCGTCTCCCCGCTCGTCACACCGGCCGGGCAGGTGCGGCACGTGGAGGTCTCCGCGCTCGACGTCAGCGAGCAGTACCTGGCCAGGGAGCGGCTCGCACTGCTGAACGACATCAGCGCCCGGGTGGGCAGCACCCTGGACGTGATGCGCACGGCGCAGGAGATGGCCGACGTGACGGTGGACCGGCTCGCCGACTTCATCACCATCGACCTGCTCGACTCCCTGTGCCGCGGCGTCGAGCCGAAACCGTCCGTGACCGGCCGGGTCCCGCTGCGGCGCGCGGCACAGCAGTCCGTGCTGCGCGGGGCGCCCGAGGCGGTGATCGAGCCCGGAGACGTGGACGACTACCCCGCGTCCGCACCGCCCGTCCGCTGCCTGGCCACCGGCAGGTCCTCGCTGCACAACACCGGGGACGAGGCGATCCGGGCCTGGGAGCTCGCCGATCCCGAGCGGTCGTGGGTGGTCCGCAGGTTCGGGATCCACTCGATCATGGTCATTCCGCTGCGGGCCCGCGGCATCACCCTCGGCGTGGCGGTCCTCGTCCGGCACCGGCGCGAGGACCCGTTCACCCGCGACGACCTGCTGCTGGCCGAGGAGATCGCCGCGCGCGCCGCCGTGGCCGTGGACAACGCCCGCCGGTACACCCTCGAACGCGGCACCGCGCTCGCCCTCCAGCGCAGCCTCCTGCCCCGCCGGTTCTCGGCCCAGGACGCGGTCGAGGTGGCCCATCGCTACCTCCCGGCCCGTACCCGGGCGGGGCCGGGCGGCGACTGGTTCGACGTGATCCCGCTCTCCGGCGCCAGGGTCGCGCTGGTGGCGGGCGACGTGGTGGGCCACGGACTGCGGGCGTCGGCCACCATGGGGCGGCTGCGGACCGCGGTGCGCACCCTGGCCGACGTCGAACTTCCCGCCGACGAACTGCTCACCCACCTCGACGACCTGGTCACCCTCCTGGCGGCCGAGGAGGAGACCACCGCGGAGCACGAGCCCGACCTCGTACCCTGCAGCGATCTCATCGCCACCTGCCTGTACGTGGTCTACGACCCGGTCTCCCGCCGGTGCACGGCCGCCAGCGCGGGCCACCCGCCACCCGCCGTCGCCGCCCCGGACGGACCGGCGGACTTCCTCGACGTGCCGCCCGGCCCGCCGCTGGGCGCGGGCGGGCTGCCCTTCGAGACCGTCGAGCGGGAACTGCCCCCGGGCAGCCTTCTCGCGCTGTACACCGACGGCCTGCTCAAGGGGCCCGGGCAGGACCTGGGCGACGGTCTGGCGCGGCTGCGCCGCTCCCTCGACCGGGCTGCCGCCCTGCCGCTGGAGGAGCTGTGCGACGAGCTGCTCCCGGCGCTGCTGCCCCCGCAGCCCGAGGACGACGTCGCCCTGCTCGTCGCGCGCACCCGGGCGCTCGACGCGGACCGGGTCGCCACCTGGGACCTGCCCTCCGACCCGGCCGTGGTCGCCGACGCCCGTGCCCGGGTACTGGCCCGGCTGGAGGCCTGGCACCTGCCGGACGTGGCGTTCACGGCCGAGCTGGTGGTCAGCGAACTCGTCACGAACGCGATCCGCTACGGGCAACCGCCCGTCCAGCTGCGGCTGATCCGGGGGACCACACTGCTCTGCGAGGTCTCCGACGGCAGCGGCACCGCCCCGCACCTGCGCCGGGCCCGCGGCTACGACGAGGGCGGCCGCGGCCTGCTGCTCGTCGCCCGGCTCGCCCGCCGCTGGGGCACCCGTCAGCAGCCCGGCGGCAAGACCATCTGGGCCGAGATCGGACTCACCGGGCCGGACACGTGACGGCGGCGGTCACGGGGGCACCACGTCGCCCGCGACCGCCGCGCCGCCCTCGACCGCCGCACCGCCCGTGACCGCCCCTCGTGACCGCCGCGCCGCCCGGGAAGGCGGCCGCCCCGGTCTCAGCCGCGCCGGTCGTCGCGGACCGGCGACCGCGTACCGTCGCGGCCGACCGTCAACCGCGCCGGGGCATACGGCACATAGGCCGCCCCGTCCAGGCCGAGCGCGGTGGCGGACCGCTGGAGGGCGGCCGGTGTCGCGGCGTCGTCCCAACGGCCGGTGTCCACACGGTGTTCGAGGGCGTGCAGCGAGGCCACGGTCTCGGCGGTGGTGAACGCGCAGTGGCCCTGCCGTTCGACATACGCCTGCCGCAGCAGCGCGCCGTCGCCCGAGGCGCGCACCCGCTCGGCGAAGCGGTTCTCCTGCTCCACCGGGACCAGGTTGTCGGCGGTGGTGTGGACGTCGAGCAACGGCACCTCGAGTCCCTGGCCGGCGGAGGACGTCTGCCGCGCGGTACGGACCGCCGCGGGATCGGCGCTGATCGCGGCGCCCGCGGTCAGTGTTCGCAGGTCGGCGGCCAGGTCCAGCCCGGCCGCCGTGTACAGGGCGCGGACCTGGGGCGCGTGTTCGGAACCGGCGAGCAGACCGGCGTAGTCGACGCCCCGGTTCCACGAGTTGTTGCCGCCGACCGACTGCTCGACGGCGTACCGGCCGCCCTCGACGAACGCCAGGATGCCCTGTGCGAACCAGTCGTACTGCTGTGCCTCCTGGCCCGCCCAGTCGGTCGCGGCGGGCCTGGCCTTTCCGGGCGACCAGGCGGGCAGGTTGAGGAAGGCGGCGGCGAGCGCGATCCTGGCCCGGCCCTGCGGGGTGGCCTGCGCGGCGGTGACCGCGTCGGTGAGCTGCTGCGCGGCGGCGGCCGCCGCGTCGGCGGAGCCGAAGCGCACCAGCTGCAGGTCCTGGGCCGGCAGCAGCAGCCGGGCGATCGCGTACTCGGCGTCCAGCTGGTAGTTGTCCAGGTCCGTGGCGCCCGCGACCAGGCCGCACTGGCCGAGCGCGCCGTCGATGCGGCCGCCGCCGTCCCGGGCCAGCTGCGCGTTCACGAGCCCGCCCATGGACTGCCCCAGGGCGAGGGTGCGCCGCGGCGTGCCGATCTTCGCGGTGACGGCGTCGAGGGTGGCGAACTGGTCGCGCTCGGCGCTGTTCAGGGCCCACATCGAGCCATGGGGGTCGTACGAGGACCCCGCCAGCGCATAGCCCTCGGCGAGCAGCTCGGTGCGGACGGCGTCGGTGGGGGCGTCCCTGGCGACGGTGGGGCCGAAGCCGTGGCTGAACAGCAGCAGGGTGCCGTTCCAGTGTTCGGGTACGTCCGCGATCCAGGTGGCGCCGTCGGAGAGGGTGCCGGTCAGGCTGCCGGCGGCCGGCGTGTCCGCCCGGGCGGCGGGTGCGGGCAGGGTGGCGAGGGCCGTGGCGGTCAGTGTGGCCAGGGCGGCCAGGGCGATGCGCAGTCGGGTGCGGGAGGCGCGGGTGCGGGTGCTGACTGACATGGAGGCGGCTCCTTGCGCGCGGGGGTGACGGACGGCGGAGCGGTGCTCGGTGCGCTGAGCGAGGGCATCGAGGAATGTAGGGCCTGTTTGTTGCGGCCGTCAATGAATTGCACAACATGGGGCTTGAAGCGCTTCGGCCTCCACTTCGCCGAGGTAGCGACAGCGAAGGCAGCGAAGGCGGCGAAGCCGGCGAAGACGGTGAACGCCCTTGGCCGGACGGCCCGTTACCCGCCCGCCGCCCCGCATCGGCCCCTTCGTGATCCACGGTCCGCCGGTCCGGTGAACTCCCGTGCAACCGGCCTGACCTGGGGGAACGTCCGCCCGTCCGGGCATCTCGGGTCGACGTGCCGGGCACGCCCCAACTGCCGTGTTGTCCTTACGTCTTGACGTACCCCGCCACTGCGCGTTTGCTTCCTTCACACCATCGGTTGCGCATGACGCTCCCCCCATTCGGAAGGCGCCTGATGTGAGCGTTCCTACCCTCCGCGGGACCCCCCTGCCCCGCCTCGCGATAACCCTGGCCGCCTCCGCGTCCGCTCTCACGCTCACCGCGTGCGGCGTCGTCGACGGCATCGGCGGGAGCGGTGACTCCGCGACCCCGAAGAAGGGCGACGACATCACGGTCGGGCTGTTGCTGCCCGACAAGGACACGGCCCGCTTCGAGGCCTTCGACCACCCCATCTTCAAGAAGGAGGTCGCCGCCCTCACGCACGGCAAGGGCAAGGTCGACTACGCCAACGCCGAGGCGAGCCAGGACAAGCAGAGCCGGCAGTTCCAGGAGATGGTGTCCAAGAAGGTCGACATCATCGTGGTGGACGCGCTGGACGCCAAGGCCATCGCGCCGGACGTCCAGAAGGCGAAGGACGCCGGCATCCCCGTCATCGCCTACGACCGGCTCGCGCAGGGCCCGATCGACGCCTACGTCTCCCATGACAACGAACTCGTCGGCGAGGTCCAGGGCCGCGCCATCATGGAGGCGCTCGGCAGCAAGGCCGCCACCAGCGACATCGTCATGATGAACGGCGACCCCGCGGACCCGAACACCGCGAGTTTCAAGGAGGGCGCCCTCACCGAACTCAAGGACAAGGTCCACATCGCCGAGCAGTACGACACCGACAAGTGGTCGCCCGCGGTCGCCGAGGCGAACATGAAGAAGGCGATCCGGGCCGTCGGCCTGAACAACATCGCCGCCGTCTACTCGGCCAACGACGGCATGGCCGGCGCCGTCATCGACGCGCTGAAGCAGGCGGGCGCCACCACGATCCCCCCGGTCACCGGGCAGGACGCGAACCTGGACGCGGTGCAGCGGGTCGTCTCGGGCGAGCAGTACATGAGCGTGTACAAGTCGTTCCTGGACGAGGCCACCGACGCCGCGGAGATGGCGGTGTACAAGGTGCAGGGCCGCGACATCCAGTACGACGCGCTGACCCAGGACAAGGTCGACAGCCCGACCCAGAAGGACATCCCCGCGACGCTGGTGCCGGTGGTCTCCCTCACCAGGGACAACATCAAGGACACGGTGATCGCGGACGGCGTCTACACCGTCGCCGACATCTGCACCCCGAAGTACCGGTCGGCGTGCGCCGCGATCGGCCTGGAGTAGCCGGGGGAAGGGGGCGGCGATCAGGCCGCTGAGCCCGGACGGCCCTGTGTCTGCGTGCGGAACCGCCCCGGGGTGGCTCCGAACTCCCGCTTGAAGGCGTGCGAGAGGGCGTAGGGAGTGCCGTAGCCGACCCGGCGGGCGATGGCGGCCAGCGGCTCCTCGGTGTCGCGGAGCAGGGTCGCGGCGAGGGTCAGACGCCACCAGGTGAGGTACGTCATCGGCGCCCGGCCCACCAGGCCGGTGAACCGGCGGGCCAGGGTCGGCCGGGAGACGCCCACCTCGGTGGCGAGGCGGTCGTTGGTCCAGGCGGCGGCCGGGTCCGCGTGCAGCGCGCGCAGCGCGGCGGCGGTGACCGGATCGGTCAGCACGGCCGGCCAGGTACCGGTCGCGCCCTCGGCCATCCAGGACCGGATCATGTAGACGAACAGCAGGTCCAGCAGGCTGGGGACCACCGTGCCCGACCCGGGCCGCCGCGCGTCCAGCTCCCGGCCCAGCAGGTCGATCGCCGCCCGGAGTTCGGGGTGGCTGCCCACCCGGTTGGGCAGGTGGACGGCCTCGGGCAGCTCCGCCATGAGCGGGTGGGCGTGGCTGCGGTCGAGCCGGTACTTGCCGCACAGCAGCTCCACCCCGCCGTACGCCCCGTACGCCGTCCGTCCGTCCGCCCCCTCGTCCCCCGCCCAGCGCTCGAACGGCACCGCGCGTCGCACGGCCGCCGCGTCGGCGGGGGAGTCGGCGAGCACATGCCCCGTGCCGTGCGGGAGCAGCACCGCGTCTCCGGTGCCCAGCGGGACCGGGGCGCCGCCGTCGGGAAGCAGCCAGCAGGTCCCCTTCAGTACGACGTGGAAGCCCGCGCCCTCGTACGGAGCCAGCCGTGTGCACCAGGTGCCGCTCACCCGCACCCGGTTGGACGAGGGCTGTCCGACCCTGACGGCCGCGATCGCGTCGCTCAGCACATCCACGGCGGCAGGCTAGCCCACAAGGCTCGGAGGTGAGCCGAGCACGTATTTCGAGGAGCACGAAGAGCATTGAGACGCTCACCAGTGCTCCCTAGGGTCGATTCCATGGAGAGCGAGAATTCCCCGAGCATCCCGAGCATCCTGAGCGGCCCGAGTATCCGGAGCGAGAGTTCCGGACGCGACGATTCCCGGCGCGAGGGCTTCGTACAGCGCACCGTGCTGGGTGACGTCGAGGTCATCCGCGTCGTCGAGTGGCAGGGGCCGTTCACGCCGGCCCGCACCCTCGTGCCGCGGTCGTCCGCCGAGGTCTGGGCGGACAACGCGGACTGGCTGGCGCCGGACCACTGGGACCCGGCGGCCGACCGGGCGGTGGCCGCACTGGGCACCTGGGTGCTGCGCAGCGGCGGGCGGACCGTGCTGGTCGACACCCCGGTGGGCAACGGCCGCGAGCGGCCCGGCCTGCCCGGGTTCCACCAGTGGCAGGGCGACTTCCTCGGGCTGCTGGCCCGGGCCGGGGTGCGGCCTCAGGACGTCGACGTCGTCGTCAACACCCATGTGCACGCCGACCACGTCGGCTGGAACACGGTCGGCGTCGAGGGCGGCTGGGCGCCCGCCTTCCCCAACGCCCGGTACCTCGTCCCGACCGCCGACGACTTCCACTTCGGGCCGGAGAACGGGTACGGAAACGGGGTGGGGGAGGACGACCGGCTCGTCTACGAGGACAGCATCGCGCCGGTCCACCGGGCCGGTCAGACCGTCCTGTGGGACGGCGTCCACCGCATCGACGAACACCTCACCCTGGAGTCGGCACCCGGCCACACCCCCGGCTCCTCGGTGCTCCGGCTCGCGTCGGGGAGCGATCGCGCGGTCTTCGTCGGCGACCTGCTGCACAGTCCGGTCCAGATCCTCCGGCCGCAGTGGAACAGCTGCTTCTGCCTCGACCCCGCGCAGGCGGAGGCCAGCCGCCGCCGGATCCTCGAACGGGCCGCCGCCACCCGTGAACTGGTCATCCCCGCGCACTTCGGCGGACCGGGCGCGGTGGAGGTCCGCAAGGAGGGCGGGGGGTTCGCGCTCGGCCCCTGGGCGGCCTTCGCGCCCTGACGGGTCCGCGGGCCGTCCGGCGTTCCACAGGTACCCCGGCCGCCCGGGGCGGCGCCGGCGGTCGGCCGGATCGTCAGGCGGGCGACCGGGCCGGGGTCTCTCCCCCGGCCGGCGGCGGGGACGGGGGCGCTGCCAGGAACTCCACCACGGCCAGCACGAACAGCAGGCACAGGGCGATGCCGACCACCACCCAGCCGGTGGGGAACGACCACAGCAGGTAGACCAGCACCGCCACGGCCACCAGGACCCAGGTGATCCAGGCGCGGTAGCGGCGTACGAAGGGGCCGACCGGGCCGGTGCGCAGTCCGGCGCGGTCGGCGGTGCCGCGTACCGCTCCGATCCCGGACGTCCACAGGCCCCGGACCAGCCCGGCGTACCGGCCGGCGCCGGTGAGCCAGGCGGCCAGGGCGACGACGACGGCCAGGGCCACGACCATGCGCACGCCGGTGCGCAGGAAGTGGGTCAGCGCGTCGTAGACGGCGGCCGCCGCGCCCGGGGAGACGCCCGCGGGCAGCCGGTCCAGGTAGAACACGCGGAACACGCGCAGCCCGATGCCGAGCAGCCCGGTGGTGACGGCGACGCCGATGCAGCCGGCCACCAGGGCCCGGCGCCGCCGGACCGCGAGCAGCACCCCGGCGGCGACCAGCAGCACGGCCAGCACGGGCAGCCAGTTCCCGGCGAGCTGGAGCAGCCGTACGTAGGTCTTGACCTTGCCGACCTGGTCGGACCTGACGAGGGTGAAGTCGGTGTGCACGGCGGGGATGTGCTCGGCGGGGGTCAGTCCGGCGTCGACGAGCCGCTGCTTGACCTGGTCCACGAGGGGGCCGATGTCGAGGGTGACGCTGTCGTTCGTCAGCTGCACCGCGCCGCCGCCGCTGCCGGTGAGCGCCTTGTCGAGACTGCTGTGGATCCGGCGGTTGGCGTCGGTCCACACGGTCCGGAACGCGTCGGACGCGGCGACCTCGCGGGCCTTGTCGTGGACGAAACTGCGCACGGCCCCTTCGAGCGCGTCGCCGAGTCTGCCGCCCAGCGCCTGCTGCAGGCGGGGCCGGTCCGCGGGGGCCACGTCGGCGAGCAGGGCGGGCAGGTCGAGGTGGCTCATGAGCGCGTCGGTGGCCCGGTTGGCCACGGCGTTCTGCACGTCGGGATCCGAGGCGAGCGGGGCGACCGTGCTGACGTAGCGGTCGGTGTCGCCCACCTGGTCCGCCGCCCACGACGCGACCACGGCGAGCGGGGCGAGCAGGCAGCCGACGACGACCAGGACGACGGCGAGGAGAGATCTGACGTGGTGCCGGGGAGGCCGGACCCGTTCCTTCTCCAGGGCCGCGACCCGGGCCCGAAGTTCCCGGACGTCGTCGGACCGGCCGGCCTCGCCGTCCGCGTGCGCGCTGTCCTCCGTCACCCGTACCTCCAGGTCGCTCCGCTCCTCCTCCAGCCGAACCGCCAGGGAGCACACACGCGAGCAGAGGTGGGCCGTCCGGGTCACCGGCGCGGCCGGCCGGGCAGTCGGCGAAGGCGCGCGACTCGCGGGCGAGGAGCCGCTCGAAGTCGGTCAGGCGAGGTCGAGGTAGCGGTCGATGCGGGAGTCGTCCTCGTCGGTGGCGAGCCACCGTGAGCAGGGGAACGACCATTCCTTGTCGGAGTCCTCGTCCCGGATCGTGATGCGGTCCAGGAACCACCCCGGCCTGGAGCCCGAGTTGTCGTGACGGATGCGGACCCGGTAGAGATCCCCCAGGTCCTTGAGGGTGTGGGTGAACGTGTCCGCGCTGTCGCGCTCGAAGTCGTCCCTTCCGCTGTCGAGTTGCAGTTCGTCGCTGCTGCCGTTGCTGCCGAAGACCGTGAGGTAGACGTTGGCGTCTGTTCCGGCGCTGTCCACGTCCCCGGTGTGGACGGTGATCCTGTAATCCGGCATGGCCACCCCCTGGGCATGTTTTCCGGCATGGTCCTGCAATTGCTCGTACGACCGCAATCCGTCGCCGGACAGCCGCGGACGGCTCGATGTGGCAGTAGTCCGGGTACTCGGAATGCATTGCCGGAGTCGGACGAAATGCGGGCCCGCCGTACCGTGAGATCGTCGATCGATTCGGAGCGCGGTCTCCTACTTCCATATGCGGGCTTTCTTTTTCCCGCCGTATCCAGGAGGGTGATTCGGCGAACCAGGTCTCCGGCAGAATGGGGTGGAGTTCCGATGGCGACCGTCTGGCTCGAAAAAGTGTTCAATCAGAGCGACTACAGTTTCACCCTCCTGCAGAACGACGGAACGTGGCGGCCGTACTGCAGGGAGCGGGGAAAGAGCTACGGCAGGGACGAGGAAATCGTACTGGGCAGCGGTGACGTCCTGACGTTCGACCACTTCTTCCTCCCCTGGGTCGACTGGGGCAGGCTGCGCGTACAGGGACCGGAAGGCGGCATCGATTTCGTCGTCGGGCCCGTCAGCTGGTCCAGCCTGGACAATCTGCGCGGGTTCGACGACCGGCAGGAAGAGATATTCACCGCCGAGATGGGCCCCAGGGGATCGTGGTGGTCATCCTCCGTCTCCCTGCACCTCACCTTTCACAACGACGGCATGCGGTGGTCGATCTGGTCCGCGACCAAGGTCGGCACGGACATTCTGGGAAAGGCCGCCTCCTATCTGGACCTGGCCGCCACCGAACTCATCAAGAAATTGATCGGCAGCCTGTTCGAAAAGCCGCGCGTGTGAAAACCGGCAGTCCCTGATTTCCTGGAGAAAAAACGACGCCCTCCGGACCGCAGCGGTCCGGAGGGCGTCGTTCGGTGTGTGATACGCGGGTTACTTCACCGGCTCCGGCTCCGGAGCGGGCTCCTGCTCCGTCTCGCCCGCCGGGTCGACCGGGGTCCGGACCGAGTCGAGGAGCAGCTGGGCCACGTCCACCACCTGGATGGACTCCTTGGCCTTGCCGTCGTTCTTCTTGCCGTTGACCGAGTCGGTGAGCATCACGAGGCAGAAGGGGCAGGCGGTGGACACGATGTCGGGGTTGACCGACAGCGCCTCGTCGACACGCTCGTTGTTGATGCGCTTGCCGATCCGCTCCTCCATCCACATCCGCGCGCCACCGGCGCCACAGCAGAAGCCGCGCTCCTTGTGGCGGTGCATCTCCTCGTTTCGCAGGCCCGGGACGCTGGCGATGATCTCGCGCGGGGGCGTGTAGATCTTGTTGTGGCGGCCCAGGTAGCAGGGGTCGTGGTAGGTGATGATGCCCTCGACCGGGGTGACCGGGATCAGCTTGCCCTCGTCCACCAGGTGCTGGAGCAGCTGGGTGTGGTGGATGACCTCGTAGTCGCCGCCGAGCTGCGGGTACTCGTTGCCGATGGTGTTGAGGCAGTGCGGGCAGGTGGCGACGATCTTCTTCGCCGACTTCGGCTTGCGGGACTCCTCCGTCACCTTGCCGTCGTCGTCCAGCTCCTCGCCGAACGCCGTGTTCAGCGCCATGACGTTCTCCATGCCGAGCTCCTGGAACAGGGGCTCGTTGCCCAGGCGGCGGGCGGAGTCGCCGGTGCACTTCTCGTCGCCGCCCATGATCGCGAACTTGACGCCCGCGATGTGGAGGAGTTCCGCGAAGGCCTTCGTCGTCTTCTTGGCGCGGTCCTCCAGGGAGCCCGCGCAGCCGACCCAGTACAGGTACTCGACCTCGGTGAGGTCCTCGATGTCCTTGCCGACGACCGGGACCTCGAAGTCGACCTCCTTGAGCCACTCCAGGCGCTGCTTCTTGGCCAGGCCCCAGGGGTTGCCCTTCTTCTCCAGGTTCTTGAGCATCGTGCCCGCCTCGGACGGGAACGCGGACTCGATCATCACCTGGTAGCGGCGCATGTCGACGATGTGGTCGACGTGCTCGATGTCCACCGGGCACTGCTCGACACAGGCGCCGCAGGTGGTGCAGGACCACAGCACGTCCGGGTCGATGACGCCGTTCTCCTCGGCGGTGCCGATGAGGGGGCGCTCGGCCTCCGCGAGGGCCGCGGCGGGCACCCCGGCCAGCTGCTCCTCGGACGCCTTCTCCTCGCCCTCCGCGTTCTTGCCGCCGCCCGCCAGCAGGTAGGGCGCCTTGGCGTGCGAGTGGTCGCGCAGGGACATGATCAGCAGCTTGGGGGAGAGCGGCTTGCCGGTGTTCCAGGCCGGGCACTGCGACTGGCAGCGGCCGCACTCGGTGCAGGTGGAGAAGTCGAGCAGGCCCTTCCAGGAGAAGTGCTCGATCTGGGAGACACCGAAGACGTCGTCCTCACCGGGGTCGGTGAAGTCGATCGGCTTGCCGCCCGAGGTCATCGGGAGCAGGCCGCCGAGCGAGGTCTCACCGGTCGCGTTCCGCTTGAACCAGATGTTCGGGAAGGCGAGGAAGCGGTGCCAGGCGACGCCCATGTCGGTCTTGAGGGAGACCGTGATCATCCAGATGAAGGAGGTCCCGATCTTGATCATCGCCGTGAGGTAGACCAGGTTCTGCAGCGTGTCGACGCTCGTGCCCCGGAAGGCGGCGACCAGGGGGTACGAGGCGAAGTACGCGGCCTCGTAGCCGTGCACGCCGGCGAGGGCGCCCTCCAGGCCGCGCAGGGTCATGATGGCGAGGCCGATGATGAGGATCACGGCCTCGACGAAGTAGGCCTGGCCGAAGTTCGAGCCGGCGAACCGGGACTTGCGGCCCGGCCGGCGCGGGTGGCTCAGCTGCCGGATGACGATGAGCGTGAGGATGCCCAGCGTGGTCATCGTGCCGATGAACTCGACGAACATCTCGTACGGCAGCCAGTGGCCGATGACCGGCAGCATCCAGTCGGCCTGGAACAGCTGGCCGAAGGCGTTGATCAGCGTCAGCACCAGGGAGAAGAAGCCGACGGCGACGAACCAGTGCGCGACACCCACCACACCCCACCGGTTCATCCGGGTGTGGCCGAGGAACTCCCTGATCACCGTGGCGGTGCGGGCGGTCCAGTCGTCGGTGCGGGTGCCCGCCGGGACGTCCTGGCCGAGCCGTACGAACCGGTAGATCTGCGCGATGGCGCGGCTGAACAGCGCGACGCCGACCACGGCGAGTACCAGCGACACGATGATCGCGGCGAGTTGCATGGGGGCTCCTCGGGCCTGCGAGGGGTCTCTTCGGGTCTCTTCGCGTCGCTTCGCGAGGTTCCCGAAATTACTAAGCGGTAACTTATGCAGTCGGTCTGAGACTACCCGCATCTTTACTCGCACTGTAGTCAGGTGCGGGGTGATCTGGATCGCTGAGGTCTGCCTGAGGCCCGCCTGGGCGGTACGCCCCAACCCGATCGTGTTATTCGTACAGAATTGTTACATTCAGGTCTAATTTGGACCCGTGCTCTACGGGATCGCCGCCGCCACCACCGCCTTCCTGCTCGCCGCCGTCCTCGCCGCGCTCATCCGGCCGTGTGCCCTGCGGCTCGGGCTCGTCGACCGCAGGCGGGCCCGGCGTGTGCCCGCGCTGGGCGGCCTCGCCGTGGTCGGCGCCACCTGCCTGGTCGCGTACGCGGGCGACTGGACCGGGGTCGCCCCGCTCGGTACCGGCGTCGGGGAGCTGGTGGCCGCCGGGGGAGCCGTGGCGCTGCTCGGGCTGGTCGCCGACGTGTGGCGGCTCAAGACGCGGTTCCTGCTGTTCGGTACGGCGGTGGCGGCCGCGTGCGTCGTGCCGTACGGCGAGTTCGGCGCCGTCGGCGGGCTGCTCGGCGCCGGGTGGATCGCCTTCGTCGCCGTCGCCTTCAAGGGGCTCGACCACGCGGACGGGCTGGCCGGGACCGTCGGGGTGGTGACCGCCTTCGGGACCGGGGCCTGTGCCGCGGCCGAGGTGATGGACGGGCTCGCCGTGCTGCTCAGTGTGCTGGCGGCCGCGCTCACCGGGTTCCTGATGCACAACTGGCATCCCGCGCGGATCGCCCTCGGTGCCACCGGCTCGCTGTTCGCCGGGTTCGTGCTGGCCGCGGCCGCGTTGATCACCCGGACCGGGCACGATCCCGCCGCGAGCGCGGGCGTGCTGTTCGCGCTCACCGCCGTCGCGAGCGCCGACGTGCTGCTCGTCCTGCTGTCGCGGCTGTTCGCCGGTCGGCCGGTGCTGCGGCGCGGGCCCGACCATCTCGTGCACCGGCTGCGGCGCCTGGGGCTCACCTCGCAGGGGGCGACCGTCGCCCTGGGTGCCGGATCATTCGCCGGGGTGCTCGTCGCGGTGCTCGTGCACGGCGGCTGGGTCGGCCGGACCGGCGCCACATGGGTCGCCTGCGTCACCTTCGGTGTCGTGCTCGTACTCCTTCGAATCCCGGTGTACGGGCCCCGGCATGGAGAGTCATCGCAGGTCAGCGGGCACTTGCGTGTAAGGAGCGGATAAGACTTGAGTCTGACCCACTCAGGTCTGTTGACCCAGGGCGAGGCTTGATGCACACTTGAGTCCGTTCCACTCAAGTCAGCTGGAGGAAATCACCATGGCACGTGCGGTCGGCATCGACCTGGGCACGACTAACTCCGTCGTCAGCGTTCTTGAAGGCGGCGAGCCCACCGTCATCACCAACGCCGAGGGTGCCCGGACCACGCCGTCCGTCGTCGCCTTCGCGAAGAACGGCGAGGTTCTGGTAGGCGAGGTCGCCAAGCGCCAGGCGGTCACCAACGTGGACCGGACCATCCGGTCCGTGAAGCGTCACATGGGTACCGACTGGAAGATCCAGCTGGACGGGAAGGACTTCAACCCCCAGCAGATCTCCGCGTTCATCCTGCAGAAGCTCAAGCGGGATGCAGAGGCCTACCTGGGCGAGAAGGTGACCGACGCGGTCATCACCGTCCCGGCCTACTTCAACGACTCCGAGCGCCAGGCGACGAAGGAAGCCGGCGAGATCGCCGGTCTGAACGTCCTGCGCATCGTCAACGAGCCCACCGCGGCCGCGCTCGCGTACGGCCTCGACAAGGACGACCAGACGATCCTCGTCTTCGACCTCGGTGGCGGCACCTTCGACGTGTCCCTCCTGGAGATCGGCGACGGCGTCGTCGAGGTGAAGGCCACCAACGGCGACAACCACCTCGGCGGTGACGACTGGGACCAGCGCGTCGTCGACTACCTGGTCAAGCAGTTCGCGGCCGGCCACGGCGTGGACCTCGGCAAGGACAAGATGGCCCTGCAGCGCCTCCGCGAGGCCGCCGAGAAGGCCAAGATCGAGCTGTCCAGCTCCACCGAGACCTCGATCAACCTGCCGTACATCACCGCCTCCGCCGAGGGCCCCCTGCACCTCGACGAGAAGCTCACCCGCGCCCAGTTCCAGCAGCTGACCGCGGACCTCCTGGAGCGCTGCAAGACGCCGTTCCACAACGTCATCAAGGACGCCGGCATCCAGCTCGGCGAGATCGACCACGTCGTCCTCGTCGGCGGCTCCACCCGTATGCCCGCCGTCGCCGAGCTCGTCAAGGAGCTGACCGGCGGCAAGGACGCCAACAAGGGCGTGAACCCGGACGAGGTCGTCGCCATCGGCGCCGCCCTGCAGGCCGGTGTCCTCAAGGGTGAGGTCAAGGACGTCCTGCTCCTCGACGTGACCCCGCTGTCCCTCGGTATCGAGACCAAGGGCGGCATCATGACCAAGCTCATCGAGCGGAACACGACGATCCCGACCAAGCGGTCCGAGATCTTCACCACCGCCGAGGACAACCAGCCCTCCGTCCAGATCCAGGTCTACCAGGGCGAGCGCGAGATCGCGGCGTACAACAAGAAGCTCGGCATGTTCGAGCTGACCGGTCTGCCGCCGGCCCCGCGCGGTGTCCCGCAGATCGAGGTCGCCTTCGACATCGACGCCAACGGCATCATGCACGTGACCGCGAAGGACCTCGGCACGGGCAAGGAGCAGAAGATGACCGTCACCGGCGGCTCCTCGCTGCCGAAGGACGAGGTCGACCGGATGCGCCAGGAGGCCGAGCAGTACGCGGAGGAGGACCACCGCCGCCGCGAGGCCGCCGAGACCCGCAACCAGGGCGAGCAGCTCGTCTACCAGACCGAGAAGTTCCTCAAGGACAACGAGGACAAGGTCCCGGGCGAGATCAAGACCGAGGTCGAGGCCGCCATCGAGGAGCTCAAGGAGCACCTCAAGGGCGAGGACACCGCCGAGATCCGTACCGCCACCGAGAAGGTCGCGGCCGTCTCCCAGAAGCTGGGCCAGGCCATGTACGCCGACGCCCAGGCCTCGCAGGCCGCCGCCGGCGGTGCCGGTGCCCCCGCCGGTGACGCCGCCGACGACGTGGTGGACGCCGAGATCGTCGACGACGAGCGCAAGGACGGTGCCGCGTGACGGAGGAGACCCCGGGCTTCGAGGAGAAGCCCGACGTCCCCTCCGGCGCCACCCCCGACGACGCCGCGCCGAAGGCCGCTCCCGCACAGGGGGCGGCCCCGGCCGGGGACTCAAGCGCACAGCTCGCCGGTCTGACGGCCCAGCTGGACCAGGTGCGCACCGCGCTCGGCGAGCGCACCGCGGACCTCCAGCGCCTCCAGGCCGAGTACCAGAACTACCGCCGCCGGGTGGAGCGCGACCGGATCACGGTCCGGGAGATCGCCATCGCGAACCTCCTGACCGAACTCCTGCCCGTGCTCGACGACATCGGCCGCGCGCGGGAACACGGCGAACTGGTCGGCGGTTTCAAGTCGGTGGCCGAGTCGCTCGAGACGGTCGCGGCGAAGATGGGCCTGCAGCAGTTCGGCAAGGAGGGCGAGCCCTTCGACCCGACGATCCACGAGGCGCTGATGCACAGCTACGCGCCGGACGTCACCGAGACGACGTGCGTGGCCATCCTGCAGCCCGGGTATCGCATCGGCGAGCGCACCATCCGCCCCGCGCGGGTGGCGGTCGCCGAACCGCAGCCGGGAGCGACGGCGGTGAAGGCCGAGGGGGCCGACGAGGCCCCGGCGGCCGGCGACGAGAAGGACAACGGCCCTGAGGAGGGCTGACGCGATAAGTACCGAGCGGAAGGAGGGGCGTCGGGGATGAGCACCAAGGACTTCATCGAGAAGGACTACTACAAGGTCCTCGGCGTCCCCAAGGACGCCACCGAGGCCGAGATCAAGAAGGCGTACCGGAAGCTCGCCCGCGAGTTCCACCCGGACGCCAACAAGGGCAACGCCAAGGCCGAGGAGCGCTTCAAGGAGATCTCCGAGGCGAACGACATACTCGGCGACCCCAAGAAGCGCAAGGAGTACGACGAGGCCCGCGCCCTCTTCGGCAACGGCGGCTTCCGCCCGGGGCCGGGCGCGGGCGGCGGCAACTTCAACTTCGACCTGGGCGACCTCTTCGGGGGCAACGCCCAGGGCGGGGGCGGAGGCTTCGGCGGGGGCGGCGGCTTCAGTGACGTCCTCGGGGGCCTGTTCAACCGGGGTGGCGGCACGGCCGGCCGTACCCAGCCGCGGCGCGGCCAGGACATCGAGTCCGAGGTCACGCTCAGTTTCACGGAGGCCATCGAGGGCGCCACGGTCCCGCTGCGGATGTCCTCGCAGTCCCCCTGCAAGGCCTGTTCGGGCACCGGCGACAAGAACGGCACCCCGCGGGTGTGCCCGACCTGTGTCGGCACCGGCCAGGTGGCGCGAGGATCCGGAGGCGGCTTCTCGCTCACCGACCCCTGCCCGGACTGCAAGGGCCGCGGCCTGATCGCCGAGCACCCCTGCATGGAGTGCAAGGGCAGCGGCCGCGCCAAGTCGTCCAGGACCATGCAGGTCCGCATCCCCGCCGGGGTGACCGACGGCCAGCGCATCCGCCTGCGCGGCAAGGGCGCGCCGGGCGAACGCGGCGGTCCGGCGGGCGACCTGTACGTGATGGTCCACGTCGACACCCACCCGGTGTTCGGCCGCAAGGACGACAACCTCACGGTGACCGTCCCGGTGACCTTCACCGAGGCGGCGCTCGGCGGCGAGGTCAGGGTGCCCACCCTGGGCGGCCCGCCGGTCACCCTGAAACTGCCCCCGGGCACGCCCAACGGCCGCACCATGCGCGCCCGTGGCAAGGGCGCGGTCCGCAAGGACGGCACCCGCGGCGATCTGCTGGTCACCGTCGAGGTGAGTGTCCCGAAGGACCTGTCGGGGAAGGCTCGTGACGCGCTGGAGGCGTATCGCGAGGCGACCGCGGGCGAGGACCCGCGGGCCGAGCTGTTCGAGGCCGCGAAGGGAGCATGACAGAGATGGACGGCCGTCGACGTAACCCGTATGAACTGACCGAGGAGACCCCGGTCTACGTCATCTCGGTGGCGGCCCAGCTCTCCGGACTGCACCCGCAGACGCTGCGCCAGTACGACCGCCTGGGCCTGGTCTCCCCGGACCGCACGGCCGGGCGGGGCCGCCGCTACTCGGCCCGCGACATCGAACTGCTCCGCCAGGTGCAGGCGCTGTCGCAGGACGAGGGCATCAACCTGGCCGGCATCAAGCGCATCATCGAACTGGAGAACCAGGTCATCGCGCTCCAGCAGCGGGTCGCCGAACTCCAGGCGGCGGTCGACGGCGCGGCGGCCGCGATGCAGCAGCGCGAGGCCGCCGTCCACGCCTCCTACCGCCGCGACCTGGTCCCGTACCAGGAGGTGCAGCAGACCAGCGCACTGGTGGTGTGGCGGCCGAAGAAGGCGAAGGACTAGCAGCACCTGTGAGAAGGGCCCGGAGGCCGTGGACCTCCGGGCCCTTTCCCGTGCCGGTCACGGCTCCAGGATCGCCGACTCCGCGCCCGGCGCCGACTCCGTGCCGTCGGCGTACAGCGCGGTCACCCAGTAGTGGTGGGTGGTGCCGCGGGCGGCCGTGGTGTCGTCGTACGAGCGCTCCGTCGTGGTCGCCAGCTTCTCGTACGTCTGCGTGGCCGGGTTCCAGCGGTAGACCTGGTAGCCCGTCGCCGAGTCGACGGCGTTCCACGACAGGCCGACACCCGAGTCGGTCGGGTCCGCCGTCAGGGTGAGCGGGGAGCCCTCCGGGGTCGCCACCGACGGGGTCAGGTCCAGCTCGTCGACGGCGACCGCGGTCACGGGCCCCAGCCATCTGCTGGAGTTGTTCGCGTTGTCGATCGCGTCCACCCAGTAGCAGGCGTGGTCGCCGTCGGGCAGCCGTACATCCCGGTAGTGCGAGGTGGACGGGGACAGCCACGCCCACTCCGAGCCGGAACAGACCTGCTCCTCGCCCTCCTCGCCGAGGACCGTGCCCCGGTAGACCGCGTACCGCTTCAGGTCGGGCTCGGTGTTGTCGTCCCAGTCCAGCTCGACGCCGTACTCCGTGGCCCTCGCGGTCAGGCCGGTCACCTGGGCGGGCGGCTTGTCCGATTCCAGCGTGGTGACGGTCGCGGTGTTGGAGAGCGAGGACACGTGGGGCCACTGCACGTTCGCCACCGCGTAGTGGTACGTCGTGCCCTCCTCGGCCGAGAAGTCGCCGCAGCTGTACCGGCGGGACCCGTCGGAGAGGGTGGTGAAGGTGGTCGTGCAGGTAACCCACTGCGCCGTCGAGGTGTCCACGGGCAGCGTGGTCGAGCGGTAGACGCGGAACTCGCCGTACGGGGCGTCCTGAGGCTTCATCGTCCACTGGAGGGTCGCGCTGCCGATGCCCGCGGTCGCCGTGAGCTCGCGGGGTGCGGCCAGCGGGCGGGTCACCGTCCGGAGGTCGGTGAACGGCGATACGTGGCCCGAGCCGTCCACGGCCGCGACCCGGTACTTGGCGATCTCGCCACGTGCGAGCGTGTCGTCGGTGAGGCTCACCGTGTAGCTGAGGTCCCAGGACTTGGTGACGACGCCGTAGAAGTCGGTCCGCTCCACCCGGTACTTCACCGCGGCGTGCACCCCCGACCAGCTCAGTTCGGCGCCCGTGTCGGTGGCGGAAGCGGTGAACTGGGCGGGTGCCTGCAGCACGGTGCTGGTGACCAGGGCGTCGGCGGTGCCGGTCGACTCGTTGCCGGCCTTGTCGTAGGCGCGGATCTCGTAGTAATAGAGGGCGCCGGTCGCGGGCGGGGCGTCGGTCAGGGACGCCGCCGTCGCCGTCCCCGCCTTCGTCCAGCTGGTGCTGCCCCGCACGCGCCGGTAGACCCGGTAGCCGGCGAGGTCCATCTCCTGGTTCTTCGTCCAGCTCAGCTTCGTCGTGTTGGCGTCGCTGTCGTAGGACACCAGCGGATCCAGCGGGGTGAGGGGCCTGACCTTGTCGACGGCGGCCGAAGTCCTCGGGGTGTACGTGAACTTGACCTTGGCGGCGCCGGTCCAGTTGGCGTAGTCGACGCGGAGGGTGTGCTTGCCCTTGGGGACGGTGACGTTGACGGTCTTGGCGACGGTCTTGGTGGTGTTCTTCCACAGGTCGATCCTGCGGGTGCCGTCGAGGTAGACGCGGATGCCGTCGAGGCCGGAGGCGGCGAGGGCGAAGGGTCCGCCGGAGCCGAAGTCCCGGGTCACGGTCCAGCGGACGCCGAAGTCGTCCTTCGGGAGGCCGGACGCGGGGGCTCCGCTCCAGCTCTCGTCGATCGCGGAGTCGCAGCCGGTCTTCTTCGGGGTGCCCTTGAACGTGGTGTTCGCGAACAACTGCCGCTTGAAGATCGGGGAGGTGCAGGCCGTGGCCGCCGAGGCGGTCGCGGTGGCGCCGCCGAGCAGGGTGCCGGCGGTGGCGAGCACCACGGCGGCGGCCGTGGCGGTTCTGGCTGGCTTCATTCGATCCTCTGGTCGTATCCGTACGGCGGGCCGACCCGCTCGTGATCACGACTCGTGAGGAAACGACTTGGTTGTACTGATCTTTGCCTGCGCATGAACTCCCTTTGGATGGAGGGTCCGTAAAGAGTGTTTGGAGGGGGTTCCGCTCCTCCTTCACAGGTGCAGCGGAGCGTGGTGTTGCGCACTCGTTAAGTAGTTCCGCTTGACGTCGGGTGTGGCGTACGCGTTGGCTTTTGAGACATCTGGGTCGCAAAGCAGCCCACGTCCGGAACGCACCTGAAGTGAGCCCCCGTATGCGTCGTATAGCCATGTTTGTGGCCGCGTCCACGATGACCCTTTCGCTTGCCGGCTGCGGCATGCTCAACGCGACAGGATCGTCGACCACCGCGACCCCGACGAAGGGCAACGACATCACGGTGGGCGTGCTGATGCCGGACAAGATCAACACCCGGTACACCAACTTCGACTACCCGATCATGAAGGCGAAGATCGCCGAGCTCACCAACAAGCAGGGCCAGGTCGACTACCAGAACGCCGCGTCGACCGCCTCCACGCAGGCGAAGCAGATGCAGAAGATGATCGACGACAAGGTCGACGTGATCATCCTGGACTCGGTCGACTCGCACGCCATCGCCGGCACGGTGAAGAAGGCCAAGGAGGCGGGCATCCCGGTCATCGCCTACGACCGTCTCGCCGAGGGCCCCATCGCCGGCTACGTCTCCTTCGACAACGAGCTGGTGGGCGAGGTGCAGGCCCGTACGCTCCTGGAGGGCCTCGGCAGCAACGTCGACACCTCCGACAAGGTCATCATGGTCAACGGCTCGCCGACCGACCCGAACGCCAAGCAGTTCAAGACGGGCGCCCTGTCCGAGCTGACCGGCAAGGTGACGATTCCGACAGGGGCCATGTTCGACACCAAGGACTGGGACCCGGGTATCGCCCAGCAGGAGGTCACCAAGGCGATCGGCTCGATCGGCAAGGACAACGTCGCCGGCGTCTACTCCGCCAACGACGCGATGGCGGGCGGCATCGTCAAGGCTCTCAAGGCGGCCGGCGTCACCACCATGCCGCCGATCACCGGCCAGGACGCGGACCTCGACGCCATCCAGCGGATCCTCATCGGCGAGCAGTACATGACGGTCTACAAGCCGTACCCGGACGAGGCCGAGGCCGCCGCCGAGATGGCCGTCTACAAGGTGCAGGGCAAGGACATCCAGTTCGACGCGCTCACCCAGGACACCGTCGACAGCCCGACCAACAAGAACATCCCCTCCCAGCTGGTCCAGGTCAACGCCGTGACCAAGAGCAAGATCAAGGACACCGTCGTCGCGGACGGCATCTACAAGATCTCGCAGATCTGCACGGCCGCGTACAAGACCGCTTGCGCGGAGGCGGGCCTCAAGTAGAGCCCTGCCGACGGCCCCGTTCCCGATGCAGGGAACGGGGCCGCTGTGGGCGCGCCGGGCGGGGTGTCACTTACCGGCGCTGGCAGGGTGCCGCTGCGCCCACCCGTGCCGCCCTGCGGCACGCCTGCCCGCAGCTATGCAGCTGACGCGACTGCAGCGCCCCGTAAGGGGCGCGGGGAACTGCGCGACCAGCCCCCACGGCCCCGCAGACGGCTACGCGACCCTCGTGAACTCCACGGTCACCTCCGGCGCCCCTCCCGGCACCCCCCGGTAGATCCCCTTATGGGGCGTGACGTCGTCGTAGTCCCGACCCCGGCCGACCACCACATGGTCCTCCCCGGCCCGCACCCGGTTCGTCGGGTCGTACCCGCACCAGTCGCCGGCCCAGTACTCGATCCACGCGTGGCTCTGCCCGGCGACGGGCCGGTTCGGTTCCGCCTCCCGCTCCGGGTGCAGGTACCCGGAGACGTACCGGGCCGGCAGCCCCAGCCCCCGCAGCAGGGCGATGGTGAGGTGGGTGATGTCCTGGCAGACGCCCGCCCGCTGCTCCCACGCCTCCGCGGGGGAGGTGTTCACGCCGGTCGCCCCCGGCAGGTAGGCCACCCGGTCGGCGACCATCCCGGAGACGGCCACCGCGGCCTCGTGCGGCCCCAGCCCCGCCGCCGCGGCCCGCGCCTTCTTCACCAGCTTCTTCGGCACCGACGTACGCGAGGTCGGGCCCGCGAACTCCAGCAGCCGCGACCCGGCGGCCCGTTCGGCCAGCTCCGCCCAGTCCGGCGCGGCCGGCAGCGGCCCCGGCGCCGAGGTCTCCACCAGGCTCGACGCGGTGATCGTCAGATCCTCGTGCGGCTCCAGGAGATCGAAGCCGGTGACCTGGGTGCCCCAGTAGTCCCAGTACGACCAGACGGCGGTCGCCGGCTGCACGGTGACCCGCGCGTCCAGGGTGGTCTGCCCCGGCAGGGTCAGCGGGGTCATCCGGACCTCGTTGTGCGAGGAACTGGCGGGCTGGGCGTAGGGGACCCGGGTGGTGTGCCGGATCCGGAGGCGACGAGCCATCTCAGGCTCCTTCCTGGGCCCACTCGACGGGCCCCTGGTACGGGAAGAACCGCTCCGCCACCGCGTCGGCGGACGCCATGCAGGCCTGCTGGAGGTCGCGCAGCAGGATGGGCAGCTGCTCCTCCAGGGAGGCGGTGTCCAGGTATTCGAGGCGGGTGCGGGCCCGGCCGACGGGGGAGCGGGCGGGGTCCTGACGGGGCCGGCCGAGCGCCGCCAGGCACTCCTCGGCCGTGGTCAGCGCGTGCAGCGCCGAGCGCGGGAAGTCCCGGTCCAGGAGCAGGAACTCGGCCACTCTCGGGGTGTCCCCGAACCCGCTGTGCACCCGTGCGTACGCCTCGTCGGCGCCGCTCGCGCTGAGCAGCGTCGGCCAGTCCGGCGCGTGCGCCGCGTCCAGCACGCGCACCGAGAGCAGCCGTACGGTCATGTCGACCCGCTCCAGGCTCCGCCCGAGGACGACGAACCGCCAGCTGTCGTCCCGGCTCATGGTCGAGTCGGCGAGGCCGAAGAAGAGCGCGGCCCGGCTGCGGACCAGCTCCAGGTAGGCGTAGGGGCCGGTGCGGCGGGCCGCGCGGCGCCGGTCGCCGAGCGCGTGCCAGGTGGAGTTGAGGCACTCCCACATCTCGGAGGAGACGGCCTCGCGGGCGCTGCGCGCGTTCAGCCGGGCGGCGCCCAGGGCGCCCTCGATGGAGCACGTGGAGCGGGCGTCGAAGGCGAGCTGGTCCAGGACCTGCTGCATGTCGACCCGTTCGGCACCGGCGTCGACGCCGAGGATCGCGTACAGCGACCGGCAGGCGGCGTCCTCGTCGCGCCAGGGGTCCTCCAGCATCCGGTGCAGGTAGGCGTCGAGGATCCGGCCGGTGGTGTCGGCCCGTTCGACGTACCGTCCGGTCCAGGTCAGCGACTCGGCGATACGGGAGAGGATCACGTCGTTCACTGCTGTTGCGCTCCTTCCGGTACGACGGCACGGGTGCCGTCGGGGCCGAGGCGGCGCGGGGCGACGGCGGGGATCGGGCCCGCGCCGACCGGCTCGGGGCGTTCGGCGGGGCCCTCGGCGAGTACCCAGGTGTCCTTGGAGCCGCCGCCCTGGCTGGAGTTGACGATCAGGTTGCCCTCCTGGAGGGCGACCCGGGTGAGGCCGCCGGGCAGCACCCAGATGTCGTCGCCGTCGTTCACGGCGAACGGCCGCAGGTCAATGTGGCGCGGTGCCATCCGTTCACCCGAGAGGGTGGGGGAGGTGGAGAGGGCGACCGGGCGCTGTGCGATGAAGCCGCGCGGGTCGGCGGCGACGGCTTTGCGAGTGCGTTCCAGGGTCGCCCTGTCGGCCTTCGGGCCGATCACGATGCCCTGCCCGCCGGCCCCGTCGACGGGCTTCACCACCAGCTGGTCCAGCTGGTCGAGGACGGCCTCCAACTGGCCCGGCTCATCAGGCCGGTAGGACTCCACGTTGGGGAGAACCGGTTCCTCGCCGAGGTAGTAGCGGATCAGGTCCGGGACGTAGGTGTAGAGGAGTTTGTCGTCGGCGATGCCGTTGCCGACGGCGTTCGCGAGTGTGACGTTTCCCGCGATGGCGGCGCTCAGGATGCCGGGGCAGCCGATCACCGAGTCGGGGCGGAAGTGCAGCGGATCGAGGAAGTCGTCGTCGAGGCGCCGGTACACGACGTGCACGGGCACCTCGCCGCGTGTCGTCCGCATCCAGACCCGGTTGCTGCGGCACACCAGGTCGTGCCCCTCGACCAGCTGCACGCCCATCAGCCGGGCGAGCAGGGCGTGTTCGAAGTAGGCCGCGTTGCTGGGCCCGGGGGTGAGGACGACCACCCGGGGATCGCTCGCCGCCCCGCCCGGCGCCGCCGCCCGCAGCGCGGCCAGCAGCCGCTGGGCGTACCCGTCGACCGGCAGGACGTGCTGCTCGGCGAAGAGCGAGGGGAAGACCCGGGTCATCGCCCTGCGGTTCTCGATGACGTACGACACCCCGCTCGGCACCCGCACGTTGTCCTCAAGGACCCGGAAGGCACCGGCCTCGTCCCGGACCAGGTCGATTCCGGCCACATGGATGCGCACCCCGCCGGGCGGCTCCACCGCGTGCGCCGCCCGGTGGAAGTGCGGCGAGCCAAGGAGCAGCCGCCAGGGCACCACCCCGTCCTCGAAGGCCCGGGCGTGTCCGTAGGCGTCGGCCAGATAGGCCTCCAGGGCCCGGACCCGCTGGGCCACGCCTCTTCGTATGAGATCCCATTCCAGGGCGTCGAGGATCCTCGGCACCAGGTCCAGCGGCCAGGGCCGCTCCTCGCCCGCGAAGGCGTAGGTCACCCCCCGGTCGGTGAAGGCCCGGGCCATCTGGTCGGCCCGGAACCTCAGTTCACTCGGTTCGATCGGCTGGAGCGCCGCCAGTACCGGCTCATAGGCGGTCCTGACCTCACCCGGCCGTACAAACATCTCGTCCCACGCGTCGGCCAACGCGTACGCGTCAAATATGTCCGCCATGAAGGGACGTTAGAGCGGGCACGTAACGCGGCGATCACTGGCGGATTTCGGGGATCCGCCGGTCCGCCGCGTTACGCGCCCGCGAGCGGCCCGCCCTGCAACGCACCTCCCCCGTTGGTGCGTTGCACGGGGCCCCGGCCCGATCGGGGGAGGATGGCCCGGGGCCCCGCCGGGTGTACGGCGACACCCGTGGGAAGCGGTTTCCACCTTGCCCCGCACGCCCCCCTGCCACCACCGTCATCTTGTTGCAACGCGGCCTGCGGAGGCGGTGCGATATGCGGCCGTATCCGGGTATTACGACGCCCCGGGCGCGGGAAGCCGTGTTGCGGACCCGGTCCGGACCGCTCATAGTTGCGCTGCGGAAGAGGCAGCAAACCGGGGGTGGAATGGGCGATGGCCGGGCACGGGACGGAGGAGCATCCACACGGTGCCGACCGGCTGTGCGCCGCCGGGGACCGCGTGTACTCCCGGGCCGTGCGCCGGGGCCGGGTGCTGCGCAGGGACGCCGACGCGGTGCCCTGCCTGCTGGAGCTGGCGCTGCTGCACCCCGACCCCGATGACATGGACTGGCTGGTGCCGACCGCCCCGCAGGAGGTCATGACCCGGCTGCTGCGCGGGGTCTACGACGAGGTGACGGACAGCCAGCGGCGGATGGGGTCGGCGGTCGCTGCGTTCGAGTGGTACGCCGGTCTGGGACGGCACCTGCAGGCCGTGTCGGCGTCCGCGGAGGGCACGGCGGCCATCCGGGTGCTCGACGGGCTGTCACGGATCCAGGCGGCCATGGACGAGGCGACGGAGGCCTGCACACAGGAGGTGCTGACCGTGCAGCCGGGCGGTATCCGGCGCGAGTCGGAGCTGACCGAGGGGCTGCACCGGGCCGTCGCGCTGCGCGGGCGCGGCGTGCGGATGCGCGACCTGTACACGCATGTCGCCCGGCACGGCCAGGGCCTGCTCAACTACCTGGAGCTGATGGGCGACGCGGTCGAGGCCCGCTCGCTCGACGAGGTCATCGACCGCCTCATCCTCTTCGACCGCACGGTGGCGTTCATCCCCGCGAACGCGGACCGCACGATGGCCCTGGAGCTGCGCCACCCCGCCCTCGTCGAGTACCTCCTCACGGTCTTCGAACGCCTCTGGCGGCTGGCGATCCCGCTCACCGCCCCGCTTCCCGACACCGGCATCGAGGGCATCTCGCACCGGGAGCAGTCCATCGCGGCGCTCCTCGCCGAGGGCCACCAGGACGCGGTGATCGCGGAACGCCTCGGCATCAGCGTCCGCACCTGCCGGGCCCACATCGCCCGCCTCTCGGAGACGCTGGGCGCGGCCAGCCGTACCCAACTGGGCGTGCGGATAGCGCAGGTGGGCCTGGACCGTCCGCCGGGCGGCGGCAGCGCGGCACCGGCCGCGGTCAGCCTTCCTGATCAAGGATCCCCGAGCGTCCGATGAGGTAGCCGAGCTGGGCGCGGCTCTCGCTGCCGAGGGTGGTGGCGAGTTTGGCGATGTGGACGCGGGCGGTGCGGATGTTCATGCCGAGGCGTTCGGCGATGACGGCGTCGGTGTGGCCCTCGACGAGGAGGGCGGCGATGGCCTGCTGGCGGGGTGTGATGCCGTTGACGGTCGGGCGGTGTTCGAGGGTGGGGTAGAGCGGGGTGGCCAGCTGCCAGAGGCGGTCGAAGGTGGTGGCGAAGTACTTGATCAGCGCCGGGTGCCGGGCCTCCAGGGCCAGCGAGCCGTCGGCGGCGGCGGGCAGGAAGGCGACGGCGTGGTCGATGACGATCAGCCGGTCCGGGGTCTCGTCGAGCCCGCGTACCTCGATGTCGCCGCGCAGCCGCTCGAAGCCGCCGTACACGGCCGGGACATGGCGCAGGGTGTGCTGGTAGAGCGCGCGGATGCGGGCGCCGCGGTCGAGGATCGCCTGGTCGCGGTCGCGGGCGGCCGCGGCGGCGATGCGGGCCCGGGGGCCGGTGAGCCCGGTGTGCGACTGGACGCAGAGCACTTCCCGGCTCGCCTCGGCCATGGCGTCGGTGATCGCCTGGTTGATGGGCTTGGTGCCGCTGTGCAGGCGCAGCGTGGGGGTGTCGCCGCCGGTGCCCGGGTCGCCGGCCCGCAGCAGCGGTTCGAACTGCTCCGTCAGCCGTTCCTCACGCCGCCGTTCGTCGGCGATCCGGGCGGCGGAGGAGCGCAGCAGCCGGTGCAGGGCCGCGGCGGGCGGCACCGGTTCCAGCCGGTCCAGATCGTCGAGGGCCGGGTGCAGCAGACCGAAGTCGGTGAGGCAGGGGGCCTCGGCGGCGTCCTCGGCACTGATGTGCCCGGTGCGCAGGGCGCGTTCGTACAGCTTCACGCCGGGCGGGCACAGGTCTTCGACACCGTGCTCGCAGCGGGTCACAGCTCGCCCTCCCGGTCCTTGAGGATCCCCGACTCCCCGATGAGGTAGCCGAGCTGGGCGCGGCTCTCGCTGCCGAGGGTGGTGGCGAGTTTGGCGATGTGGACGCGGGCGGTGCGGATGTTCATGCCGAGGCGTTCGGCGATGACGGCGTCGGTGTGGCCTTCCACGAGGAGGGCGGCGATGGCCTGCTGGCGGGGTGTGATGCCGTTGACGGTCGGGCGGTGTTCGAGGGTGGGGTGGAGCGGGGTGGCCAGCCGCCAGAGACGGTCGAAGGCGGTGACGAAGTACGTGATCAGTGCGGGGTGGCGGACTTCGAGGGCGAGGCTGCCGTCGCCGTCGGCGGGGAGGAAGGCGACGGTGTGGTCGATGACGAACAGCCGGTCGGGCACCTGGTCGAGGCCGCGGGCCACGTTGTCGCCCGTCATCGCCGCGGCGTAGGTGTATATCGACTGCACATGGAACAGGGTGTGCTGGTAGAGCGTGCGGAACCGGCCGCCGCGGTCGAGGAACGCCTTGTCGCGGTCGTAGGCGGCGGATTCCGCGGCGTTGCCGCGCTCGCCGACCATACCGGCGTGCGGCTGGATGCAGAGGACCTCGTCCCGCGCCTGCGCCATGGCCTCGTCGATGGCCTGGTTGATCCGCCGGGTGCCGCTGAGCAGCCGCAGGGTCGGGGAGTCCGGCACCGTGCCGGGTTCCGGCGTGATGCGCAGCAGCGGTGCGAAGAGCTCCGTCAGGCGCTCCTGCCGCCGCCACTCGCGGGTGATGCGGCCGTGGGCGCCGCGCAGCAGCCGGTTCAGGGCGACGGCCGGGGCCAGGGGCTCCAGCCGGCCGAGGTCGTCCGGCACCGGGTGCAGCAGGCCGAGGTCGACGAGGCAGGGCACCTCCTCGGCGTCCCGGACGGCGACGTGCCCGTGGCCGAGTGCGCGCTCGTAGAGTTCCGCCCCCGCGACGCACAGATCCTCGGTGCCGTGCTCGGTGTGCGGGGCCGACGTCACCGGAAGCCGCCCTCCCCGGGGATCTTCTGGTCCAGGATCCCGGACTGGGCGATCAGGTAGCCGAGCTGCGCACGGCTGCCGCTGCCGAGCGCCTGGGCCAGTTTGGCGATGTGGGCCCGGCAGGTGCGGACGTTCATGCCGAGCCGGCGCGCGATGGCCTCGTCGACATGCCCCTCGACCAGCAGCTTGGCGATCGAGTGCTGGATGTCGGTGATGCCGTCGGGAGCGGTTTCGTAGGGGGCGCCGGCGCTCAGCGGGACCGCCCGGGTCCACATGAACTCGAACACCTTGACCAGGTAGCGGACCAGGCCCGGATGGCGCAGTTCCAGAGCGACCTGCTGGTCGTCCCGGATGGGGATGAAGGCGACCGTCTCGTCACAGATGATCAGGCGCTCCACCAGCTCGTCTATGGAGCGGTACTCCACCTTGCCGTCGGCCATGTGGGCCGCGTAGGCCAGCTTCTCCTGGCTGTACCGGGCGGTGTGCTGGTACAAGGTCCGGATCCGTACGCCCCGTTCTATGAGGGGCTTGTCGCGTTCCAGGCCGCGCAGCGCGCTGCGTTCGGGCATCCGGTCGCTCGGCTGGACCGTGAGCATCTCCGTGTGGCACTGGGCGGTGGCCAGGTTGAGCGCGTTGTTGATGCGCTCGCCGCCCTCCAGCACCGTGATCGAGCCGCCGCCCGACGCGGACTGGCCGCCGATGGACATGAAGGGCTCGAAGACGCCGGCGATGTCGGTGGCCAGCTGGCGGCGCTCGGTGATCTCGCGTTCGATGGGGTTGAGACGCTGGGCCAGGGCGATGGCCGGCGGAACCGGGCGCAGCCAGTTCGGATCGTCGGGATCCGGGTGCAGCAGGGCGGAGTCCATCAGGCAGGGAACCGGTTCCGCGTCCGTCCGGGCGATCCGCCCGGAACGGAGAGCGGCCGCATACAGACGACTGCCCTCCGCGCACAGCTCGTTCGAGGCGTGGGGATGTGTCGTATTCGAGTGACTTGTTACCAAAACTCCACCCCCCAGGGTCCTGAACATGCAGGAACATGATGCACCGATTGTGTGGCCACGACGTGCCCGAATGAGCCATCGTCGTACCTGACGGGGGAAAAGGGGACCTTCAAGTGAGGACGAAGCCGAAGATGCGTAACAAACTGCTTCGCTCGCTGCTTGTTGCCGCCTTCTCCGCCGTCGCAGCTCTCGGAGTGCTCAGTGGCTTTTCGGCCGCCGGGGGGAGTGAGGTTCGTGCGAACAGCAGCTGGCCGTCGGTTGCCGCGGACTCCGGGACTGCCGGCACTACTGATTCCGTGACTGATGGAGCCGGGAGCTGAAGTGACCACCCCACCCGACGACCGATCCTTCCGCCGTGAAATGGCCACCGCGTACCGATCCGGCTGGCACTTCATCGACCTGGTCACCGCCATCCCCCACAGTGGTGACTCGTTGATGGTGACAGTCTTCGGTGAGCCGGTCGTCGTCACACGGGACGAGGACGAGGACGTACGGGCGTACCGGTGCCTGCGCAAGCCCCGGGGCGCGCCGCAGCCCGTGCGGTGTGCGATCCGGTACGGAATGATCTTTGTGAACCTGGACCAACGGGACCACCGGCTGGCTGAGCCGGACGTCCCGGACGTGAGGACCATCTCGGCCACCCCCCGCAGTGCCTGACGCGATTCCCCCGTCGTAAAAGATCGCTCAGGTGCTTCCCCCCGCAGCGGCGTCACCGTGACCTGAACACGGTGACGCCGCTGCAGTTTTGGGGGGACATTTCGAGGTATCGACTGGTTTCGGCCATACCCCATGGTGGCTGAAACCAGCCGCCAGAACGGGGCGGTCGCCCCGGCCCCGCATCCGCCCTCACCGGCGCCCCTCGCCCCGTTCGTCACCCCCGCCCCATCGCCCGCTCCACTGTGATCTCGATCACCACCCGGGACGGGTTCTCCCCGGGCGTCCTCCCGTACCGCTCGGCGTACCGCCGCTCCGCCTCCGCGACCCTGTCCGGCTCGGTCCGGACGTGTGCCCGCCCCTCCAGCGTCGCCCACCGCCGCCCGGCCACCTGGCACACCGCCACCCGTGCCCCGTCCGGCCCCGCGCTCAGCACGTGGGACACCTTCGCGCTCCCCTTGTTGGTGATCACCCGGGCCAGCCCCGCCTCCGGGTCGTAGGTGACCCCTACCGGGACGACGTGCGGGCTGCCGTCGGGGCGCGGGGTCGTGAGGGTGCACAGGTGGTGCTCCCGCCAGAAGCCCAGGTACGCCTCGTCCGGTGCGGCGGGGTTCACGCGGTATGTACTCATGGCTCGGAAGGTAGTCCCCGGAAGAGCTCCCGAACGCACCTTGAGTGGAATAGACTCAACTTTGTGTACGTTGGCTGAGTCAGCCGTACGACGCCGAGGAGGAGAACGCGAACGTGGACGCCGAGCTGACCAACAGGAGCCGGGACGCGATCAACGCGGCCAGCAGCCGGGCCGTGACCGAGGGGCACGCGGACCTGACGCCCGCCCACCTGCTGCTGGCTCTGCTGGCAGGGCAGGACAACGAGAACATCACCGACCTGCTCGCGGCCGTCGACGCCGACCAGGCCGCCGTACGCCAGGGCGCCGAGCGCGTGCTGGCCGCGCTGCCCAGCGTGACCGGTTCCACGGTCGCGCCCCCGCAGCCCAACCGCGAACTGCTCGCGGTCCTCGCCGACGCCGACGAGCGCGCCGGGGAACTCGGCGACGACTACCTCTCCACCGAGCACCTGCTCATCGGCATCGCCGCCAAGGGCGGCGCGGCCGGCGAGGTCCTTGACCGGCAGGGGGCCACCGCGAAGAAGCTGGTGGAGGCCTTCCGGAAGGCGCGCGGCGGGCGCCGGGTGACCACCGCCGACCCCGAGGGCCAGTACAAGGCGCTGGAGAAGTTCGGGACCGACTTCACGGCGGCCGCGCGGGACGGGAAGCTCGACCCCGTCATCGGGCGCGACCAGGAGATCCGGCGGGTCGTGCAGGTGCTCAGCCGCCGTACCAAGAACAACCCCGTCCTCATCGGCGAGCCCGGCGTCGGCAAGACCGCCGTGGTGGAAGGGCTCGCCCAGCGGATCGTGAAGGGCGACGTCCCCGAGTCGCTGAAGGACAAGCGGCTGGTGTCGCTGGACCTGGGGGCCATGGTCGCCGGGGCCAAGTACCGGGGCGAGTTCGAGGAGCGGCTGAAGACCGTCCTCGCCGAGATCAAGGACTCCGACGGGCAGATCATCACCTTCATCGACGAGCTGCACACCGTGGTCGGGGCCGGTGCCGGCGGCGACTCCGCCATGGACGCCGGCAACATGCTGAAGCCGATGCTGGCCCGCGGCGAACTGCGCATGGTCGGCGCGACCACCCTGGACGAGTACCGGGAGCGGATCGAGAAGGACCCGGCGCTGGAGCGCCGCTTCCAGCAGGTGCTGGTGGCGGAGCCGACCGTCGAGGACACCATCGCCATCCTCCGTGGCCTGAAGGGCCGTTACGAGGCCCATCACAAGGTCCAGATCGCCGACAGCGCGCTGGTCGCCGCCGCGACCCTCTCCGACCGCTACATCACCTCCCGCTTCCTCCCCGACAAGGCCATCGACCTCGTCGACGAGGCCGCCTCCCGGCTCCGCATGGAGATCGACTCCTCGCCCGTCGAGATCGACGAACTCCAGCGCTCCGTCGACCGGTTGAAGATGGAGGAGCTGGCGCTGGTGAAGGAGACCGACCCGGCCTCCCGGGAGCGCCTGGAGAAGCTGCGCCGCGACCTCGCCGACAAGGAGGAGGAGCTGCGCGGCCTCAACGCCCGCTGGGAGCGCGAGAAGCAGTCCCTGAACCGGGTCGGCGAGCTGAAGGAGAAGCTCGACGAACTGCGCGGCACCGCCGAACGCGCCCAGCGCGACGGCGACTTCGACACCGCCTCCAAGCTGCTGTACGGCGAGATTCCGCAGCTGGAGAAGGAGCTGGAGGCCGCGTCCGAGGCCGAGGAGGAGACGGCCCGGGACACCATGGTCAAGGACGAGGTCGGCTCCGACGACATCGCCGACGTCGTGGCGGCCTGGACCGGGATCCCGGCCGGGCGCCTGCTGGAGGGCGAGACCCAGAAGCTGCTCCGCATGGAGGACGAGCTGGGCCGCCGCCTGATCGGCCAGACCGAGGCCGTACGAGCGGTGAGCGACGCCGTACGACGGTCCCGCGCCGGGATCGCCGACCCGGACCGTCCCACCGGCTCCTTCCTCTTCCTCGGCCCGACCGGCGTCGGCAAGACCGAACTCGCGAAGGCCCTCGCCGACTTCCTCTTCGACGACGAGCGGGCGATGGTCCGCATCGACATGTCGGAGTACAGCGAGAAGCACAGCGTGGCCCGGCTGGTCGGCGCCCCGCCCGGATACGTCGGCTACGAGGAGGGCGGCCAGCTGACCGAGGCGGTCCGCAGGCGCCCTTACACGGTCGTGCTCCTCGACGAGGTGGAGAAGGCCCACCCCGAGGTCTTCGACATCCTCCTCCAGGTGCTGGACGACGGCCGCCTCACCGACGGCCAGGGCCGCACGGTCGACTTCCGCAACACCATCCTGGTGCTGACGTCGAACCTGGGCAGCCAGTACCTGGTCGACCCGGTCCTCGGCGAGGAGGAGAAGAAGCGGCAGGTCCTGGAGACGGTCCGGCAGTCTTTCAAGCCGGAGTTCCTCAACCGTCTGGACGACCTGGTCGTCTTCTCCGCCCTGGCCAAGGACGAGCTGGCCCGGATCGCCCGGCTCCAGATCGACCGGCTCGCCAAGCGCCTGGCCGACCGCCGGCTCGCCCTGGAGATCACCCCGGAGGCCCTGGCCTGGCTCGCCGAGGAGGGCAACGACCCGGCCTACGGCGCCCGCCCGCTGCGCCGCCTGGTGCAGACCGCCATCGGCGACCGGCTGGCCAAGGAGATCCTGGCCGGCGAGGTCAAGGACGGCGACACGATCCGGGTGGACGCGTTCGGGGAGGGACTGATCGTGGGCCCGGCGACAGCCGAGGAGAAGCCCGCCAAAACGCTCTGACGGCAGCGGCAGCGGCAGCGGCAAGTGGGGCAGGGGGCCCGTGAACTGGTGGGTTCACGGGCCCCCTGCCCTTCGCATGCCGCCCGCCGTGTGTGCAGCGCCCCGAAGGGGCGCGGGGCTGTATTGCATGTGCGGCTACCGCCGCGTGGGCGCGACCAGCCACGACGATGCCGCAGCCGAACGACGACGCATAGCGGCACTTCCAGCGGAGCGCTCAGTGGGCGGCCTCCCCCAGCAGGTCGCGGGTGGCCGCGAGATACCCCGCCTGGAAGCGGCTCTCGGCGTGCAGTTCCTGGAAGAGGTCCGCTATGTGCTTGCGGCAGGTGCGCAGCGAGATGCCCAGGCGGCGGGCGATCACCTCGTCCTTCAGGCCCTTGCTCAGCAGGCGCAGGATGCCCTGGCGCAGGTCGTCGACGGCGACCTTGGTGCGCTCGGCGCCGCAGAACGGGGTGGCGTGGTCCCAGGCGCGGTCGAAGGCGTCGCACAGGTAGGCCACGGCGGCGGGGGAGCGCAGTACCACCGCGCCGCCCCGGCGCTGGTGGTGCGGGACGAAGGCGATCCTGCGGTCGAAGGCGACCAGCCGCCCGAGCAGGTCGGTCATCGTCCGCACCTGGGCGCCCGCGGGGGTGATCCGGTCCACGTAGGCCTGGGTGGGCGCGTGCCGCCGGGCGGAGTGCTGGTAGAGCGTGCGCATGCGTACGCCCCTGGCCAGCAGTGCGGTGTCCCGGTCCACCGCCTGTTCCAGTTCCGCAGGGGGGCGGCCGCCACCGGGCTGACAGGTGATCATCTCCTGGGTGCACTCGGCGCTGGCCTGTTCGATCAGCGTGATCACGTCGTCGAGCGAGTCCACCACCTCCAGCGCCCCGGAGGGCTGGGCCTCCCGGTGCGGGCCGGCCGGGTAGGCGGAGGCGAGGGCGGTCAGCGAGTCGCGCCGGGTGTTCAGTTCGTAGAGCTGCCGGCGCAGCCGTGACTCCGCGCCCGCCATATGGGCGGCGGCCATGTGCGGATGGACGGTGCGCCACCACGGGCCCTGGTCGCACATCCCGTCGAGGTTTTCCGAACCGTTCACGCGGTCGACGAGATGGAATTCCTCCAGCGCGTCCACCGCCTCGATCGCCTCGGATTCGCTGATGTCCAGGACCACCGCGGCTTCTTTCGTCGTGAAAAAGGCCTGGGTGGCCCCCCAGTGATAAAGCCGTATGTGGTCCGGCGCGAGTCCCTGGAGAAGCAGCGAAGGGTCGGTTTCCAGGATTTTGTCCAATTCTTCCCCCCTGCAGTTTCCTGTTCGCAACATCATGCGCGCCGACCTCCCTGGACGGCCATGGAGACGGGATTACAACATCGTGAAGCGGCTGCCCATGCGGTCGGCCGATCACACAGCGTCTCAAGTCCGGGGGATATTTCCGTGAAGAAGTACAGGTCTGTCGCTTTTGCTCTCCTGGTTGCGGGCGGGCTCCTCGGTGGTGCGCAGGCGGCCGCCGCGCCGGGTGCACACAGTGCTCCCGCGGCCGCGGTGGCCGAAAACGCGCGGTCCGCCGCCGTCGAACCGCTCGGCGACAGCGGCTGGAGCTAGGAATCCGTTAGTCCGGCCCGGCCCGCTGAGCAGTGGAGAAAACGATATGAGTCATCTCGATGTCACCCGGGAAATCACCGCGGAAAGCGTCCGGCGGCTTCTCGCCGAGATCCTGGGTACCGAAATCCGCGACGATCTGACTTTCCTGGCGCAGGGCGGCGACTCCTTCCACGCGGTACTCGTGGTCGAGCGCGCCGCGGAAGTCTGGGGAATCGAGGCCGACTTCACCGCCGTACTCCGGTCGACCCCCGTCGAATTGGCGGAAGTGCTCGGCACGGCGCCCCGGCTGTCATGACGGGCCCGCGTCCTTCGGTCGCCGCCGGCCCGGGGCGGCCCGTCCCGGCCGGTGCCACCGCCCACGAGGCGGTACTGCGGCAGGCCGCCCGGTCCCCGCGCGCCACCGCGCTGCGCGGACCGGGCGGTGCCCGCCTGACCTACGCCGAACTGGTGGCACGGGCCCGCGCGGTACGCGACCTGCTCGTCGCCTCGGGCGTCCCGGCCCGCGGCTTCGTACCCGTGGCCGCCCGGGCCGGCGGGGAGTTCGTCATCGCCGCGCTCGGCGTGCTGCTGGCGGGGGCCGCCTACGCGGCCGTCGACCCGGACTGGCCCGCCCGGCGGCTGCGCGAGGTGATCGACGACCTCGGCGCACACGTCGTCCTCGACGCCACCGGCGGTACCGTCCGGCTCCCGGCGGGGACCCGGGCCGTACCGCTGCCGGACCCCGCCGCCCGGCCGGCGGCACCGGACACCGGTCTGCCGACCGTCGGCGCGGACGACCCCGCCTGCGTCTTCTTCACCTCCGGCTCGACCGGCCGCCCCAAGGGTGTCGTCCTGCCGCACCGGGCCTTCGTCCGCACCTTCGTGGACGGCGGATACGCCGCGTTCGGGCCCTCCACGGTCATGCCGCTGCTCGCCGCGCCCTACTGGGACGCCGGCGCGCTGGAGGTGTTCGGGCCGCTGATGAACGGCGGCTCCTGCGTGACCCCCGACGAGCCGCTGATCACCCCCGACGGACTGCGGGCCCTGGTCACCGAGGACGGCGTCGAGACGCTCTGGCTCACCAGCTCCCTGGTCAACCTGATCGTCGACGAGGACCCGGACGCCTTCACCGGGATACGGCACCTGCTCTGCGGCGGCGAACGGCTCTCCCCGCCACATATCGCGGCCCTCCTCGACCGCCACCCCGGCCTGCGCGTCACCAACGGCTACGGGCCCGTCGAGTCCATGGTCTTCGTCAGCGCGCACGACGTCCGGCCCGCCGACACCGCCGCCCCCTCCGGCATCCCGGTCGGCCGCCCGGTCCGCGGCACCGTGCTCGCCGTCCTCGACCCCGAGAACCTGCGCCCCGTGGCCCGCGGCACCGAGGGCGAACTGTGGGTGGCGGGCGACGGACTCGCCCTCGGCTACCTCGACCGGCCGGAGGAGGACGCCCGCAGGTTCACCCGGGTCGCCGTCCCGGGCCACGGCACGCTGCGTGCGTACGCCACCGGGGACCGGGTCCGGATGGACGACGAGGACCGGCTGTCGTACGTCGGCCGGGCCGACCGCCAGTTCAAGATCCGCGGCCACCGCGTGGAGCCCGGCGAGGTGGAACGCCGGATCTGCGCGCTGCCCGGCATCCGGCACGCCTTCCTGGTGCCGCTGCGGGACGAACGGACCACGGTCACGTCGACGGCCTGCGCGTACACCACGGAGGACGCGGCGCCCGTCGCCGAGGACACCCTCCGGGCACAGACCGCGGAAGCCCTCCCGGCCTACCTGCGCCCCGACCGCTTCCTCCACCTGCATCCGGTGCCCCTGGGACCGACCGGGAAGGCGGACCTGCGGGCGGTGGAGACGTGGGTACGGGAGCGGGCGGCGGCGGATGCCGGGCCGCCGGGGGCCGCCGGGGTGGCCGGAGTGGCTGGGACTGCCGAGGTGGCGGAGGCCGTCGGGATCGTCGGGGCCGCGCAGGTGGCCGGGGTGGCGGAGGCTGCCGGGGTCACGGGGGGCATCGGGGCAGCCGGGGTCACCGGGGGTGTCGGGGTCGCCGGGGTTACCGGGGGTGTCGGGGCGTCCGACGGCTCGGATGTGCCCCCTGCCCTGCGGGAGGCGCGGGCCGTGCTGGCGGCGCCCGGACTGGGCTCCGGCTCCGACCTGCTGGCCTCCGGCGCGAGTTCGCTGCACGTGCTGCGGATCGCCGCCCGGCTGTCGAGGCTGTTCGGCGTACGGCTCTCGGCCCGCGACGTGTACGAACACCCCAGTGTGGCCGCCCTGGCGGAGATCGCGGCGGCACGCCGGCCGGGGAAACCGACGGGCGGCACCGGCACCGGCTCCGGCTCCGGCGACCCGGCCGGTTCGGCGAGCGGCACCCGCTCGGCCGACCCCACTATTGACCTCGGCTCCGGCCACCCGATGGGTGACTCCGGCTCCGGCCACCCGATGGGTGGCCCCGGCTCCGGCCACCCGATGGGTGGCCCCGACCCGGCCGGTTCGGTGGGTGGCACCGCCTCCGGTGACCCCGCCGGTCTCTCCCCCGGCGAACGCCGCTTCTGGCTGGCCTCCCGGCTCGCGCCTGCCGCCCCCGGCCAGGTCGCGGTCAGCCGGATCGAGGTCACCGGCCCGCTGGACCCGGACCGGCTGCGGCAGGCCCTGGCCGCGGTCGCCGCCGCCCACCCGGCCCTGCGCACCACGTTCCCCCGGGACGGGGGCCGCCCGCGCCGGCACACCGCCGAGGCCCCGCCCCCGCCCCCGCTGCTCGTCCGCGCCGGTACCGAGCAGGCCCTCACCCGGGAACTCGTCGCCCGGGTCGGCGACCTCGGCACCGGCCCCCTGTTCGCCGCCGGCGTCCTCGGCCGGGCGTCGGCCGGGCGGCGGCTCCTGCTGCTCGCCGTCCACCACATCGTGTACGACGCCCGGTCCGAGGAGATCCTCGTGGCCGACCTCGCCGCCGCGTACGCCGGCCGCGCCCCGCGGCCCGCACCCGCGCCGCCCGTCGGCGGGCCGCGGCCCGGTGCCGGGGCGGCCCGCGAGTTCTGGCGCGGGCGGCTCGCCGGGCTCACCGCGCCGGAGTGGCCCGGCGGCGCGACGCTCGGGATGCGGGACGTGTGGACGCGGCCCGCCGTCGCCCACCGGCTCGACCTCGGGCCGGACACCACCGCCCGGCTGCGGGAGTTCGCCGCCCGGGAGCGGTACCCGGTGCTGGTACCGCTGCTCGCCGCCTGGTGGCGGGCGCTGGCCAAGGTCACCGGGCGGGAGGACCTCGCCGTCGGCACCGTCGTGGAGGACCGCGACGCCGTCCACGAACGCACCGTCGGCTACTTCGCCAACGGCCTGCCCGTACGGATCGCCGCCGACCCGGCCCTGGACGGCCCGGCCCTGCTGGGGCTGGTCCGCGACCGGCTCCTGGAGGTCCTCGCGCACACCGCCCTCGGCACCGACGAGGTCGCCGCGCTGGCCCCCCGCCCGGCGCCGGGCCGCGCCCCGCTCTACCAGAACCTGCTGGTGCTGCAGCGCGTCGCGGACCCCGCCGAGGCGGACGGCGTCCGGTTCGCGCCGCTGCCCGCGCCCGCACTCGGCTGCCAGACCGAGCTGACGTGCGAACTCTGGGACGACGGCCGGTCCTTCGCCGGCGCCGTCACCGCGCCCGAGGGCCTGCTGAGCCCTGCCGCACTCGCCGAGACCGCAGCCCTGTTCACCGTGGGCCTGGCCGACCTCACCGGCCGCACCGACTCCCTGGGGGACCCCACATGACCGACCACCCGCCCTCCCACCCGCTGTCCTGGACGCAGGAGCGGATCTGGTTCGAGGAGCAGTTGCGGCCGGGCGACACCGCCTACCACATGCCGGTGATCCTGCGGGTGCGCGGACCTCTCGACCTCGCCGCGCTGCAGGCCGCCGTGGACGCCCTGGTGGCCCGGCACGACGCCCTGCACACCGTCTTCGGCACCGCGGACGGGGAGCCCCGGCAGCGGGTGCTGGACGCGGTGACCGTGCCCGTCCGCACCCAGGACGTGCGCGGGTCCGCCGATCCGGAGGCGGCGGCGCACGCGGCGCTGCGCAGGGCGGTGCGCGAGCCGTTCGACCTGGCCCACGGCCCGCTGCTGCGGGTCCTGGCGGTCCGGTACGCCGACGACGCGCGGCTGCTTCTGCTGTCGGCCCATCACCTGGTCGCGGACGGACAGTCGTTCGCGGTCCTCTTCGACGAGCTGTCCGCGCTGTACGCCGGGGCGGACACGGAACTCAGGCCGCTGCGGAGCGGCTTCGCCGAGACCGTGCGGGCCGAGCGCGAGCGGCTCGGCGAGGCGGGGGCCGACGCGCTGGTGGCGTGGTGGCGCGGGCATCTCGACGGGGTGCCCCGGGTGCTGGAGCTGCCCGCCGACCGCCCGCGTCCCGCCGTACGCGGCTCGCACGGCGCCCGCGTCCGGGCGGAGCTGGACGCGGCGGCCGGGGCGACCGTGCGCGAGCTGGCGCGGTCCCACGAGGCGACCCCGTTCATGGCCCTGCTCGCCGCGTTCGGCGTGGTGCTCGCCCGGCACAGCGGGCAGGAGCGGATGGTCGTCGGGACCCCGGCGTCCACCCGCGGTCCCGGCGGCCGCGACCTGGTCGGCTGCTTCCTCAACACCCTGCCCCTGAAGGTGGACACGGCGGGCGACCCGGCGTTCGCCGAACTCCTCGGCCGGGTCCGCGACGACGCGCTGGAGGCCTTCGCCCGGCAACGGGTGCCGTTCGGCAGGCTGGTCGCGGACCTGGCGCCCGAGCGCGACCTGTCCCGGGGACGGCTGGTCCAGGTCTTCTTCAACATGCTGCCGCCGGTCGGCGCCCCCGCCCTGCGCGGCTGCACGGTGGAACAGCTGCCGTTCGGGGACATCGACAACAAGTTCGACCTCACCCTGTACGCCGGTGCCCGGTCCGACGGCGGCTACACGCTGGAGGCGGTGTACGACGCCGCCCTCTTCGACGCCGGCCGGGTCGAGGACCTGCTGCGCCAGCTGGACGCCGTACTCGCCCAGGCGGCGGCCGAACCCGCCCGCGCGGTACGGGACTTCGACCTGGCGACCGCCCGGTCCGCCGCCCTGCTGCCCGACCCCGCCGCCGACCTCGTGCCCGCCCGGCCCGAGCCGCTCGCCGACCGGCTCGCCAAGCACGCCGCGGCGACCCCGGACGCCCCCGCCCTGATCGCCGGCGACCGCGTCTGGTCGTACGCGGAGACCGAGCGGACCACCGACCGGCTGGCCCGGCTGCTGCACGAACGCGGCATCCGGCCCGGCGACGTGCTCGCCCTGCACGCCGTACGGCACCCCGCCGTCGTCCTCGGCATCCTGGCCGCCGTCAAGGCGGGCGCGGTCTTCGCCGTGCTGGACGCGGACCACCCCGACGACGCCCTGCGCGCCCGCGCCGAGGCCCTCGCGCCCCGGGCCTGGCTCTCCTGCGCCCCCGGCCTGCCGCTGCCCGGCTTCGTCACCGGACCGGTGCTGCGCATCGAGCCCGGCGAGGGGCTCGACCGGGCCCTGGCCGGACTGCCCGACGGCGCGCCCGTCGCCGCACCCGACGCCGACGCCGACGCCTACGTCGCCTTCACCTCGGGCACCACCGGCCGGCCCCGCCGGGTCACGGGCACGCACCGGCCGCTCACGCACTTCCTCGACTGGTACACGCGCACCTTCGACCTCGGTCCTGACGACCGGTTCGCCGTGCTGTCCGGGCTCGGCCACGACCCGTTCCTGCGGGACGTCCTCGCCCCGCTGTGGGCGGGCGGCGCCGCCGTCTTCCCCGACGCGGACGTCCGCGACACCGCCGCCCTCGCCGGCTGGCTCGCCGACGCCGCGCCGACCGTCGCCCACCTCACCCCGGCCCTCGCCCGCGCCCTCGCCGGCCAGGCGGACGGCACGGCCGGCTGGCCCGCGCTGCGGCTGGCCGGCTTCGGCGGCGACACCCTGACCGGCCGCACCCTGCGCGCCTGGGCCCGGCTGGCCCCCGGCGCCGACCTGCTGAACCTGTACGGCGCCACCGAGACCCCGCAGGCGGTCTCCGTCCACCTCGCCCACCGCGCGGGTACGCCCGCCGACGCGATCCCCGCCGGGCCGGTGCCGCTCGGTCCGGGCATCGAGGGCGTCCAGCTGCTGCTCCTCGCGGGCGACCGGCCGGCCGGGATCGGGGAGATCGGCGAACTCGTCGTCCGCACGCCGTACCTGGCCCGGTACGCCGAGTCCGGCGACGACGAGGAGGCCTCCGGTTTCGTCCCCGACCCGTTCTCCGGCGTTTACGGCGGCTCGCCCGGCGCCCGCCTCTACCGCACCGGGGACCTCGCCCGGCTGCGTCCCGACGGGCTGCTGGACCATCTCGGGCGCGCCGACCGGCAGGCCAAGGTACGCGGCCACCGGGTGGAGCCCGCCGAGGCCGAGGCCGCGCTCGACGCGCTGCCCGGGATCCGGCAGAGCGCCGTCCTGGCGGTGCCGGACGGCGACGGCGACCACCGCCTGGTGGCCTTCCTCGCCACCGGCGGCGCGGCCCCGGACCTCGCCGAGGTGCGCGCCGCGCTGGCCCGGCGGCTGCCCGGCCACCTGGTGCCGTCCGCGTACGCCGTCCTCGACGCCCTGCCGCTGACCGTCAACCGGAAGGTCGACCGGGACGCCCTGCGCGCCCTGGAGCACCGCGCCGAGGCCGCCACCGGCGGCTATGTCGCCCCCGACGGGCCGGTGCAGGAACGGCTGGCCGAGCAGTGGCGGGTGCTGCTGCGCCGCGAACGCGTGGGCGCCGGCGACGACTTCTTCGCGCTCGGCGGCCACTCCCTGCTGCTGACCCGGCTGCTGGCCCGGATCCGGCGCGAGTTCCCCGGTGCCGCCGCCGAACGGCTCACCCTCCAGGACCTGTTCGCCCGTCCGACCGTCGCCGGACTGGCCGCCCTCCTGGAGGAGACGGCCCCGGCCCCGCACCCGGACATCCCGCGCACCGACCCCGCGGAGCCCGCGCCGCTGTCCTGGACCCAGGAACGCCTGTGGCTGGAGGAGCAGGTACGCCCCGGCGACGCGGCCTACAACATGCCCGTCGTGCTGCGGCTGCGCGGTCCGCTGGAGCCGGCGGCGCTGCAACGGGCCGTGGACACGGTGACCGACCGGCACACCGTCCTGCGCACCGTCTTCGGGACCGGCCCGGACGGCGGCCCGCACCAGCGGGCCGTCCCCGGCGCCCGGGCCGTCGTACGCACCACGGACCTGTCGGACCGCCCCGACCCCGAGACGGCCGCGCTCGCCGCCGCGATGGACAGCGTCCGGGAGCCGTTCGACCTCACGCGCGGCCCGCTGCTGCGGGTGGCGCTGCTGCGGATCGGCGACGGAGACCACCTGCTGGCACTGACGGTGCATCACATCGTGTTCGACGGCTGGTCGTTCGGGGTGCTGCTGCGCGAGCTGTCGGCCGCGTACGCCGACCGCCGGGACGAACTGCCCGAGCCCGCACTTCAGTTCGCCGACGTGGCCCGCTGGGAGCGCGCGGACCTGGCCGGGCCGGTGCTCGACGGGCTGGTGGCGTGGTGGCGCGGGCATCTCGACGGCGCCCCGCGGGTGCTGGAGCTGCCCACCGACCGGCCGCGCCCGGCCGTGAGCGCCCACCGGGGCGCCCGGCGCCGGATCACCGTGGACGCGGCCACCTCGGCCGCACTGCGCGAGCTCTCCCTCGCCCACGGCTCGACCCTGTTCATGACCCTGCTGTCGGCCTACGCCGTCGTGCTGTCCCGCTGGAGCGGGCAGGAACGGCTGCTGGTCGGCACGCCCGTCGCCAACCGGCCGCGCGCCGAGTTCGAGGACCTGCCCGGCTGCTTCCTCAACACCCTGCCGCTCCGCGTCGACCTGGACGGCGACCCCGCCTTCGGCGCACTCCTCGGCCGGGTCCGGGACAGCGCCCTGGCGGCCTTCGCCCACCAGCGGGTTCCGTTCGGGCGTCTGGTGGGCGAGCTGGCCCCGGAGCGGGACCTGTCCCGCGGCCCGCTGGTGCAGGTGCTGTTCGCCCTCCAGAACGTGGAGCTGGGCACCTTCGACGCGCCGGGCATCACCGGCGAGCTGGTGGACGTGTCCGTCGCCAACAGCCAGTTCGACCTCAACCTGCGGATGATCGACACCGGCCGGGAGCTGATCGGCTGGCTCGACCACGACGTGGAGCTGTTCGACACCGCCACCGTGGAGCGGTTCGCCGAGCACTTCACCAATGTGCTCACCGCCGTCGCCGCCGACCCGTCCGCCGCGCTCTCCGGCATCGACCCGCTGGGCGCCGCCGAGCGCGCCCGGCTCCTGGACGTCTGGAACGACACCGCCGTGGACCGTCCGGCCGGCGACACCCTGACCGGGCTGCTCGCCGAAGCCGCCGGCCGGCACGCGGACGCGGCCGCCGTACGGTTCGCGGACCGCGAGCTGACGTACGCCGGACTGCACGCCCGCGCCAACGCGCTCGCGCACCGGCTGCGGAGCCTCGGCGTCGGCCCCGACACCGTGGTCGGCGTCCACCTGGACCGCTCGCCGGAGCTGATGGTGGCCCTGCTCGCGGTGCTCAAGGCGGGCGGCGCCTACCTGCCGCTGGACACCGGATACCCGCACGAGCGGCTGGCGTTCATGCTCGCCGACGCCCGGGTCCCGGTGCTGCTCGTCCACCCCGGCGGGGGCGAGGCACTCGCCGCCGACGGCGTCACCGTCGTCGCCGTGGACGAACGGGCCGGGGACGGCTTCCCCGGCACCGAGCCCGCACCGGCCGCCGGGCCGGACCACCTGGCGTACGTGATCTACACCTCCGGCTCCACCGGCCGCCCGAAGGGCGTGCAGGTGCCGCACCGGGGGATCGTCAACCGGCTGCGCTGGATGCAGGACGCGTACCGGCTGACCGGCGCGGACACCGTGCTCCAGAAGACGCCGATCAGCTTCGACGTGTCGGTGTGGGAGCTGTTCTGGCCGCTGCTCACCGGCGCCCGGCTGGTCCTGGCCGAGCCCGGCGGGCACCGCGACCCCGAGCACCTCGCCGCCCTGGTGCGGGACGAGCGGGTCACCGTCTGCCACTTCGTGCCGCCCATGCTGGACACGTTCCTCGCGGCCGGCCGGGCCGCCGACTGCGGCTCGCTGCGCCTGGTGGTGTGCAGCGGCGAGGCGCTCCCGGCGGACCTGGCCCGCCGCTTCCACCGGGCGCTGCCCGGGGCCTCCCTGGAGAACCTGTACGGCCCCACCGAGGCGTCCGTCGACGTCACCCGCTGGACGTCCCGCCCCGGCTGGACCGGCGCGGCCGTGCCCATCGGCACCCCCATCGCCAACACCCGCGCCTATGTCCTCGACGCCCTGCTCAGGCCCGCCCCCGTCGGCGTGCCCGGCGAGCTGTACCTGGGCGGGGTGCAGCTGGCCCGCGGCTACGGCGGGCGGCCCGAACTGACCGCCGACCGCTTCGTGCCCGACCCGTACGGCGGCTCGCCCGGCGCCCGCCTCTACCGCACCGGGGACCTGGCCCGCTGGCACGCCGACGGGTACGTGGAGTACCTCGGCCGGACCGACCACCAGGTGAAGGTGCGCGGCTTCCGTATCGAACTCGGTGAGATCGAGGCGGCGCTGCTGGACCTGGAGACGGTCGCCCAGGCGGTCGCGGTGGTCCGCGAGGACCGGCCCGGGGACCGGCGGATCGTGGCGTATCTGACGACGAGCCGCAGTCCTTCCGCGGGCGACCTGCGGGCCGCCCTCGCCGAGCGGCTTCCCGAGCACATGGTGCCCAGCGCCTTCGTCGTCCTGGAGGCGCTGCCGCTCAGTCCCAACGGCAAGGTCGACCGCAAGGCCCTGCCCGCCCCGGACCGCGGGGCGGGCACGGCCGGCGGGCACATCGCCCCGGCGACCCCTCAGGAGGAGCTGCTGGCCGGGCTGTGGCAGCGCGTCCTCGGCCTCGACCGGGTCGGCACCCGGGACAACTTCTTCGAGATCGGCGGCGACTCGATGCACGCCGTCCGGATCGTCGGCCTGGCCCGCGAGGCCGGTCACGAGATCCCGCTCCAGCGGCTGTTCGCCGCGCAGACCGTCGAGACCCTCGCCCGCTGGCTGGCCGAGCACACCGGGCCCGCCGGGGATCCCGCCGACGGACCCGCCCGCCGGGAGGTCGCCGCGTTCGGCCTGCTCTCCCCGGAGGACCTCGCCCGCCTCAGGGCCTGACCCCCGGCCCGCCCTCGCCCCGGCTCCCCAGACGCACTCCGGAAGGAACCCCGTGCCGTCCCACGACGACATCGCCGTCAGCACCGACACCGCGGTCAGCACTGAGATTGCCGACCGCACCGAGACCGCCGAGATCATCGACGCCTATCCGCTGACCCTCCTGCAGTCCGGCATGCTGTTCCACAGCCACGCCGACGGCAACACCCCCACCTACCACGACATCTCCGCCGTCCGGCTGTCCGGCCGGTTCGACGAGGCCGCGCTGCGCGCCGCCCTCGCCGGGGTGATCGCACGCTCCGACATCCTGCGCAGCTCCTTCGACCTGACCCGGTTCAGCACACCGATGCAGCTGGTGCACGCGGCCGTGGCGACCCCGCTGACCGTGGATGACCTGCGCGGCCTCGACCCGGCGGAGCAGGAGCGGCGGGTGGCCGCCTGGACCGAGCGGGAGAAGGCGACGCCGTTCACCCTGACCCGGGCCCCGCTGCTCACCCTGCACGTGCACGTCTTCGCCGACGACGACTTCCGGCTCAACCTCAGCTTCCACCACGCGGTCCTGGACGGCTGGAGCCTGTCCCTCGTCACCTCCCAGCTGATCACCGGCTACGACGCCCGGCTGGCCGGCCGCCCCGACCCGGCGACCGCCCCGGTCACCCGGTTCCGCGACTTCCTGGCCCTGGAACAGGAGGCGCTGGCCAGCGCGGAGTCCCGCGCGTACTGGGCGGACGTGCTGGCGGACACCGACTTCACCGGGCTGCCCCGGCGCGCGGACCCGGAGCTCGCCGCCGTACGCGAGGCCCGGGTGCACGAGGTGCCGCTGCCCGCGGGGCTCGGGGAGAAGCTGCGCGCGGTGGCCGCCGAGGCGCGGGTGCCGGTGAAGTCGGTGATGTTCGCCGCCCACGCCCGCGTGCTGTCCCTGCTGTCCGGGCAGAGCCGGATCGTCACCGGCCTGGTCGGCAACGGCCGCCCGGAGACCGCCGACGGCGACCAGGTCGTCGGCCTGTTCCTCAACACCCTCCCGCTGGTCGTCGACGTCACCGGCACCACCTGGGCCGGGCTGGCCCGGCGCGTGCACGCCGCGGAGAGCGGGGCGCTGCCGCACCGCCGCTACCCGATGGCGCAGATGCTCCAGGACCAGCGCCGCCCGGGGTTCTTCGAGACGGTCGTCGACCACCGCAGCTTCCGCAGCTACGACATGGAGCTGGAGCACCTCGCGGTCACCGGCGGCGAGTTCTTCGAGCAGACCAACTTCCCGTTCACCGCGAACTTCGGCACCGACCCGGTCACCGGCGAGGTCCGGCTGCGGATCAACCACGACGCCGCCGAGTTCACCGCGGCCTGGATCGACACCGTCGGCGGCTACTACGCGGGCGCGCTGGCCGCGCTGGTCGCCGACCCGCACGCGGCCGTGCACGCCACCCCGCTGCTCGGCGCCGCCGACCTGGACCTGCTCTTCACCGAGTGGAACGACACCGCGGCCGGCTGGGACCTCGACCGCACCCTGCCCGAGCTGCTCGCCGAGCGGGCCGCCAAGCACCCGGACCGCACCGCCGTACGCTTCGGCGACACCACCCTGAGCTACGGCGAGTTCAACGCCTGGGCCAACCGGCTCGCCCACGAGCTGCGCGGGCTCGGCGTCGGCCCGGACACGCTGGTCGGCGTCCACCTGGAGCGCTCGGCCGAGCTGGTCGTGGCCCTGGTCGCGGTGCTGAAGGCGGGCGGCGCGTACGTCCCGCTGGACCCCGGGTATCCGCGCGAGCGCCTTGAGTACATGCTCGACGACGCCCGGGTGCCGGTCCTGCTGACCGGTGCCGGGCTCGCCCCGCCCGCCGTGCCCGAGGGCACCGCCGTCGTCGAGGTGGACCGTACGGTCGCCGCGGACCGGCCGGAGACCGACCCGCTGCCGCAGGCCGGGCCGGAGCATCTGGCGTACACGATCTACACCTCGGGCTCCACCGGCCGCCCCAAGGGCGTGCAGATCCCGCACCGGGCCCTGCTCAACCTGCTGCTGTCCTTCGGCCGCGACCTCGAACTGACCGAGGAGGACCGGCTGCTGGCGGTCACCTCGCTGTCGTTCGACATCGCCGCCCTGGAGGTGTACCTGCCGCTGCTGGCCGGCGCCGAGCTGATCGTCGCCCCGGACATCGCGGTGGACGGGCCCCGGCTGCGGGCGGCGGTCGAGCGGTCCGGCGCGACCGTCGTGCAGGCCACCCCGTCCAGCTGGCGGCTGCTGGTGGAGGCAGGGCTCGGCGGCGACGAGCGGCTGCGGGTGATCTCCGGCGGCGAGGCGCTGCCCGAGGACCTCGCGCAGGAGCTGACCTCCCGCTTCCCGGTGGTGTGGAACGCCTACGGGCCCACCGAGACCACCATCTGGTCCGCCCTGGACCGGGTGCTCCCCGGCGAGCCGGTCACCCTGGGCCGCCCGATCGCCAACACCCGTGTGTACGTCCTCGACGCCGCCTTCGCCCCGGTCCCCGACGGCGTCCCCGGCGACCTCTACATCGCCGGTGACGGGCTGGCCCGCGGCTACTCCCGGCGCGGCGACCTGACCGCCGACCGCTTCGTGCCCGACCCGTACGGCGGCCCGGCGGGCGCCCGGATGTACCGCACCGGTGACGTGGCCCGGTGGCTGCCCGACGGCCGCCTGGAGTTCCTCGGCCGCTCCGACCACCAGGTGAAGGTGCGCGGCTTCCGCATCGAACTCGGCGAGATCGAGACCGTGCTCTCCCGGCATCCGGGCGTCGGCCGGGTGGTGGTCATGGCCCGGCACGACCAGCCCGGCGACGCCCGCCTCGCCGCCTACCTCACCCCCGAGACCCCCGAGACTCCCGAGACCCCCGAGGGCGACACCGTCCCGAGCGCGGCCGAACTGCGCGAACTGGCCGCCGCCGCCCTGCCCGAGTACATGGTGCCCAGCGCCTTCGTGGTCCTGGACGCCTTCCCGCTCACCCCCAACGGCAAGGTCGACCGGCTCGCCCTGCCCGCCCCCGGCCGCGAGGAGACCACCGCCGGTGCCTTCGTCGCCCCCCGCACCCCCACCGAGGAGGCCATCGCGGCGATCTGGCGGGACGTCCTCGGCGTCCCGGAGGCCGGCGTCACCGACGCCTTCCTCGACCTCGGCGGCAACTCCATCTCCGCGCTCCGCGTGATCATGCGGCTGCCCGACATCACCGACGTCGAGGTGCCGGTGGCCGCGCTGTTCGAGGGCGGCACGATCGAGCGGCTCGCGGAGATCGTCAGCGGCGAGCGGCAGCAGGCCGCGTCCACGCTGGTGCCGCTGCGCTCGACCGGCACCGAGTCCCCGTTCTTCCTGGTGCACCCGCTGGGCGGCAGCGTCTTCTGCTACTCCGAACTCGTCGACGTCCTCGACCCGGACCGCCCGCTGTACGCGTTCCAGGCGCCGGAGTACGCGGGCCCCGAGGTGCCCCGTCCGGACAGCGTCGAGGAGATCGCCGCGCTGTACCTCTCCGAGGTGCGCGCGATCCAGCCCGAGGGCCCGTACTTCCTGGGCGGCTGGTGCATGGGCGGCATGGTCTCCTACGAGATGGCCCGCCAGCTGGAGGCCGCCGGCGAGGAGGTCGGCATGCTGACGATCATCAGCGCCAGCATCGACGACCCGGTCCCGCCGCGCTACGCCACCAGCGAGTCCGCCGCCATCCTCGGCGCCTTCGCCGGCCGGCTCGACGTCACCGAGGCCGAACTGGAGGCCCTCGACCCCGAGGCCCGCCTCGCCCACGTCGTCCGGCTCACCCAGGGCACCAGCGACGAACGGGCCGACGCCCGCTCGGTGGAGGACCTGCGCCGGCTGGTCCAGCTGTACACCCGGCACGCCCGCGCCCTGCTCGCCTACCGCGACACCCCGCGCGAGCCGCTGCGCGGCGACGCGGTGCTGATCCGCGCCGAGACCGAGCTGTTCGAGGGCTGGCACATGGGCTGGCAGCCGCGGGTCGGCGGCACCCTCCTGGTCGACGAGTCGCCCGGCAACCACTTCAGCATGCTCGAACAGCCCAACGTCCCCCAGGTCGCGCGCCGCCTGCAGGACGCGGCCGCCGGCCGCCCGCGCGGCGTCCTCGCCGAGTCCTGATCCCCCCACCCACCTGTGTGGGACCAACCCACCTGTGTGGGACCAACCCCCTTTGTAGGAGCACCTCATGAGCGACGCCGCGACCGTCGGGGAAGCCGCCGCCCCGCCCGCCCCCAGCGTCTGGCGCAACGCCGACTTCACCCGGCTGTGGACCGGGCAGACCGCCTCCCTGTTCGCCGCCCAGATCAGCGAACTCGCGCTGCCCCTGGTCGCGGTGCTGGCCCTGGCCGCCAGCTCGGCCCAGGTCGGCCTGCTCACCTCGGTGGTCAAACTGCCGTACCTGCTGGTCTCGTTGTTCGCGGGCGTGCTCGTGGACCGGGTCCGGCGCAAGAACATCCTCATCGCCACCGACCTGGGCCGCGCCCTCGTGCTGTCGGTCGTGCCCGTCCTGTACTGGACCGACCGGCTCGGCATCGGCTGGCTGTACGTGCTCGGCTTCTTCGCCGGCTGCGGCAGCGTGCTGTTCGACGTGGCCGGGCAGGCCTATCTGCCCCGGCTGGTGGAGCGCGACCAGCTCACCGCCGGCAACTCGGCGCTCGGCGCCAGCCAGTCCGCCGCCACCATCGGCGGGCCCGCGCTCGGCGGGGTGCTGGTGCAGTGGCTGACCGCGCCGGTCGCGGTGCTGGCCGGCGCCGTGTCGTACCTGGTCTCCGCGCTGACCATCACCACCATCCGGCACAAGGAGGACCGGGCCGAGCACGCCGGGGACGCCTCCGTGACGGGGACGCTGCGCGAGGTGTGGGCGGGCCTGAAGTTCGTCTTCGGCAACGAGCCGCTGCGCGCCATGACGATCATGGCCTCGATCTTCAACCTGTCCTTCACGGCGCTGGAGGTCGCCTTCGTCCAGTTCATGCCGCGCACCCTGGGTCTGTCCGCGGGCGAGATCGGCCTGGTGATGGCCGCGCTGGGCCCCGGTTTCCTGGTCGGCGCGGCCTTCGCGGGTCGGCTGCCGCAGCGCTTCGGCTACGGCCGCACCATGCTGACCACCGCCGCGATCGCCAACCTCGTCATGCTCGGCCTCTCCGCCGTGCACGGCTCCGGTCTCCTGGCCGTCGGCACCCTGATGCTGATCAACTTCCTGTTCGCGTCGTTCGGCGTCGCCAACAACGTCACCGTGCTCAGCATCCGGCAGACCCTCACCCCCGACTCCCTGCAGGGCCGGGTGGCCGCCACCAACCGCTTCGTCGCCATGGGCATCGCCCCGGTCGGCGCCCTCCTCGGCGGCTTCCTCGGCGGCGCGGTCGGCCTGCGCGCCACCGTCCTGATCACCGCCATCGGCCTGTCCTCGGCCCTGCTCCCGCTGGGCCTGTCCTCGCTGGCCCGGATCAGGTACGACCTGCCGGCCCCGCTGACGGCCGACACCTCCGACACGTCCGACACCAAGGAAGCAGCAGCCTGATGACCCAGCACGACGCCGACACCACCGCGCCCCGCCATCTCGTGGTCGTCAACCACGAGGAGCAGTACTCGGTGTGGCCCGCCCTGCTGCCCCTGCCCGCCGGGTGGCGTGCCACCGGGTTCGAGGGCAGCCGCGAGGAGGCCCTCGCGCACATCGGCACGGTCTGGACCGACCTGCGCCCGCTCAGCCTGCGCTGACCGCCACCGACCCACCCGTCCCGAGAGGCCCGCGATGGACTTCAGTCTCTTCTACTTCGCCGACGGCAGCGTCGGCGAGAGTGCCGGCGAGAGCGGCGGCGGCCGCTACGACCTGCTGCTCGAAGGCGCCAAGTACGCCGACACCCACGGCTTTTCGGCCGTATGGACCCCCGAGCGCCACTTCCACCCGTTCGGCGGGCTCTACCCGAACCCGTCGGTGACCGGCGCCGCCGTCGCCACCGTCACCGAGCGGGTCGCGATCCGCGCGGGCAGCGTGGTCGCCCCGCTGCACCACCCGCTGCGCATCGCCGAGGAGTGGTCGGTCGTCGACAACCTCTCCGGCGGCCGCGCGGGCCTCTCCCTGGCCTCCGGCTGGAACGCCGTCGACTTCGCACTGCGCCCGGAGGGCTACGCGGGCCGCAAGACCGCGGTCATCGACGCCGTGGAGCAGGTGCGCGCCCTGTGGCGGGGCGAACCCCTTGCTGTCACCGACGGCGCCGGAAACCCGGCCGAGGTACGCGTCTTCCCGCCGCCCGTCCAGCGCGAACTGCCGGTCTGGGTGACCAGCGCGGGCGGCCCGGAGACGTTCCGCGCGGCCGGCACGGCGGGCGCCGGGGTGCTCACCCATCTGCTCGGCCAGGACTTCGACCAGCTCGCCGAGAAGATCGCCCTGTACCGCAAGGCGCTCGCCGAACGCCCCGGCCACGACGGCTGGCCGGGCCATGTCGCCCTGATGCTGCACACCTACCTCGGCGAGGACCCGGAGCAGGTGAAGGCGACGGTCCGGGAGCCGTTCACCGCGTACCTGAAGAGCTCCTTCGGGCTCATCGCCCGCTCGGCGGGCAGCATCCTGTCCGGCTTCGACCCGGACAAGCTCCGCGAGTCCGACATCGACTTCCTGGTCCGGCGCTCCTTCGACACCTACTACAGCACCAGCGGACTGTTCGGGACGGTGGCGCAGGCGTCGGCCGTGGTGGAGCGGGCCCGCGCGGCCGGCGTCGACGAACTGGCCTGCCTGATCGACTTCGGGGTGGCCAAGGACGCGGTGCTGTCCGGCCTGGAGCACCTGAACGCGCTGCGTGAGGCGTCCTCGTGACCGCGCCCGCCACCGACGGCAGCACCCCGCCCGCACGAATCGGAGCACGACCATGAGCAGGACATCCATCGCCCGGGACCCGCGCGACTCGCGGGGGCCGGCCCGCCCGGTGCCGGGCGCCGTGCGCGGCGGCACCCTGCGCGTGCTGCGCGACGGCGACCACGACCACCTGGACCCGCAGCGCATCCAGACCCTCCAGGCCACCGCGCTCGGCCACCTCCTCTTCCGCACGCTGACGATGTTCGCCGAGGACGGCGCGGGCGGCTGGCGGCTGGTCGGCGACCTCGCCGAGCACCCCGGCCGGGACGTCGCCGGCGACGGCCGCACCTGGGAGTTCACCCTCAAGGCGGGCCTGCGCTACGAGGACGGCCGGGAGATCACCGCCGCCGACGTGGCCCACGGCATCGCCCGCTCCTTCGAGGAGAGCCTGGCCGGCGGCCCCCGCCACCTCCAGGACTGGCTGGCCGCGAACGGCCCCTACGCGGGCCCCTTCACCGACGGCCCCGGTGCGGTCCCGGGCCTGGAGGTGCGCGGCGCGCGCACCCTGGTGTTCCGCTTCCCCGAGCCGCGCCCCGACCTGCCGTTCGCCGCCGCCCTGGTGACCACCGTGCCGGTCCCGCGCGACACCGACACCGGCGAGACGTACGGCAAGGCACCGTTCGCCTCCGGGCCGTACCGCATCACGGAACACCTCGCCGGCGAGCGCCTGGTCCTCGAACGCAACCCGCACTGGGACCCGGCCACCGACGCCGTACGGCACGACCACCCGGACCGCATCGAGTTCGAGCTCGGCGTCGACGCGGCCGCCCAGAACCGGCGCGCCCACGCGGGGGAGGGCCCGGACGCCTTCGCCGTCGCCGAGAACAACGCGCCCGAGGAGGTCGCCGCGGAGCTGCTGGCCGCCCCGGACCTCGGGGCCCGGCTGCGCCGCGACCGTACCCCGCTGGTCTGGTACCTGGCGATCAACACGGCCCGGGTGACGGACGTCGAGGTCCGCCGGGAGATCGCCCGCGCCCTGGACAAGGAGGCGGTCCGCGACGCGATGGCGGGCGCCACGCAGGGCGAGATCACCCACACCATCCTCTCCCCGGCCACCCTCGGCCACCGCCCCTATCCCGACCCGCACGCGGGCGGCCCGCGCGGCCTGCCGGACGGCTGGGACGGCCGTACGCTGCGGCTGCTCAGCCGCGACGGCGCGTACTTCACGGCGGGGGCCCGGGCGGTCGCCCGTTCCCTGGCGGCGGCGGGCCTCGCGGTCGAGGTGGTGGAGACCGACCGTCCCCGGCACAACACGACGGTCCTCACCCGCGGCCACGACTTCGACCTCTACCTGATGGGCCAGGCCGCCGACTGGCCCGGCGCCGCCACCCTGCTCACCGGCTTCGACGGCCGCACCCTGCGCCCCACCGGGAACGCCGACTACACCTACCTCGACGACCCGGACGTCAACGCCGAGATCGCCCGGATCTCCGCGCTGCCCGCCGAACCCGCCGCCGCCGAGTGGGCCGCCCTCGACGAGACCCTGACGACCCGGCACGTCCCGCTGGTGCCGGTCTTCTCCTATGTGTACCTGGCGGTCGTCGGCCCGCGCGTGGGCGGGGTGTTCACCTCGTCGTTCCTCGGCACGCCGGTGTACTACGACGCGTACGTGACGCCCGCACCGGAGGACACCGGCCGTGGCTGACCAGCGCACCCTCTACGAACGGTTCGCCGCGTCCGCCGACGCCCACCCCGGGACGGCCGCGCTGGAGACCGGCGGCCGGGTCCTCGGCTACGCGGAGCTGCGCCGCCTCGCCGAGCACACCGCCGCCCGGATCCTCGGCGCCCTCGACGGGCGGCGCCCGGAGCGCGTCGGCGTGCTGGCCAACCGGACCGTCGCCGCCTACGCCTCCTACCTGGCCGCCCAGCGGCTGGGCGCGGCCGCCGTGCCACTGGGCCCGGAGGTCGCCCCGGCCCGGCTGACCGCGATCGCCCGGGCGGCCCGGCTGGACGCGGTGCTGGCGGAGCCGGAGGCCGCGGAACACGCGGAACACACCGGTTTCCCCTGCCCCGTGCTGCCGTTCACGGAGACGGAGGGCCGGGTCGCGGACCTTCCGCCGTACCGGCCGCGCCCCGACGCGGTGGCGTACATCGTCTTCACCTCGGGCTCCACCGGCACCCCCAAGGGCGTCCCGGTGCTCCAGCGGAACGCGGCGGCGATGCTCGACCACGCGACGGCCCGTTACGGCATCGGCCCCGGCAGCCGGGTCTCGCAGACCTTCGACCTCACCTTCGACCCGACGGCCTGGGACATGTTCACCGCCTGGAGCACCGGCGCGACCCTCGTCGTACCGGCCCGCTCCGAACTGGTCCGCCCCGCCCGCTTCATCCGCGAGCACCGGGTCACCCACTGGTTCTCGGTGCCCTCGGTGATCACCTACGCCCGGCGGCTGCGCGACCTGGCCCCGGACAGCATGCCCGAGCTGCGCTGGACCCTGTTCGGCGGCGAGCCGCTCACCCTGGAACAGGCCGCCGCCTGGCGGGAGGCCGCCCCCGGCAGCGTGCTGGAGAACCTCTACGGCCCCACCGAGCTCACCGTCTCCTGCACCCAGTACCGGCTGCCCGCCGACCCCGCCCGCTGGCCGGTCACCGCCAACGGCACGGTCCCCATCGGCACGCCCTACCCGCATCTCGACGCCCTGGTCCTGGACGACGACGGTCGCGAGGCGGACGAGGGCGAGCTGTGCCTGCGCGGCCCGCAGCGCTTCCCCGGCTATCTCGACCCCGCCGAGAACCCCGGCCGGTTCGTCCGCTTCGACGGCGACCGGGCCGTGCTGCACGACGACCGGGACGCGCCCGGCGCGGAGCTGTACTACCGCACCGGCGACCGGGTACGGCGCGGCGAGGACGGCGCGCTGCTGCACCTGGGCCGGCTCGACCAGCAGGTGAAGATCCGCGGCCACCGCGTCGAGCTCGGCGACATCGAGGCCGCCCTGCGCACGGCCGCCGGGGTCGCCGAGGCGGTGGTGGCCGTGGTGCGGGCGGCCGGGGAGCCCGAACCGTCCCTGGTGGCGGCCTACACCGGCACCGCCCAGGACCCCCTCGCCCTGCGCGCCCACCTCGCCGGACGCCTCCCCGCCTACATGCTTCCGCGCGGCTTCACGCACCTCGACGCGTTCCCGCTGAACGCCAACCGGAAGATCGACCGGCGCGCGGTCGGCCGGATCCTGTCAGCCCACGGCTGAAGGACCGGCCGGGGTTGCGGCCCCCCTCCCCGCATGAGGGAGGATGGCGGGGTCCAGACGAAGGGAAAATCACGGTGACCATCGACCCGTCCTCGATTCCGAACTTCGGGGGCCAGCCCGAGCCGCAGCCCCAAGGACCGGCGGGCCCCGTCGTCCCGGATCAGGATCTTGTGAAGCAGCTCCTCGACCAGATGGAGCTCAAGTATGTCGTCGACGACGAGGGTGACCTCGCGGCGCCGTGGGAGCAGTTCCGTACCTACTTCATGTTCCGCGGTGAGGACGAGCAGGCGGTCTTCTCGGTGCGGACGTTCTACGACCGTCCCCACAAGATCGACGAGAAGCCGCAGCTGCTCGAGTCGATCGACGACTGGAACCGGCGGACCCTGTGGCCCAAGGTCTACACCCACACCCACGACGACGGCACCGTCCGTCTCATCGGTGAGGCCCAGATGCTGATCGGCACGGGCGTCGACATCAACCACTTCGTCTCGTCCACGGTCAGCTGGGTGCGGGCCGCGATCGAGTTCGACAAGTGGCTGGTCGAGCAGCTCGGCCTGGAGGAGGCCGTCAACGAGGCCGACAAGCCCGAGGACGACGAGTAGTCCGTCGTCCCACAGTTCCTCCCGCAGTTTTCCTACAGCGGTGTGTGCGCGTACACGACGAGGTACGTGCCGTAGCCGAACGAGAGCCCGGCCAGGGCCGTGACCACCACCGTCGCGTGCCAGGGCCGGGCTCTCGCCGTGCGGACCAGTGCCCGGGCCAGCGGGAGCAGCAGCGGGAAGGCCGGGAGCAGGAAGCGCGGCTTCGACTCGAAGAAGCCCGAGCCGCCCAGCGCGATCAGCAGCAGCACGGCGGTGTAGGCGAGGAGCGGCAGCGGGGTGCGGTCGAGGGCCAGGAGGGCGAACAGGACCACCGCCGCGGCCACGATCACCAGGGACATCGGGAAGACGAAGCGGTCGCCGCGCAGCAGCAGCGTATGGACGAAGGCCAGCGAGCCCCGGCCGAAGTCGAAGCGCGAGCCCCACAGCCGTTGTACGTCGAAGTAGCCGCCCAGCCGGTTCCCGCTGCGGCGCCCCACCCACAGGACGTACGCCGTCCAGCCGAGCGGGGCGAGCGCCGCGCCCGTCCACAGCCTGTGGGTAACCCGACCGCGGGTGCGGCGCAGCTCGCCGGCGGCGGCGAGCAGGACGGCCGCCGCCACCGCGAAGCCGTTGGGCCGGGACAGGCCTGCCAGGGCGGCCAGGCTGCCCGCCCACAGCCAGTTCCCGGCCAGGACCGCGTACAGCGACCAGGCGGCGAAGGCGGTCAGGACGGGTTCCGTGTACGCCATGGACAGGACCACGGAGTGCGGGAGCAGGCCCCAGAGCAGCACCAGCGCGGTGGCCACCGCACGGCCGTGCAGGCGGGCGCCCACCGCGTAGACGCCGGCCGCGGCGACGGCGGCGGCCGCCCAGGACACCAGCAGACCCGCACCGGCCCCGCTGAGCGGGGTGACGGCCGTCAGGGTCCGGACCAGGGCCGGGTAGAGGGGAAAGAACGCCAGGTCGCTGTGGATGACACCGGGGCCGAAGTACAGGGTGCGGCCGTAGCCGTGCGCGGCGATGCCGAGGTACCAGGCCGAGTCCCAGGAACGGCCGAGCAGGGTCAGCGGATGCCGGCCGCCCGACCAGGCGGCCAGCGCTATCACGGCCATGCCGGTGAGCCGGGCCGCCGCGAACAGCCCCACGGCGACCCCGCCCGCGGTCACGAGGGACAGCCGGGTACCGGGCTGCCGCGCGACGGGCTGCTGTGCGACGGGCGGGGCGAGGGCGGTGGTGCTGGCGTGGCTCACATTCGCACAGTGCAGGGGAAACGAGGTGATGTGCGAGAGATGTACGCCCGATGGGGTAACCGGGTGCTGCTAGCGTCCAGCCCCGTGAGCGACGGCGTGTACGTGGGCAACGCGGGCAGGGATGCGGCACTGGACCGGGGATGGCTTCTCGGGCACTTCAAGGACGCCGGCGATCCGCGCCACAGCGAGGCCGTGGAGATCAAGTGGGGTGTCCACCCCCGTGGCGACGAGCGCTCGCAGTGGGTGCAGGGCGAGGAGCGCACGGCTCTCCTGGTTCTCGTCAGCGGCCGCTTCCGCGTCGAACTGCCCGGCCGCAGTGTGGTGCTGGAGGAGCAGGGTGACTACGTCGTGTGGGGACGCGGAGTCGACCACTCGTGGTTCGCGGAGGAGGAGTCCGTGGTCCTGACCGTCCGGTGGCCGTCCGTGCCCGGCTACGCGGTGGCCGACGAGGGGCAGGCGGCAGCGCGGAGCCGAGCGCCTACGACAGCTTCCGCAGCCGCTCCGCCGCCTCCTTGAGCACCTCCGCGCGCTTGCAGAACGCGAACCGCACGAACGGGGCCCCCGCTTCCCGGTGGTCGTAGAAGACCGCGTTCGGGATGGCGACGACCCCCGCGCGCTCCGGCAGCGCACGGCAGAAGGCGAAGCCGTCGGTCTCGCCGAGGGGGCGGATGTCGGTGGTGATGAAGTACGTGCCGGCGGTGTCGTAGACCTCGAAACCCGCCTCCGTCAGGCCCGCCGCGAGGATGTCCCGCTTGGTCTGCATGTCCTGGCGGAAGGTCTCGAAGTAGGCGTCGGGGAGGGCCAGGGCCTCCGCGACCGCGTACTGGAAGGGGCCCGAGGCGACGTACGTCAGGAACTGCTTCGCCGAGCGCACCGCCGTGACCAGCTCCGGTGTCGACGTCACCCAGCCGACCTTCCAGCCGGTGAAGGAGAAGGTCTTGCCGGCCGAGCCGATGGTGACCGTGCGCTCGCGCATGCCGGGGAGGGTCGCCAGGGGCACGTGTTCGGCCTCGTCGTACACCAGGTGCTCGTACACCTCGTCGGTCACGACCAGCAGGTCCCGTTCCACCGCCAGTTCGGCGACCGCGGTCAGCTCGGCGCGGGTGAGGACCGTGCCGGTCGGGTTGTGCGGGGTGTTGATCAGGAGCAGCCGGGTGCGCGGGGTGACCGCCGCGCGCAGCTCGTCGAGGTCGAGGCGGAAGGCGCCGGCGTCGGGGCGGAGGGTGACCGGGACCCGGGTGCCGCCGGCCATCGCGATGCTGGCCGCGTAGGAGTCGTAGTACGGCTCCAGGGCGACGACCTCGTCACCGGGTTCGAGGAGGGCGAGCAGGGCGGCCGCGATGGCCTCCGTGGCCCCCGCCGTGACCAGGACCTCGGCGTCAGGGTCGTACGACAGCCCGTACCGGCGCTGCTGGTGCGCGGCGATCGCGGTGCGCAGCTCGGGGACGCCCGGACCCGGCGGGTACTGGTTGCCGCGCCCCTCGCGCAGCGCCCGTACGGCGGCCTCCCTGACCTCTTCGGGACCGTCGGTGTCCGGGAAGCCCTGCCCCAGGTTGATGGAGCCCGTGCTGAGGGCGAGGGCGGACATCTCGGCGAAGATCGTGGTCCCGAACTCGGCGAGCCGGCGGTTGAGGAGGGGGCGCTCGTTGGAGGTCATGCCGGTCATCCTGCGCCCAAGCTCTGGAGTTCCTCAACTTCGCTTTGGCCCGTGAGACGGGCGGGCATCCCCAGTCCACGCCGCGCTCGCGCGGCGGCCGGGGCGCCCACGGGGGGTCGCCCTCGGGGGAACGGAAAGAAGGTGACGCCATGGGCACCGTCTTCATCGTGGTGGTGGCCGCGGTCATCTGCTTCGGGATCGTCGCGTCGGCGGTCCGCAGGGGCGGACGGGGCAAGGGGGCGTACCGCAGGGGAGGGTCCTCCTCGTCGTCCTCCTCGTCCTACGACAGCTCCGGCAGCTGGTGGGCCGGGGACTCGGGGTCGTCGTCCTCGCACGGCGGTCATCACGGCGGCGGCCATCACGGCGGCGGTCACTCCTGCGGCGGCGGGCACTCCTCGTGCGGCGGCGGATCGTCCTGCGGTGGTGGGTCGTCCTGCGGCGGCGGGGGCGGCTGCGGCGGGGGCAGCTGAGCCGCCCCGCAGGGGGCGGGGAGCCGCCGCGCAGGCGGCGAAAGACCGGGGCGTCCGGACGGAGAGCGGGGGAGCTCTCACCGGGCGCCTCGGCGTACGCCGGAAGCAGTGGGGCGCACGACAAGGTTGAACAGTTGAGCTGTGGAGCCCTCTGAGGGATGGAAACCCCACGAAGTTGGGTAAAAACGCTGTGGCGGCGCCACAGTTCATGATTCCCTCTAAATCACCAAAGCAGCGCCTCGGACGTCCTGACGACACCCTCCCCCGGCTGGGCCGGCCGGGCCGATCTCCCGGTGTCGACCGAGGTGCGCCGGACCACACTTCTCCCCTTTGCGTGTTAGCGGAGCCGATCCATGCTCACGACCCTGAACACCTCCTACACCGATACGCGCGCGGCCGACCTCGCCTGGGCCCTGGGACGCGAGCCGCTCCCCGCCCTGGCCACCCTCGACCTGGAGCTGACGGGGGCGAAGCTGCAGTTGAGACTGCTCGGCGCGTCCCACCAGGTGCTCCTGGAGGAGGAGTGCGGCGGCTGTTCGGAGACGGTGGCGTGCATCGCGGGGTCCAGCACCCCCCTGCCGCTCGGGGTCGCCAAGCGCATCGGCGACTGGGAGTACGAGTTCGCGGCCCGCGTCGAGGTGCTGTCACCGGGCTCCTTCGCGGGCCGCGCCCAGGAACTGCTGGCCCTCGTCTCCGAGCATCCGCACGGCCTCGCCGGGGTCTTCCCGGGCAGCCCGCACGCCTTCACGGCGATGCTCGCCCAGCGGCACGAGGGGCAGGTGCACTGGCGCACCTGGCACGCGTACCCGCAGGACGGCCAGCTGGTGGCGACCCGGACACGGGTCGGCGTACGGGTTCCGGCGCCCCACGCCGTGGCCGGATGACATAAACCAACGAGGCGTCAAAGGGCCCGGAGTTCCACACGTGTGGGTGACGAAGCGTACCGAGCGAGTGACGTAACGTCGCAGAGTGATCGATCCGCACGCACCCGCCCCGCCCGGCACACCGCCGCCCTGGGGCGCCCCCGCGCCGCTGCCCGTGCGGCCGGGGACGGGCCGCTTCCTGGTCCTGGCGTGCGTGTTCGTCTGCGCGGCCTGCGGATTGGTGTACGAACTCGAACTGGTCGCCATCGCCTCGTACCTGATCGGTGACTCGGTCACCCAGGCCTCCGTCGTGCTGTCCGTGATGGTCTTCGCGATGGGCGTCGGCTCACTGGCCGCGAAACGGCTGCGCTGGCACGCGGCGGCCGGATTCGCCGCCGTCGAGGCCGCGCTGGCGCTGATCGGCGGCTGCAGCGCGATGGCGTTGTACGCCGTTTTCGCCTGGACCGGCGGCTGGGGCGGCCTGTGGGCCACCGGCCCGCGCTGCCTCCTGGTCGCCTTCTCCCTCGCCATCGGCCTGCTCATCGGCGCCGAGGTGCCGCTCCTGATGGAGCTCATCCAGCGCATCCGCCGCCAGGACGCGGGCGGCGCCGTGGCCGACCTGTTCGCGGCGGACTACGTCGGCGCCCTGGTCGGCGGCCTCGCCTTCCCGTTCCTGCTGCTGCCCTTCCTCGGCCAGCTGACGGGGACCCTGCTCACCGGCACGGTCAACGTCGTCGCCGGGGGCGCCCTGGTCCTCGGCCTGTTCCGCCGCGACCTGTCCCGCCGTGCCCGCTGGACCCTCCTCGTCGCCAACGTCACCGTCCTCGGCGTCCTCGCCTCCGCCGCCGTCCTCGTCGGCGACTTCGAACGGGCCGCACGGCACGCCGTCTACGGCGCCGACGTCCGGGTCGCCCTCCAGACCGACGTCCAGGAGATCGTCCTCACCGGCGGCACCCACGGCCGCCCCCTCGACCTCTTCCTGGACGGCCGGCTGCGGGTCGGCGGCCGCGACGAACGCCGCTACCACGAAGCCCTCGTCCACCCCGCGATGAACGGCCCGCACGCGCGCGTGCTGATCCTCGGCGGCGGCGACGGCATGGCCGCCCGTGAGGTGCTGCGCCACACCGGCGTCGACCGCGTCGACATCGTCGAACTCGACGCGGGCCTGGTCCGCCTCGCCCGCCGCGACCCGGCCCTCGCCGCGCTCAACGGCCACGCCTACGACGACCCGCACGTCCGCGTCTTCACCGCCGACGCCTTCCACTGGCTGCGCGAGGCACCCCGCTCCGGCTACGACGTCGTCATCGCCGACCTGCCCGACCCCGGCATCACCGCCAGCACCAAGCTGTACTCCCAGGAGTTCTACGGCCTCGCCCGCCGCGCCCTCGCCCCCGGCGGGCGCCTGGTCGTCCACGCGGGCCCGGTCCAGGCCCGCCCCCGCGCCTTCTGGACGGTCGCCGCGACCATACGGGCCGCCGGCCTGGCCACCACCCCCTACCGGGTCCTCGGCCACGACGCCGGCTTCACCCCGGGCCCCGACCGCTCGGCGGGCGAGTCCAGGACCCCGCACGACTGGGGCTTCGTCCTGGCGGCGGCCGGTTCCCGCGGGCCGCCGCTGCACCTTCCGGCCGACGGCCCACGGCTGCGGACGCTCACGGAAGGGGCACTGGAGCGGGACGCGCTGAATACACCGGCGGCCGGGCCGCCGCCGTCGACGCTGGTGCATCCCCGGTACTGAGCGGACATGGCCGTCAAGGAGGCGCGCAGCGTGCCGTGCGTCGGGGAGGGTGTGCCGGACCGACTCGTGGGTAGGCTCATTCGCCATGGAGCACCAGGTGTACGTCCCGGCCCCGGCCTCGCGGCTCAGGGCGGCGCTGGCCGACCCCGCGCGGGTCGCCCGGGCCGTCCCCGGCCTCCAGCAGGACGCGGGCGCCGCGCCCGGCACCGGCCGCCTCAAGGTCCGGATCGGCAGCCACTCGATCACCTACCGGGGCTCCCTGCGCGTCAGCGCCCACGACGACGGTTCGTACGCGCTCGACGGGGACGCCACCGAGGCCCGCGGCACCGGCACGGTGAAGCTGGCGCTCACGTTCCGCCTCGCGGACAAGGACGGGGACTGCACGGTCACGGTGACCGGCACGGCCTCCGCCGACGGGCGGGTCGCGGAGCTGCCGGCGGAGGCGGTGGAGTCGGCGGCGAAGAGGCTGCTGAGCCGTTTCGCGGAGGGACTGGGCGAGGCGGCGGAGCCGACGGCTCCCGACGCACCGGCCTCGATCTACGAGACGGAGGTCCCGCCGCTGTCGTCGCCGTCGCCCGAGCGGGTGACGGAGCCCGTGGAGGAACCCGTGGAGGAGCCGGTGGTGGAGCCGCTTCCCGAGATCTTCGCCGAGGCGGCGCACGCGCGCCGGACGATGATCGGCCGCAGTGCGGAGGAGGTGGACCACGCGCCGCCGAGAGGGCGGTACGCACCGGTCCCTGCGCCGCAGACGGTGGCGGGCAGTTCGGCCCTGCGCTGGGCCGCACCGGCGGCGGCACTGGCACTGGCATCGGCAATCGTGGTGACGAGGGCGCTGCGGCGCCGGCGTTGAGCTGTGCGAGGGCATGAGGGCCGGGGGTGGGGACGCTTACCGGCGCGTGCAGGGTGCCGCCCGCGCCCACCCGTGCCGCCAGGCGGCACGACTGCCCGCGGCTGGATGAACTGACACGAGCGCCCGCGGCTATGTAGGACGCGGCTGGGGAGCGCCCCGTAAGGGGCGCGGGGAACTGCGCGAGCAACCCCCACCCACCCGCACCCGAAACCCGGCCCCCACCCACCCGCACCCGAAACCCGACGCCCTCCCCTCCCCCCAGTACTGTCATCCCGTGAGTAACGAAGACATCACGCTGACCGCAGGCGACGCCACCCTCCACCTGCACCCCGGCAACGGCGGCCGGATCGCCGGCCTCGAAGTCGGCTCCCTCGAACTCCTCCGCCAGGGCGACCGCTTCGGCTGCTTCCCGATGGTGCCGTGGTGCGGCCGGATCCGGGACGGCCGTTTCCGCGACGGCGCCACCACCGTCCAGATGCCCCTCAACTCCCCGCCGCACGCCATCCACGGCACCGCCCGCGACGGCGCCTGGCGCACCGCACGGGTCTCGGCGGACGAGGCCGTGATCACCTGCGACCTCGGCGCCCCCTGGCCGCACCCCGCCCGCGTCACCCACGTCGTGCAGCTCGCCGAGGACTCGCTGACGCTGACGATGTCCGTGGAGACGTACGACGACTCCTTCCCGGCGCAGATCGGCTGGCACCCCTGGTTCAACCGGAACCTCGGCGGCCAGGACGCTCAGGTCGGCTTCACCCCCGCCTGGCAGGCGGAGCGCGGTGAGGACCACCTGCCCACCGGCAACCGCATCGACCCCAGGCCCGGCCCCTGGGACGACTGTTTCGGCATGCCCGACGGAGTCGACGTCACCCTCACCTGGCCCGGGCAGCTGGAGCTGAAGGTCGCCAGCCGCGAGCAGTGGGTCGTGGTCTACGACGAGCAGGAGGCGGCGGTGTGCGTGGAGCCGCAGACCGGCCCGCCGAACGGGCTGAACACCCTCCCGAGGCTCGTCACCCCGCTTGAGCCGCTGGAAGCCACGACCACCTGGACCTGGACGCGCCTCTAAGCTGGTCGGCATGACGGACGTACGCGCTGAGCTGCTGCAACAGATCAAGGACAAGGCCGTGGTGCACGGCAGGGTGACCCTGTCGTCGGGGCTGGAGGCCGACTACTACATCGACCTCCGCCGCGTCACCCTCGACGGCACGGCCGCCCCGCTGGTCGGGCAGGTGCTGCTGGACCTGACGGAGGAGCTGGAGTTCGACGCCGTCGGCGGGCTGACGATGGGCGCCGACCCGGTCGCCGGCGCCATGCTGCACGCGGCCGCCGCGCGCGGCCGGCACCTCGACGCCTTCGTCGTGCGCAAGGCGGCGAAGGCGCACGGCATGCAGCGCCGGGTGGAGGGTCCGGAGATCAAGGGCCGCCGCGTCCTGGTCGTCGAGGACACCTCCACCACCGGCGGCTCCCCGCTCACCGCCGTGGAGGCCGTGCGCGAGGCCGGCGCCGAGGTCGTCGCCGTGGCCACCATCGTGGACCGGGCCACCGGCGCCGCCGAGAAGATCCAGGAGGGCGCCGGGGTGCCGTACCTGTTCGCCTTCTCGAAGGACGAACTGGGTCTGGACTGACCCGGGGTTGACGACTGGGATTGACGACTGGGATTGACCCGGACTTGACCGACGCGTGGAGCATCGGTTCATGTCTGGAAAGATGTGGACGACGATGACGTCGCCCCCAAGGTCTAGGTCAGGGCCGTAAGAAAACAGCAGTACGCCGACCCGCACACTCAAGGAGCGGACACATGCCCATCGCAACCCCCGAGGTCTATAACGAGATGCTCGACCGGGCGAAGGCAGGCAAGTTCGCCTACCCGGCCATCAACGTCACCTCGACCCAGACCCTGCACGCGGCGCTGCGCGGCTTCGCGGAGGCGGAGAGCGACGGCATCGTCCAGATCTCCACGGGTGGTGCCGAGTTCCTGGGCGGCCAGTACAAGAAGGACATGGTCACCGGTTCGGTGGCGCTCGCCGAGTTCGCGCACATCGTCGCCGAGAAGTACCCGGTGAACATCGCGCTGCACACCGACCACTGCCCGAAGGACAAGCTCGACGGGTACGTGCGTCCGCTGCTCGCGATCTCCGAGGAGCGCGTGAAGAACGGCCGTAACCCGCTCTTCCAGTCGCACATGTGGGACGGCTCCGCCGAGACCCTCGCCGACAACCTGGCCATCGCGCAGGAGCTCCTGGAGCAGGCCCGCCGCGCCAACATCATCCTCGAGGTCGAGATCACCCCGACCGGTGGCGAGGAGGACGGCGTCTCCCACGAGATCAACGACTCGCTCTACACCACGGTCGACGACGCGATCCGCACCGCCGAGGCGCTCGGCCTCGGTGAGAAGGGCCGCTACCTGCTCGCCGCCTCCTTCGGCAACGTGCACGGCGTGTACAAGCCGGGCAACGTCGTGCTCCGCCCCGACCTGCTGAAGGAGCTGAGCGACGGCGTGGCCGCCAAGTTCGGCAAGCAGTCGCCGTTCGACTTCGTCTTCCACGGCGGCTCCGGCTCCACCGAGCAGGAGATCCGCACCGCGCTGGAGAACGGCGTCGTGAAGATGAACCTCGACACGGACACCCAGTACGCCTTCACCCGTCCGGTCGCCGACCACATGTTCCGGAACTACGACGGCGTCCTGAAGGTCGACGGCGAGGTCGGCTCCAAGAAGACGTACGACCCGCGCACCTGGGGCAAGCTGGCCGAGGCCGGCATGGCCGCGCGTGTCGTCGAGGCCACGCAGAACCTGCGCTCGGCGGGCAACAAGATCAAGTAAGCGGGTGATCCCCGTCGGACCCGGCGTCTGTTCCACAGCGCCGGGTCCGCTGTATACCTGGACCATGCCCGACGTCCGGCTCGCCTCCTCACAGGGCAAGTGGATCCTGCTCACCACCGTCCTCGGCTCCAGCATGGCGATGCTGGACTCGACGGTCGTCAATGTCGCCCTCCCGCGCATCGGCCGTGACCTGGACGCCAGCCTGTCCGCGCTGCAGTGGACGGTCAACGCGTACATGCTGACGCTGGCCGGCCTGATCCTGCTCGGCGGCTCGCTGGGCGACCACTACGGCCGCCGGAAGATCTTCGTGCTGGGCGTCGTCTGGTTCGCGGCCGCGTCCCTGATGTGCGGCCTCGCCCCGAACGACGCGATCCTGATCGCCGCCCGCGCCCTCCAGGGCATCGGCGGAGCCCTCCTCACCCCCGGCTCCCTCGCCCTCATCCAGGCCTCCTTCCACCCCGACGACCGGGCCCGCGCGGTCGGCCTGTGGTCCGGCTTCGGCGGCATCGGCGCGGCGGTGGGGCCCTTCCTCGGCGGCTGGCTGGTGGACGGCCCCGGCTGGCGCTGGGTCTTCCTCCTCAACGTCCCGCTGGCTCTCCTCTGCGTCCCCATCGCCCTGCGCCACGTCCCCGAGTCCGCCGACGGCCGCGCCCACGGCCGCTTCGACGTCCTCGGCGCGGCTCTGGGCGCCCTGGCCCTAGGCCTGGTCACCTACGCGTTGATCGAGGCCGGGACCGCGTCCCTGCTCGCCGTGGCGGGCGTCGCGGCCGGCGTGGCCTTCGTGTACGTCGAGAAGCGCCGCCAGGACCCGATGCTCCCGCTGGACATGTTCGCGTCCCGCCAGTTCACGGCACTCAACGTCGTCACCCTGTGCGTGTACGGCGCCTTCGGCGGCTACTTCTTCCTCACCGCCCTCCAACTCCAGGTGGTGGCGGGCTACTCGGCGCTGGCCGCGGGCACGGCCCTGCTCCCCACCACCGCCCTGATGCTGTTCTTCTCCGCCCGCTCGGGCGCCCTGGCCGACCGCATCGGCCCCCGCATCCCCCTCACGGTGGGCCCGCTGCTGTGCGCCACCGCGATGCTCCTGATGCTGCGCGTCGGCGAACACGCGAACTACCTGACCGACGTCCTCCCGGCGGTCCTGGTCCAGGGCGTCGGCATGGTCATCCTGGTGGCCCCGCTCACCGCGTCCGTCCTCGCCTCCGTGGACACGACCCGGGCGGGCATCGCCAGCGGCATCAACAACGCGGCGGCCCGCGCCGCCAGCCTGATCGCGGTGGCGGCGCTGCCGCTGCTCGCGGGGATGGGCCCGGAGGCGTACCGGTCGGCGACCGCCTTCAACGCGGCGTTCGACCGGGCCATGCCCATCTGCGCCGGTGTCCTGGTGGTCGGCGCGGCGCTGGCCTTCGCCCTGGTACGCCGCCCGGCCCCGGACTGCCGCCACCCGGAATGCCGCACCCACGGCTGCGTCACGGCTCCGCCGCTGGAGGCGGGGCGCCGCCCCGGGCTGCAGACCGGCGGGGGCTGATCGCGCCCACGCGGCGGAGCCGCAAACCAAATACAGCCCCGCGCCCCTTACGGGGCACGTCGTAGCTGCGGGCAGGCGTGCCGCAGGGCGGCACGGGTGGGCGCAGCGGCACCCTGCCAGCGCCGGTAAGTGAAACCCCCCTACCCCTTCAGCTCCTCGTAAGCCTCCGCGCTGCTGTCCCGCAGGAACTGCCAGCACCGCTCGTACTCGTCCTTCTCACCGATCTCCCCGGCGGCCCGGCCGAGCGCAGCGAGACAGCGCAGGAAGCCCTGGTTGGCCTGGTGCTCCCAGGGCACCGGCCCGTGCCCCTTCCACCCCGCGCGGCGCAGGGCGTCCAGCCCACGGTGGTAGCCGGTGCGCGCGTACGCGTACGACTCGACGACCGCGCCGCGCTCGAACGCCTCGTCGGCGAGCAGCGCCCAGGCCGGCGAGAAGGTCGGGAACTTCGCCGCGACCTCGACGGGCGGCAGCGACTCCTCGCTCAGCAGGCGGTACGCCTCTTCGTTCTCCGGCAGATACGTCGGCTCCGGACCACCGAACAGGTTCTTGTGCGTCGTCATGGCGCCAGTCTGCCACCGTCGGCAACCTCATCCCGCGCTCCGCCGTCTTCCAGAGCGCCGACCCGTACGTGACGGCAGGGGGGAGCACACGTGCGTGATCCGATGTCCGGCGGGCAGCCGCCGGAAGCCCACGTCCTGGCCCGGTTCCTCACCGCGGACCCGGAGCAGTGGCCGCGGCTCGCTCCGCGGGTGACGGAAGCGGTCGGGATGGCGACGCTGGAGCGGATCGTGCACGCCACGGCCGCCCGGATCGGCGGGTTCGGCGCCGTGACGGACGGTCCGGACGGGCTGATCGTGTCCGGCAGCACGGGCCGGGTGCGGGCCTGGGCCCAGGTGGCCCCCGACGGCGAACTCACCGGACTGCGTATCGAGGGCGTGCGCTACACACCGCCCAGGCGCCGGCAGCCCGCACACCTTGCCTGGACGGTCTGCCTCGTCCTGGTCGCCGCCTGGAACGTCCTGATCCTCTGGACGGCCGGCGACCGTACCGCCTGGACCGCAGACCTCGCGACCCTCGCCGCGTTCTACGTGGTCGTCGAGGGCTGCGGCGCACCGGCGCTGCAACCCCGTCCGCTCAGGCGCGCGGTCGAGGCGGGCGCCGTGGCCGCCCTCGCCTCGGCGTGGCGGCTGCCGGGGCTGCCGGCCGGAGACGGCCGGTTCGGTCTCGCCGTCGGGTTCGCCCTCCTCGCGGGGGCCGGCTGGCTGGTCACCGCCGCCCGGCTGCACCGCCGGCGGGGCCGGCTGTCCCGGCCGCTGCGGTTCCCGCTGGAGGGCGCCTGGTACGTCGTACAGGGCGGCGGTCCGGCGGTGAACCACCACGCCCGGGTGCCCGAGCAGCGCGCCGCCCTCGACCTGGTCGTGCTCGGCCGGTACGGCACCCGTACCCGGCCCGGCCGAGAGCTGACCGCGTACGCCGCCTACGGGCGCCCGGTCCGTTCCCCCTGCGACGGCAGGGTGGTCTCCGCGGCCGACGGCGTGGCGGACCAGCGGCCGGGGGAGATCCGCTACCAGCCGCCGTACGGCAACCACGTGTTCCTCGACACCGGCCGGGAGATCGTGAAGCTCGCCCATCTGCGCCCCGGTTCGGTGACGGTGGCCGAGGGGGACACGGTCCGGGCGGGCCAGGTCCTCGGCGAGGTCGGCAACAGCGGCAACAGCACCGAGCCCCATCTGCACCTGCACGCGGAACGCGACGGGGCCGGCCTCGACCTGGAGTTCGAGGGGGTGTCCGGGCGGCTGTACCGGGGGCGGACGGTCCGCGGCCAGGTGCTGTCCGGCCGATCCTGACGCGCGAAACCCCCTTGGAGAGGTGGTGCGGGCCACGGGAGGATGATCCCGCGTCACCAGCCATGCGAGGGGAGCGGTGGATGAGGCAGAACCGGCTCGGGAAGAGCAAGGTGCAGGTCACGGAGCTGGGCTTCGGGGGCGGTCCGCTCGGCGGGCTCTTCGAGCCGCTGGACGACGAGACCGCCGCGGAAGCTCTTGAGACGGCCTGGGACAGCGGGATCCGCTACTTCGACACCTCTCCGCACTACGGCATCGGGCATTCCGAGCGCCGCATCGGTGACCTCCTGCGGGGCAAGCCACGCGAGGAGTGGACGCTGTCCACAAAGGTCGGCAGGCTGCTGGTTCCGCAGGACCCGGCGGGCCGGATGGACGAGCCCTTCGTGGTGCCCGCGACGCACCGTCGGGTGTGGGACTTCACACGAGACGGTGTTCTGCGCAGCGTGGAGAACTCGCTCGAGCGGATGGGCGTCGACCGTATCGACGTGTTGTTCCTGCACGATGCGGAGGAGCGTTTCGAGGACGCGTTGCGCGAGGGCTACCCGGCCCTCGCCGAACTGCGCGCCCAGGGGACGGTGGGCGCGATCGGCGCGGGGATGTACCACCCGGGCAAACTGACCCGGCTGGTCAAGGAGTCGGACGTCGATGTGGTGATGCTCTCCGGCCGTTACACGCTGCTGGACCACAGCGCCCTCGACGAACTGCTGCCTGCCTGCACGGACCGGGGGGTCTCGGTGCTTGCGGCCTCGATCTTCAACTCCGGCCTGCTCGCCACGGCCCGCCCCGCCGAGAGCGCCACCTTCGACTACGCGCCCGCCACCCCGTCCGTTCTTGAGCGCGCGCATCGCATGGCTGATGTCTGCGAGGCACATGGTGTGACGCTGCCGGCGGTGGCGATGGCCTTTCCGCTCCGCCACCCGGCGGTGTCGGGCATCGTGGTCGGCATGCGCACCGCGGACGAGGTACGGCGCAACGTCGCAGCCCTCGGCGCGGAGATCCCCGCAACGCTCTGGGACGATCTGCGAGGCGAAGGTCTCCTGGACGAGCGGGCACCGGTACACACCTGACGTCCCCCGAATCATGATCGGGCGGCCAGTGCTTGTCCCTTGCGCAGACGGGCGGCCTGTGGCAACCGCCTGGGCGGGACCACCGGACGGGGGCTCCCGACAGGCGGGTCTTGCCGTATCCGGGTTACGTTGCGGAAGATGCCGGTGGGGACCGGGGCCCCCGTGTCGGCATCGGCAGGGGCGGACCGCTACCCGGAGTACAACAGGAGACAGCGATGTCCCAAGAGGCTCTTGAAACGAACGAGCCCGAGACCCCGCATCTCGACTTCGCCGGCACGACCCCCTACGAGGACTACGTCAGGGCGGACGTGCTCACCCATCTCCAGCACACCCTCTCCGACGATCCCGGAGAGATGGTCTTCCTGGTCACCACCCAGGTGATGGAGCTGTGGTTCACCGTCATCGTCCACGAGTGGGAGACGGCCGCGGCGGCGCTGCGCGGCGACGACATCCCCACCGCGATCGCCGCGCTGAAGCGTTCCACCCGCGAGCTGGAGGCGCTGAACGCCTCCTGGAAGCCGCTCGGCCAGCTCACCCCCGCGCAGTTCAACTCCTACCGCTCCGCCCTCGGCGAGGGCTCCGGCTTCCAGTCGGCGATGTACCGGCGGATGGAGTTCCTGCTCGGCGAGAAGTCCGCGTCCATGCTCGTCCCGCACCGCGCCGCGCCGCGTGTGCACGCGGAACTGGAGAAGGCGCTGCACGAGCCGAGTCTGTACGACGAGGTGGTGCGGGTGCTGGGGCGGCGGGGGTATCCGATCCCGGACGCGCTGATGGTGGAACGTGACATATCACTGCCGTATACACCTTCCGAAGCCGTCGAGGCCGCCTGGACCGCCGTCTACAGCGGCGACGGTGACGCCGACCTCGCCCGCCTCGGCGAGGCGCTGACCGACGTCGCCGAGCTCGTCTGGCGCTGGCGCAACGACCACCTGGTCGCCACCCGCCGCGCCATGGGCGCCAAGCCCGGCACCGGCGGCTCGGCCGGGGTCGCCTGGCTGGAGAAGCGCGCCCGCAAGAACGTGTTCCCGGAGCTGTGGACGGCGAGGTCCCATGTCTGAGCTGGCCCTGAAGGCGGAGAAGGCCGACGCGGCGGACGAGCTGGCCGCGGTGCGCTCCCGCTTCGTCCTCGACGAGGTCGTCTACCTCGACGGCAATTCGCTGGGCGCCCTGCCCGCACACGTCCCCGGCCGTGTCGAGGACGTCGTCCGGCGGCAGTGGGGCGAGCTGCGGATCCGGTCCTGGGACGAGAGCGGCTGGTGGACGGCGCCGGAGCGGATCGGCGACCGGATCGCCCCGCTGGTCGGCGCGGCGGCCGGGCAGATCGTGGTCGGCGACTCGACAAGTGTCAACGTTTTCAAGGCACTTGTGGGTGCGGTTCGGCTCGCGGGGGAGGGCCGTGACGAGATCCTCGTCGACGCGACGACCTTCCCCACGGACGGCTACATCGCCGAGTCGGCGGCCCGGCTGACGGGCTGCACGCTGCGTCCGCTCACCCCCGCCGAGGTCCCGGCGGCGCTGGGCGACCGTACCGCCGCCGTACTCCTCAACCACGTCGACTACCGCACCGGACGCCTCCACGACCTGCCGTCCCTCACCGCCGCCGTCCACGCGGCCGGAGCCGTGTCCGTCTGGGACCTGTGCCACAGCGCGGGCGCGCTGCCGGTGGGCCTCGACGAGCACGGGGTCGACCTGGCGGTCGGCTGCACCTACAAGTACCTGAACGGAGGCCCGGGCTCTCCGGCGTACCTGTACGTCCGCCGTGACCTCCAGGACCGCTTCGACTCCCCGCTGCCCGGCTGGAACTCGCACGTCGAGCCCTTCGGGATGCGACCGGGGTACGAACCGGCCGCGGGTGCGGTGCGCGGCCGCGTCGGTACCCCGGACATCCTCTCCATGCTGGCCCTGGAGGCGGCGCTGGAGGTGTGGGACGGGGTGCCGGTGGCGGCCGTACGCGCCAAGTCGCTCGCCCTGACGGACTTCTTCCTGGAGTGCGTCGAGGCGTACCTGCCGCAGGGCCGCGTCGAGTGCGTGACCCCGGTGGCCCACGAGGAGCGCGGCAGCCAGATCGCGCTGCGCTGTTCCGACGCCGGGGACGTGATGAAACGGCTGATCGAGCGGGGGGTGGTCGGGGACTTCCGGCACCCGGACGTACTCCGCTTCGGCTTCACGCCGCTGTACGTCGGTTTCGCGGACGTGGAGCGGGCGGCGCGGGTGCTGGGGGAGGTGGCGGGAGGGGCCCTCGCCTGGTGACATGACGACATAGCGATCCCCGGGCAGCGGCCGGGACGGTACAGAACCGAGCAATCCTCACCGTGCGTGACATCCGCGTGTCCCCGCACGTCACCGGCCTGATACCGTCCCGGCCAACGGCCGAGATCCCCACCTGGTCCGCCAACACAATTACGTCGCTGAGAGGTTGGAGCATGCCGGACGACGACGCAGCAGCCCGGGACGCCGCCGAGGAGGAGTCGGCCTTCTCGCACCCGCACGTCGCGCCCGACGTCACGGCCGCCTACGGCGACCACCCCGACCAGGTGATCGACTTCTACGCCCCGCGCACAGACGAGGCCCTGGTCCCGCTCGTCGTGGTCCTGCACGGCGGCGCGTGGCGTGCACCGTACGACCGCGGCCACATCACCCCGTTCGCCGACTACCTGGCCCGGCGCGGCTTCGCGGTGGCCAACGTCGAGTACCGGCGCGGCGCCGCGCTCCCCGCGCAGGGCGGTTCGGCCCCGGTGGCGGGCCGCTGGCCGGACACCTTCGACGACGTGGCGGCGGCACTGGACGCCCTGCCGGCCCTGGTCCGCGAGGCGGTCCCGCGCGCGGACCTGCGGCGCACGGTCCTCACCGGTCACTCGGCGGGCGGCCACCTGGCGCTGTGGGCGGCGGCACGGCACGTCCTCCCGGCGGACGCCGCGTGGCGCACCTCCGGCGCGGCACCGCTGCGGGGTGTCGTGGCCCTGGCCCCGATCGCGGACTTCGCGATGGCCGAGAAGCTGGACGTCTGCGGCAACGCGGCGCTGCAACTTCTGGGCGGCGAGGAGAAGTTCAGCGACCGCCAGCGCTATGCCGACCCGGCGCTCCTGCTCCCGACCGGCATCGCGACCACCCTGGTACAGGGCCGCACGGACGTGATCGTCCCGCAGGCGGTCGCCGAGTCCTACGCGGAGGCGGCGGCCAAGGCGGGCGAGGTGGTGGGCCTGACGCTCCTGGAGGACGTCGGCCACTTCCCCCTCATCGACCCGGCGGCGGACGCCTGTGCGGTGGTGGCGGAGGAGATCGCCCAACTGGCCTGGTGAGAGCCCGCCCCTGAGCCTCCCCTCACATACCCGTAGTACCTGAGAGCTACCTCCAGGGTGAGTTCTCCGGCGGGACGCGAACGACACCGCCCACTCCGTAACTTCCCGATCAGACAAGCCCGATGGCCGGGCGACTGAACGGGGAGGGACGACCATGCCGGGGGAGCGGGAGAGGCCTGCGCGGAAACACCGTGGCTACGGGCAGGCGAGTGTCGGCACCGACGAAACCGACGAAGTTCCCAGCTGCGGGCTGGCGGGTGTCGGTGCCGCTGAACTTCCCAGCTGCGGGCTGGCGGGTGTCGGTG
>NZ_JAGXJL010000020.1:0-92442 GCF_019091475.1 Streptomyces sp. GbtcB6 | reverse complement strand
CCGCTGAACTTCCCGGCTGCGGGCTGGCGGGTGTCGGTGCCGCTGAACTTCCCGGCTGCGGGCTGGCGGGTGTCGGTGCCGCTGAACTTCCCGGCTGCGGGCTGGCGGGTGTCGGTACCGTTGAACCTCCCGGCTGCGGGCTGGCGGGTGTCGGTACCGCTGAACTTCCCGGCTGTGGGCTGGTGGGTGTCGGTACCGCTGAACTTCCCAGCTGCGGGCAGTCGTGCCGCTGGGGCGGCACGGGTGGGCGCAGCGGCACCCCGCCGGCGCGGGCAAGCGAAACCCCCCGCGCCGGCCACACCCACCCCGCTGCTCCAGCGCCGGTGAGCGACACTCACCCCGCCGACACGAACCCCTCGTTCACGGCGCCGCCAAGCGCAACCCCACCCAAACGCCGCCACACCCGAAGGTGGCGCCGCACCACCCTCGCCGCCCTCCTCCTCGCCGCCGTGGTCCTCCCCCTCTCCGCGGCCGCCCGGCCCCAGATCCCCGCCCCACCCCCCGCCGCTCTCCCCACCCCCCTCACCCCGGCCGCCCTCGCCACCGCCTACGAGGCCAACCGCGAGAACGCCGCCGAAGCCGCCCGCATGGCCGCCGCCGACGGAGACGTCTCCCGCGCCGCCGCCGACCGCGCCCTCGCGTCCCCCTCCCGTCGCCTCCTCCGCTTCGACGCCAGAGGCGACGGCCAGGCCACCGAGGTCTTCGGCGACCTGCCGCACGCGACGCGTGTCGCCGTCCTGGTCCCCGGCTCGGACACCACCCTCGACACCTACGCCCGCTTCCGCACGGCGGCCGAGTCCCTGTACCGACGCCTCACCCACGAGGCAGCCGGCGACACCCGCACCGCGGTCATCGCCTGGCTCGGCTACCGGACCCCCGCCACGATCAGCACCACGGTCCTCACCCCGGGACGGGCCGGCCAAGCGGCCCCGCACCTGCGTGAGTTCATCCGCGAACTCCGCACCCTCACCGCCCCCGGGCCGGCGGCCGTCGCCCTCCTCTGCCACTCCTACGGCACGGTGGTCTGCGCCCGCACCGCCCCCGCCCTCACCGGCCTCGGCGTGACCGACATCGCCCTGGTCGGCAGTCCCGGCGCCGGCGCCGGCTCGGTCGCGGACCTGCACACCTCCGCCCGTGTCTGGGCGGCCAGAGGAGCCGACGACTGGATAGCCGAGGTCCCGCACCTCCGCGCCGACCTCTTCGGCACGACCGTCGGCCTCGGCGCCGACCCCGTGTCCGCGTCCTTCGGCGCCCGCGTCTTCGCGGCAGGCCCCGGCGGCCACAGCGACTACTTCACCCCGGGCTCGGCCTCCCTGGCCAACCTCGCCCGGATCGTCCTCGGCGAGACAACGGAGGTCACCCGTGCGTAAGCCGCCGACACCCCGCCTCCCCGACCGCATACGACACCTCGCCCAGCGCATCGACACCGCCACCCCACCCGACCGGGACCGTGCCGTCGACGCCCTTCGCGCGTTCGCGGTCCTCGGTGTGGTCCTGGGCCACTGGCTGGTCACGGCGCTGGTGGCGGACGGCGGCACGCTGCACACCAGCAGCCCCCTCCAGCATCTGCCGTGGCTGGCCCCGATCTCCTGGGCGTTCCAGACCCTGGCCGTGTTCTTCCTGGTCGGCGGCCACGTCGCCACCCGCAGCTATGCCACCGCCCAGGCCATGGGCACCCCGTACCACCGCTGGCTGGCGTCCCGTCTGTCCCGCCTCTTCAAGCCGGTCGCCGCACTTCTCGCCCTCTGGGCGATCGCGACCACCGCCCTCCTCCTGTCCGGCACCGACTTCACCACCGTCCACACCCTCGCCAAACTCGCCCTGTCCCCCCTCTGGTTCCTCGTGGTCTTCGCGGCACTGACGGCGGCGACTCCCCTCGTCACCCGGCTCAACCCCCTGTGGCCGCTGGCCGTCGTCCTCCACGTGGACCTTCTCCGCTTCGGCTTCGGCGCCCCGCCCGGCGTCGGCTGGGTGAACCTGGCGGCCGGCTGGCTGGTGCCGTACACCCTGGGTGCCGCCTGGACCCGCGGTGAACTGGACCGCCCGCGCGCCGGCTGGGTCCTGTTCATCGGCGGTACGGCGGCCACCGCCGGCCTCGTCGGGTGGGCGGGCTACCCGGCGTCGATGGTCGGTGTCCCCGGCGCGTCCGTCTCCAACCTCGACCCGCCCACCCTGGCCGCCGTCACCTTCGGCCTGGCGCAGTGCGGTCTGGCCCTGCTCCTGCGCGAGCGGCTGCGTCGCACGATGCGCCGCCCCCTCGCCTGGGCGGCGGTGGCCTTCGTGAACCTCTCCGCGATGACGATCTTCCTCTGGCACCAGACGGCCCTGATGGCGACCACGGCCACCGGCCTCCTGCTCGGCCACCTCCCCGGCCTCCACACACCCCCCGACGGCCTCACCTGGATCGCGGCCCGCCTCCTCTGGCTCCCGGCCTTCGCGCTGACGCTCGCCGTCTGCTGGGCGGCGTTCCACGCGTACGAGCGCGGCCGCCCCCGGACCCGCTCGCGCGTCGTCCGGACCCACCCCTCGTCCGATCGGGCTACACCGACGGGAGCCCGCCATGTCTAGGCTGGCCGCTGTGACGGAGACGGAGACGGGGACCGGGCGGCCGGAGTGGATCGGCCGCGTGCTGCGCTGGCTGCGGATACTCCGCGACGACCTGTGCACCGCCCGCCTCGACCCGCTGCCCCCCTCCGTATGGCTGCGCTGGCTGCCGCACGGCGTGCTGTGCCTGGCGGCGTTCGGCATCACGCTCGGCGGCATCGCGCAGCTCTCGGACAACGGGCATCTGGGTCCCGGTCTGTCCATTCCGCTCGGGCTCGCGCCGGGCTGCGCCGTGGTCCTCGCGATGTGGCGGCCCGTCCCGGCCTGGTGGCTGTCGACGGGGGCCATGCTGGTGGGCGCCGTCGCGCTGCACGGCCGGCTGGGCATGACCGCGCAGGCCCCTTTCACCTGGCCCTGGACCACGGCCGGGATCATCGCGCACCTGCTGGTCCTGCTGCTGCTCACGCTGCGGGTCCGCACCCGGGTGGCCGTCGAGGCACTGGCCGTGACCGTGGTGGTCACCTGGCTTCTCGACGGTGTCTGGGGTGGGGCGCCGCACCAGTCCACCTCGGTGGTGGCCGTCGTCCTGGCCGTGATCGTCGTGGCGCTCGGCACGGCGTTGCGAGGCCGCCGCGAGGCACGCGCGGAACTCGGCCGCCAGGCCTCGCTCACCGAGGAGGAGCGGGCCCGGCGCACCCTGCTGGAGGAGCGCAGCCGGATCGCGCGCGAGCTGCACGACGTGGTCGCCCACCACATGTCGGTCATCTCCATCCAGGCCCAGGTCGCTCCACACCTTGTGGAAAACCCTTCGGACGAGCTCCGGGAGAACCTCGACGGCATCCGGCACAACGCGCTGGAGGCGCTGACCGAACTGCGCAGAGTGCTGGGCGTCCTGCGCTCGGAGAGCCCCGACGAGGACGCGCCCGACGACTCCGGCACCGGCCCGCACAGCCCGCAGCCCACTCTGGACCGGCTGGACACGCTGGTCGAGAACACCAGGGCGGCCGGTCTGACCGTCACCGCCCGGATCAACGGCGAGCCGCGCCCCATGCAGTCGGGCGTGGAGCTGTCGGCGTACCGGATCGTGCAGGAGGCGCTGAGCAACGTTCTGCGGCACGCGCCGGGGGCGACCGCCCATGTCGAGATCGAGTACATCCCCTACGGACTTCTGGTGTCCGTCGCGAACTCCCGGCCGACACGCTCCGCACCGCCGTCGCCGGGCGCCGGGCACGGACTGCTCGGCATGCGGGAGCGGGCCGCGATGCTCGGCGGGTCGCTGACGGTCGGACCCCGGCCGGACGGCGGCTACCGGGTCTTCGCGGAGCTCCCGGCCGCCGCTCCCGGCGCCCGCCTGATACCCGGCCGTACCGCGGACCCCACCACCGGCACCACCCGTGCCCTCGCCCCGAAGGACGACCCCGCATGACGAGCAGCGGCAACCCCATCCGTGTGGTCATCGCCGACGATCAGCAGATGGTCCGGCAGGGCTTCACCGTGCTGCTGAACGCCCAGCCCGGCATCGAGGTGGTCGGCCAGGCGGTGGACGGCCTGGACGCGGTGGCCAAGGTCGCCGAACTCACCCCGGACGTCGTTCTCATGGACATCCGCATGCCCGAGCTCGGCGGCATCGAGGCCACCCGCCGGATCATCGGCGAACGCCCCCACATCAAGGTGCTGGTGCTCACCACCTTCGACCTGGACGAGTATGTGTACGAGGCGTTGCGGGCGGGCGCCTCCGGGTTCCTGCTCAAGGACGCGTCCGCGGACAAACTGGCGGAGGCGGTGCGGGTGGTGGCGGCCGGCGACGCGCTGCTCGCGCCGGTCATCACCCGCCGGCTGATCGCCCAGTTCTCCCAGCTGGACGGCGGCCGGGTGCGCGCCCCGCTGAAGTCGCGGGTCGGCGATCTGACCGAGCGCGAGACGGAGGTCCTCACGCTGATCGCCCAGGGCCTGTCGAACGCGGAGATCGCCGAGCGGCTGGTCGTCGCCGAGCAGACGGTGAAGACCCATGTGGGCCGCATCCTGGTGAAGCTGGGCCTCAGGGACCGCACCCAGGCCGCGGTGTTCGCGTACGAGTCCGGGCTGGTTCGGCCCTCCGGTTACTGACCGGTCTCCCGCTGCTCCTCGAAGTACCCGTAGTACCTGAGGAGGATGCCTGAGGACCCACCTCACTGGTGACGACGGCGAGCCCCGGCTGCGCCTACGGTCGATTACGTGACCGAGAAGACCCACACGCACTCGCAGCCGCTGCCGCCGGAGCCGCTGGACGGCGCGTTCGAACCGTACAAGCCGCGCAGCCCGGAGGTCCGGGCGGCGCTGGACGCCCTGCGCAGGCTGCGCCAGGACCTGTTCCAGGACGCCTTCGCCTATCGGCCGTTGCCCCCGATGAGCATGGACCGCCCGTTCATCCGCCATCTCCCCGTCCGGTTGCGGGAGTACGCCGTCTGGGCCCCGCATCTCGCGGTGGTCGCGGCCGGCGTGGCGGCGCTGCTGGCGTCCGTCACGGACCGGCCGCAGGGAGAGTTCGGGGCCCTGGTGGCGGGCCTGTTCGCGCTGGCGCCGGTGCTGCTCACGCTGGCGCGCCCGGTCGCCGCGTTCTGGCTGTCCCTGGTCGGGACCTGGGTCGGCGCCGTGCTGGGCAGCGCCTGGGACGAATGGCCCTGGGCGCCGGGCAGCTTCTTCTCCCACCTGGTGGTGCTCACGGTGGTCGCCGTCCGCACCCGCCCGCGGACGGCGGCCTGGATGTGGGTGATCACCGGGCTCTACGGCTTCGCGGCCCTCTCGCTCTTCGGCTCGGGCCACTACGGGAACAACGTCGCCCCGATGCTGGTCGCCTCCGCGATATCCATGCTCGCCGCCTCCGTCCGGCAGATCCGCCGGGAGGCCGAGCAGACGGTGACCGAGCAGCAGACGCAGACGGCGCACGAGCGTTCCCGGCGCACCCTGCTGGAGGAGCGCACGACGATCGCCCGCGAGCTGCACGACGTGGTGGCGCACCACATGTCGGTGGTCGCCATCCAGGCGGAGGCCGCCCCGTACCGTGTCGAGAACCCGCCGCCGGAGCTGGAGAAGGCGTTCGCCACGATCCGGGAGAACGCGGTGGCGGCGCTCACCGAACTACGCCGCGTGCTGGGGGTGGTCCGGGCGGAGGACTACGAGGCGCCGGACGCCCCGCAGCCCACCCTCGCGGACCTGGACGCGCTGCTCGGCAATGTGCGGGAGGCGGGCCTGACCGTCGACAAGGGGGTGACCGGCGCGGTCCGTGAACTGCCGCAGGGTGTAGAGCTGTCGGCGTACCGGATCGTGCAGGAGGCGCTGAGCAACACCCTGCGCCATGCGCCGGGAGCGAGCGCCCGCGTCGAGATCGGGTATGTCATCGGCGGCCTGGGCCTGCGCATTGTCAACGGCCCTGCGCCGCAGCCCGCCCTCATCAAACCGTCGCCCGGCGCCGGTCACGGCATCACGGGCATGCGGGAGCGGGTCTCCATGCTGAACGGCGAGATGACGGCGGCCGCCACGCCCGAGGGAGGCTACGAGGTGACGGTGTTCCTGCCGGTGACCACGACCAGCGGCGAAGGTGACGCATGACCGTCCGCACCATCCGCGTGCTGATCGCGGACGACCAGATGATGGTGCGCGAGGGTTTCTCCGTGCTGCTGAACGCGATGCCGGACATCGAGGTCGTCGGCGAGGCGGTCAACGGCCGCCAGGCGGTGGACCGCGTCCGTGAGCTCTCTCCCGACGTGGTCCTGATGGACATCCGCATGCCCGAGCTGAACGGCATCGAGGCGACGCGGGAGATCGTGGCCGCCGACGGCACGGCGAAGGTCCTGGTCCTGACCACCTTCGACCTCGACGAGTACGTCTACCAGGCCCTGCGCGCCGGTGCCTCCGGCTTCCTCCTCAAGGACGCCTCGGCCCGCCAACTCGCCGACGGCGTGCGGGTGGTGGCCGCCGGTGAGGCCCTCCTGGCCCCCTCGGTCACCAGACGCCTGATCACCGAGTTCTCGAAACTCTCCGACCCCCCGCGCCTGATGCCCGCGGCCCACGCGGCCTACGGCGACCTCACAGACCGCGAGACGGAGGTCCTGGTCCTCATCGCCCAGGGCCTGTCCAACGCGGAGATGGCCGAACGCCTGGTGGTGGCCGAGTCGACCGTCAAGACCCACGTCAGCCGCATCCTGGTGAAGCTGGGCCTCCGTGACCGCACTCAGGCAGCAGTGTTCGCCTACGAGGCGCGGCTGGTGACGCCGGGGTAGCACAGGCAGCGCACATGCCACGCGCACAGTCGTTATTGCGATTCGATCGCGGGCGGTACAGGTGTGGACACACTATGCGTAAGTTGTGTTTGAATGGTGAAGGAATCGGCCAGGTGGCTGATTCCACTCCCTCTTCCTTCTTTTCCCACTCCCGTTTCCCCGGCGGGAGCCGCAGCCGTCCCCTCCCCTCCCCGTCCCCGTTTCGCGCGAAGAAAGTTGCCGCGATGACCGCTGACGTGTCCGAGTTCCACTACGGCCTGGTAACTCCGATAGCCGCCTACCTGATGGCATTTCTGGGCTCCGTGCTGGCCCTGCGCTGCACGACCCGTTCGCTCGGCCGCAGGCGCGGTGAGAAGAGGCTGGGCTGGCTCGCCCTGGGCGCGATCGCCCTCGGCTGCGGCATCTGGACCATGCACTTCGTCGCGATGATCGGCTTCAGCGTGGGCGGCACGGGGGTGAGTTACGACGCGGGCAGGACGCTGCTGAGCCTCTTCGTCGCCATCGCGGTGGTCGCCGTCGGCGTCTTCCTGGTCGGTTACCGGGGTTCGGGCCCCGTCACCCTGGGCACCGCCGGCGTCATCACCGGTCTCGGCGTGGCGGCGATGCACTACCTCGGCATGAGCGCGATGAACACCGGCGGCACCGTGCACTACGACACCACGATCGTCGTCCTCTCCGTGGTGATCGCCGTGGTCGCCGCGACCGCCGCGCTCTGGGCGGCGGTGTCGATCAGAACGGTGTGGGCGACCGTTGGGGCCGCCCTGGTGATGGGCGCGGCCGTGTCGACCATGCACTACACCGGAATGGCCGCGGTGAGCGTCCACGTCGCCCAGATGCAGAGGGCCGAGTCGTCGACGAGCCTGCTGGCCTTCCTCCTGATCATGCTGGCCGGCCCGGTGGCGGCCCTGATCCTGGCCGCGGCGATCGTCATGTTCGACCCCGAGGTCGTGGGCGGCCAACGCGAATGGACCGACCCGACGCCCCCCGCCGCCATCCCGGCCCCGCCGCTCTGGCCCCCCACCGAACGCCCGCAGTCCCTGGCGGACCGGCGTTTCACGGGCTGACGCCGAGCGCTCGGAGACCGGCGTCACCACCGGCGAAGCGCACGGATGACACCTCCGGCACCCAGGGGGATCCGGGCGTACCGGACACCTTCCCTTCACCGCCCGCCAGCCGCTTTGAGCGGCTGGCGGGCGGCGGCGTGACCCGCTGCGGACGAGGGCTCACCCGAACGCGCGTACGTGTCGGCGGGGCATCGGTAGCCGGGCATGGTGAGGTGAGGCGGGCGGCGGGAACTGGGCCGGGACGCCGGCCGGCCGCCCGTCTCTTCCTTGCCGAGACGGGGAGCGTTCATGTACGGCGTACTCAGATCCGTTGCCGCGGCGGGCAGTGCCGCCTGTGCGCTGCTGCTGGGGCTGTCGTCGGCCCCGGCCGGCTCCGGGGCCGTGGCGGTGGTCGCGCCTCGTCCCCCGCGGGCGGCCGAGGACGTACGAGGCGGCGGAGACGGCACCCTCATCACCCGCCTGCGCACACCCCCTACCGGCACGTCGATCGCCTCACCCGCGCACGACACCCTCTTCGCCTGCAAAGGGGGGACCCTCACTCGACCCGACCGCCCGTGGATCGACGCGCACGGTGTGATCGACGTACTCAAGCGCCCGTTCGTGTCGGGGACCATGCACTGGCACAAGTACCTGAAGGTGACGACGACCGCGACCGGGAGGCGCTTCCAGGGCAACGGGCTCCCGGACCGTTCCACCGGGCGCTTCCCCGTCCGGAAGGGCACCCCCGCCTACAAGTACTACGCGGAGATTCCCGCGCACGGGTACCCCAACGCCGCCGCGATCCCCATCAAGTCGTGGAACCTCGACGTCACCGTTCCGCGCGATCCGTCTGTCCGGGCGCAGCCCACGTGCATCGACCAGCTGACGACCGGGATGGCTCTGGCGGGCGGCACCTTCCACCTGGAGGTGGCCACCGACGCGGAGGACCGACCGGTCGATCCCAACGCGGCCCTGCCGCTGGACCGCTGCTGGGGCCATCCGTACGACGCGCAGTACCACTACCACGGCCCTTCGCAGACCTGCTTCGGCAGCAAGTCCTCGAGGGCGTCCGGGCACTCACCGCTCGTGGGATACGCCATCGACGGCTTCGGGATCTTCGGGCCGCGCGGCGAGGACGGAAAGGTCGTCAGGAACAGGGATCTGGACGTCTGTCACGGTCACACGCACGTGATCATGTGGGACGGCAGGAAGACCGTCATGTATCACTATCACCTCAACGGGGAGTATCCGTACTCCGTCGGATGCTTCCGGGGGAAGCCGGTGACGGTCCCCGGGTCCGGGCACGGCTGGCACTGAAGGCTGGACCGCATAAGCCGGAGCAGACCCGGTGAAGGGCGAGCCCTCGACCTCAAGGCCGGTGACCCGGCTCTGCCACCCGGCTGAAGGGCAGGGCGCTCAGGGTCATCCCGGTCGCGCCGATCCACAGCGTGGCCGTCGGGCCGAACACCGAGCCCGAGGTGCCGCCGAGGAGGCCGCCCAGGGGGATGCCGCCCCAGGAGACGAAGCGGGCGGTCGCGCTCATGCGGCCCAGGAGCCGGTCCGGGGTGAGGGTCTGCTGGAGGCTCGACTGGGCGACCACGCGGATGACCCCGCCCAGGGAGAGGGCGGCGAGCCCGGCCGCGGCCACCCCCACGCTCCAGCCCGGCCGCGCCAGCGGCATCAGCGCGGTCGGCGGACAAGTCAGCAGCGGGGCCAGCCAGATGACCGTCCGTTGCCCGACCCGCCGCGCCACCTCGGCGGCCAGCAGCGCGCCCAGCAGGGCGCCGCACCCCATCCCCGACAGGATCAGGCCGATGCCGAAGGGCGAAAGCCCGATCACCCGCTCCAGGTAGACCAGCAGCATGGCCTGGTACAGGACCAGGAAGAGGTTGAACATCGCGTCCCCGAGGACGACGGCGCGCAGGGCGGGATGACCGAGGACGAACCGCAGGCCGACACGGATGTCCCGGCCCAGCCGCGGGCGTTCGCCCGTCTCCGGCCGCTCCTCCCGCCCGCGGATGCCGGTCGCGAGCAGACCCGACAGGGCCATCCCCAGCACACTCGCCAGCAGCGTCGCGGGGGCGCCGACCCCGCCGACCAGTGGTCCCGCGACCGCCGGGCCGCCGATGGCGGTCACCATGGGGGTACCTCCCACGCCCTTAAGGCAGTGGGGGAGGACCGCCGAGAGTCTCGCGTTTCCCTCGACGAGGCGGTCGCGGCCCACCAGGTGCGGCAGGTAGCTGACGTGGGCGACGTCGAAGAAGACGGTCAGCACGCCGTGGGTCAGAGCGACGGCACAGAGCCACCAGAAGGTGAGCCGGCCCGCCCACCAGGTCACCGGCACGGTCAGCAGGACCAGCGCCCGCGCGAGATCGGCACCGATCATCACGGGCCGTTTCCGTGTCCGGTCAAGCCAGGCGCCCGCCGGCAACCCCACGAGAAGGGAGCCCGCCGTGGTCAGCGCGGTCAGCAGTCCGACCTGGAACGCGGAGGAGTCCAGGGCCGTGATCGCGACCAGCGGCAGCGCCAGGAAGATGACGCGGTCGCCGAGTTGACCGAGGGCGGTGGCGGTGAGGAGGCGGCGGAAGCCGGGGTCACCCAGCAGGCCGGAGGAACGGCGGCGCATCTTCTACCGGTCCACCGCGAACTCGTAGACGACCTCCCGGCGGGCGTCCGGAATCACGATGTCGGCGGTCTCCACCGGCCGCCCGCCGGTGTCGTAGATGGTCCGCTCGATCGCGAGCACCAGGTCCCCGGCGGCGATCCCGAGCAGGTTCGCCTGCGCCTGGGTGGCGCGGGCCGGGCGCGGCAGCTCGACCACCGTGTCGACGTTCACCCCGATGGACCGCATGCGCTCGACCACCCCCCGGCCCGCGAGCGGCCCCCGCTCCGGCAGCACGACCGGGGTGCCGTCCGTGAGGTCCAACGGCTCCCAGGACTCGGAGAGCTGGACCGGCCGGCCGTCGGCGAGGAACTCGTAGTGCGTGCGGACGCAGAGAGCACCGGGGACGACGGCGAGCCGCTCGGCGATGTCCTCGGGGGCCGGGACCCGCACTTCGCTGTGCGCGTCCCAGGCACCCGCCCGGCCCCGCTCCGTCAGGGCGGCGAGCGAGCGTTCGCGGCGCCGGGAACGGACCATCCGCAGCCGCTCGCGCGGCACCCGCACGTACGTCCCCGACCCCGCCCGCCCTTCCAGGAGCCCGTCGGCGATCAGCAGGTCCATCGCCCGCTGTACGACGTTGCGCCCGACGCCGTACTCCTCGGCGAGCCGTGCCCGGGACGGCAGCCGGTCGCCGAGCCGCCACCCGTCGGCGACGATCCGTGCGCGCAGCGCCTCGGCCGTGGCCAGGTAGGGCGCTTTCCGGGGCATCCGCGGTCCTCCACTCTGTCGTTGCGGACGGAGTCGGCAAGCTACTGCCCCCGCCGAAAGCTGCTGGAGCAGAATCACGCTCCGTCGATCACTTCGGGCCCGGTGAAACCGCTCCGCCAATCGGGTGAAGCCCCAGCTCGCAGCCTGTTGGCGGGCCGCGCGCCCCCGCTACACCAAAGATCATGATCAAGCACCTGGAGCACGGTCTGACCGCCCTCGCGCTGACCGCTGTCCCCCTCCTCGTCACCGCCCTGCCCGTCCAGGCGACCGCGGTGCCGCAGTACTTCCAGATCAGCACGCACCTCAACGGCAAGTGCCTCGCCTCCAACGGCGACAACGTCGAGGTGCAGACCTGCAACGCCGGCACCGGCAACCAGCTCTGGTACTGGTCGGGCAGGAAACTCGTCAACAGCGCCGAACAGCACTGTCTGGATGTGAAGAACGGAGAGGTCAACGCCGCCGCCCAGGTCGTCGGCGACTGCCACGGGCTGGCCAACCAGCGCTGGTACAAGGACGGCAACTGGCTGCGCACCGAGGTCAACAACCAGTGCCTGAGCATCCAGAACAGCGGTGACCCGAGCGAGCACGCGGGCATCAACCTCCGCAACTGCGGCCCGTACGCCTGGCAGTACTGGAACCTGCCCAGCGCCTGAGCACTGAGACACCCCTGGTCAGGAAGGGGACCGGCGGTCTAACGTCCGTCCATGGCAGCCTTCGACCCCTGGGACCCGGACTTCCTGGCCGACCCGTACCCCTCCTACGCCGAGCTCCGCGCCCGGGGCCGGGTGCAGTACTTCGAGCCCACCGACCAGTGGCTGGTTCCGCTCCACGCCGACGTCTCGGCGCTGCTGCGGGACCGGCGGCTGGGGCGGACGTACCAGCACCGGTTCACGCACGAGGACTTCGGGCGGACCGCGCCCGCGCCCGAGCACGAGCCGTTCCACACGCTCAACGACCACGGCATGCTCGACCTCGAACCGCCGGACCACACCCGCATCCGCCGCCTGGTGTCGAAGGCGTTCACCCCGCGCACGGTCGAGCGGCTCAAGCCGTACGTGTCCCGGCTCGCCGGGGAACTCGTCGACGGGCTGGTGCGCAGCGGCGGCGGCGACCTGCTCACCGATGTCGCCGAACCGCTCCCCGTCGCCGTCATCGCCGAGATGCTGGGCATCCCGGAGGTGGACCGCGCCCCGCTCCGCCCCTGGTCGGCGGACATCTGCGGGATGTACGAGCTGAACCCGTCGGAGGAGACCGCGGCGAAGGCGGTCCGGGCCTCCGTGGAGTTCTCCGACTACCTGCGGGATCTGATCGCCGAGCGGCGCAAGGAGCCGGGCGACGACCTGATCTCCGGGCTCATCGAGGCGCACGACGAGGGCGACCGGCTCACCGAGCAGGAGATGATCTCCACCGCCGTCCTGCTCCTCAACGCCGGTCACGAGGCGACCGTCAACGCCACGGTCAACGGCTGGTACGCCCTCTTCCGCAACCCCGCCCAGCTTGCCGCCCTCCGCGCCGACCACTCCCTGGTCCCCACCGCGATCGAGGAGCTGATGCGCTACGACACCCCGCTCCAGCTCTTCGAACGCTGGGTGCTGGACGAGATCGAGATCGACGGGACCACGATCCCGCGCGGCGCCGAGATCGCCATGCTCTTCGGCTCCGCCAACCACGATCCGGCCGTCTTCGAGAACCCCGACCGCCTCGACCTCACCCGCCGGGACAACCCGCACATCTCCTTCAGCGCCGGCATCCACTACTGCATCGGCGCCCCGCTGGCCCGCATCGAACTGGCCGCCTCCATGACGGCACTGCTGGAACGGGCGCCGACCCTGACCCTGGCGGCGGAGCCGGACCGGAAGCCGAACTTCGTGATCCGGGGGCTGGAGGGGTTGCGGGTGACGGTGGGCTAGCCGTCGAGGCGGGAGAGCTGGGCGGAGGCCCAGATCCCGCTCCCCCCGAAGGCGGCGATGATCCCGCCGCCGACGAGTCCTGCACCGAGGCGGCGGCGGCGAGCATGCCGGCTGACCGTGCCTTCACAGAACCCCCTGCCGGCCTGTCGCTGACGTGCCGCTACGGCATGTCTATGACAGATTCGCACCGGCCGGGTGTCCGCGTCACGCCTCCTGCACGCTCGACGCCAGGCGCACGGCCGCGTCGACCTGCGCGTTCAGCTCCCCAAAATCATGCGGCCAGCCGTCGTACTTCACCCACAGCTCCCGGCCGCCCATCGCCGCCGACGCCACGTCCCCCAGGCCCAGTCGGTGTAGCTTCCGGTGGTGCACCCGTGCAGGCGACCGCTCCTCGGAGAGGCGGACCAGGATCGTCATGGGCTGATTGGAATCCGCCTCGGGGTCCCGGTGTGCGGAGCAGCTGATGCCCACCTCGACGCCGTCCCGGTGGCCCACGGCCAGCAGCGAGCCGCGAAAGAGCGGGCTCGCCGGCAGCTCCCACCCTTCCCCGTCGGTGGTGAACGCCGCCGGGTCGGTCTCGCAACGCCCCCCGTTGAGGCATGCCCAGGCGAGCAGGATCACGCGGCTGTTCTCCCGCCGGTCCGCGGCGCGCTCCTCGTCGCCCAGCGACATGGCGGCGAGCAAGACCCCGAACACGAATCCGGTGGCGGGGAGGGGCACCATCCACTGCCACGGCCATCGCAAGAACAACTCGACGACGAGGAGGAGCACCGCCGTGAACCCTCCGATGGCCGCGCCCATCAACAGCGTGTCCCGCGTATCGCGCGTAAGACGCATGTAATGCAGTAGACCACCGCTTGCCGCCAATTGCCCTGCCCTGGACGGTGGTTGTGCCGCGCTACGAACGGTTGCACCCCCATCCGCCCCTCAGGCCGTGAGGTCCCGCCTCCGCAGCCCCGCCAGCCCAGCGCCCGCCAGCACCGCCGCCAGCCCGAGCAGGATCATCACCGGCTCCCACTCCATCCCCCCGCCCGGCAGCTTGGGCAGGTGGCCGAAGGGGGAGAGGTCCAGGACGAGTCGGGGGGCGTTCAGGGCCGGGCCGACCCAGCCGATCAGGAGGACCGCCACCGCCACGCCCCAGGAGGCGGGGGCGCAGAGGCGGGGGGCCAGGCCGTACAGGAGCAGCGCCAGGCCGCCGATCACCCACACCGCCGGGAGCTGCGCCAGGCAGGCGCCCAGGATCGGGCCCACCTGCCTGCCGTAGCCGACGGCGAAGCCCGCCCCGGCCAGGAGCATGATCAGGGCCGCGCCGGCGAAGGCGATCGTCAGGTGGCCGGCCGCCCAGCGCAGGCGGCTCACCGGGCAGGCGAGGAGGGGTTCGGCGCGGCCCGAGGTCTCCTCGCCGTTGAGGCGGAGGACCGATGCCACGACGTACAGCGCGGCGAGCAGGCCCAGTGTCCCGATCATCGAGGCGAGGAACGCGTCCGTCAGCCCGCTCCGGCCGCCCATCCGCTCGAAGATCCGGCGGGCGTTCTCGTTGTCCCCGACCAGGTCGGCCGCGCCCTGGGTCAGGCCGCCGTAGACCACCCCGGCCAGGAAGAAGCCGAGCGACCAGCCGAGCACACCGCCCCGCTGGAGCCGCCAGGCGAGCGCGGCGGCGGAGCCGAGGCGGCCGACGGCCGGGCCGGGGCGGGTGGGGAAGAAGCTCATGCCGAGGTCCCGGCGCCCGGCCAGGACGTAGGCCACCGCCGCCTGCACCAGCACCGCCGCCGCGAACAGCAGCAGCACCCACCAGCGTTCGGCGGCGAAGGGGCGCAGGTTCTCCAGCCAGCCCAGGGGGGACAGCCACGTCCACGGCGAGGAGCCGTCGCCGGTCGCCGAGTCGCCCGCCGCGCGCAGCACGAAGGCCGCGCCCAGGACGGCGGCGGTGAGGCCCCTGGCCAGGCGGGCGCTCTCCGTGAGCTGGGCGGCGATCGCCGCCATCGTGGCGAAGACCATGCCGGTGGCGGCCAGGCCGAGGCCGAGGGACAGCGCTCCGGCCGTGCCCTGCCCCGCCAGGCCGGCGGTGATGAGCAGAGCCAGCACCCCGTTGGCGACCGCCGCCGCCAGCAGGGCCGCGGTCAGGGACGCCCGGCGGCCCACCGCTCCCGACGCCACGAGTTCCGCGCGGCCGGTCTCCTCCTCGTCACGGGTGTGGCGTACGACGACGAGCAGGCTGGTCACGGCCGCGAGCAGACCGGCGTACACGCCGACCCGCCACGCCGTCAGGCCGCCGAGCGAGGTGTCGTGGAGCGGGCCGATCAGGGCGCGGAAGGAGGCGTTGGTCTGCAACTGGCGGACCAGGTCGGTGCGTTCGGCCTCGGTGCCGTACAGGGTCCGCAGCGTGTTCGGCATGGAGAGGACCATCAGGGCGTTGACCGCGATCCACACCGGGGTCGTCACGCGGTCGCGGCGGAGCGCGAAGCGCAGCAGGGTGCCGGTGCCGGTGAGGCCGGAGAGGGGGGTCATCGGGCGGCCGCCTCGTCCTGGTAGTGGCGCAGGAAGAGCTCCTCCAGGGTCGGGGGTGTGGAGGTGAGGGAGCGGACGCCGGTCTCGGAGAGCGCGCGGAGTACGGCGGTGAGCTGGTCGGTGTCGACCTGGAGGCGGATCCGCCGGCCCTGCACGTCGAGGTCGTGGACGCCGGGGAGGTGCGCCAACCCGTTGGGCGGGCCCGCTAGTTCGGCGGTCACGCTGGTGCGGGTGAGGTGGCGCAGGTCGGCGAGGGAGCCGGACTCGACGGTCCGGCCGCCCCGGATGATGCTGACGCGGTCGCAGAGTTCCTCGACCTCGCTGAGGATGTGCGAGGAGAGCAGGACCGTACGGCCCCGGTCGCGTTCCTCCTCCACGCAGCGCTGGAAGACCTCCTCCATCAGGGGGTCGAGGCCCGAGGTCGGTTCGTCGAGGATCAGCAGGTCGACGTCGGAGGCGAAGGCGGCCACCAGGGCGACCTTCTGCCGGTTGCCCTTCGAGTAGGCGCGGCCCTTCTTCGTCGGGTCGAGTTCGAAGCGGTCGAGCAGGTCGGCGCGGCGGGACTTGTCCAGGCCTCCGCGCAGGCGGCCGTAGAGGTCGATGACCTCGCCGCCGGAGAGGTTGCGCCAGAGGGTCACGTCTCCGGGGACGTAGGCGATCCGGCGGTGCACCTCCACGGCGTCCGTCCAGGGGTCGCGGCCCAGGATCTGCGCGGCGCCCGAGTCGGCGCGCAGCAGTCCGAGCAGCACCCGGATCGTGGTCGACTTCCCGGCGCCGTTGGGGCCGAGGAAGCCGTGCACCTCGCCCGCCTCGACGGCCAGGTCGAGGCCGTCCAGGGCACGGGTGCGGCCGAAGGACTTGTGGAGCCCGGCGACCGTGATTGCCTTCGTCATGGCTCAGAACGTACGCTTCTTTCAGAAAATTGTGAAGTTAAGGAAGCGTCTGAAGCTCGGATAGGGTGAGCCCATGACGGAAACAGCCGGTGGCCGGGACACGGAGGCCGTGTCGAAGTTCGTCGAGTCCTTCGCGGCGCAGCTCGTCGAGGCCGGGATGCAGCGCATGCCCGCCCGGGTCTTCGCCGCGCTGCTCTCCTCCGACGAGGGCGTGCTGACCTCCGCCGAGCTGGGCGAACGACTGCAGATCAGCCCCGCGGCGGTGTCCGGGGCGGTGCGCTACCTGACGATGACGCACATGGTCGCGAGGGAGCGGGAGCCGGGCTCGCGCCGGGAGCGCTACCGGGTGCACGGCGACCAGTGGTACGAGGCCCTCACCAACCGGGAAGCCGTGATCAAGCGGTGGGAGGCCGCCCTGCGGGAAGGGGTCGCCAGCCTCGGCCCCGACACCCCGGCGGGACGGCGGATGGCCGAGACGCTGGCGTTCTTCGAGTTCGTGGACGAGGAGATCGTGAAGATGATGGAGCGCTGGCGGGACCGCCGGGACAAGCAGTTCGGCGACGTGCCCCGGTAGGAGCGCGGGGCTGGCCGACGCGTTGAAGCTCCTCGCAGAAGGGAGAACGGCGACATTACTATCCCTTCCGGGGCGCGGGGGCGCTCCACACGGCTTCGAAACAAGGGGCGGACGTGGCACGTTGGAAAGCGCTGCCGGCCGGGCTCGACCCGGCCGTCGTTGAATTCGTCGCGGAATTACGGCGGTTGAAGGACACATCCGGACTGAGCCTGCGGGACCTCGCCACCGGCACGGGCTACAGCTCCTCGTCCTGGGAGCGTTATCTCGGCGGCCGGCTGCTGCCGCCCCGCGAGGCCGTGGAGTCGATGGCCACGATGGTGGCGGCGGACACCGCCCGGCTGCTCGCACGGTACGAGAGGGCGGGGGACGCGTGGCGTCGTGACCACCTCGACGACTCCGGGGCGGGCGAGGAGCCGGAGCGGGGGCAGGAGGAAGGCGCGTCTGCCGCACCGGGCGTCCTCGTGGCGTCGGGGGATCCCGTGGCGTCGGGGGATCCCGGCGAGGGCCCGCGCGACGGCGCCGCGGTCGTCGGGAAGGGCGCCGGTTCCCGGCCCCGGAACCTGCTGCGGCAGCTGGCGACGGTCGGCCTCTCCGCCGCGGCGGGCGCGGTGATCGCGGTGCTGGTGATGGAACCGGGACACAGCGCGTCCGCGGTCGCGGTACCCCGTACCACCGCGACGGCGGCGAGACCGGTCCCGTACACCTGCCACTTCGTCCGCAAGGCGGGGCTGTGGTACGCGGGCAACAGCGCGACCCGCACCGATCACCTCCAGGTCGACATGTGGGGACCCGAGGTCGCCGAGTTGCAGTGTCTGCTCCAGCACGCGGGGGAGTCGCCGGGCGGCGTCGACGGCAACTTCGGCCCGCTCACCGAGAGCGCGGTGATCAGTGCGCAGAAAGCGTTCCACCTGGATGTCGACGGCCAGGTGGGACCGCGGACGTGGGCGGCGCTGAGACGATGACCCGGACACCGCCGGAGTGCGCCCGCCTCGCCGCGGAACTGCGCCTGTTGCGGGCGCGTTCAGGGCTGAGCCTGTCCGCGCTGGCCGTCGAGTCGGCGTACAGCAAGTCGTCCTGGCAGCGGTACCTGACGGGTCGTGCGCTGCCGCCCTGGCTCGCCGTACGCGCGCTGTGCATCCTCGCGAACGAGCCCGAGCCGCGACTTCGGGCCCTGTGGGAGCTGGCCGAGTCCGACTGGAGCCGACGCGGCGCGATCGCGACGGCGGAGCCCACGCCCGTCCCCGGGCCAGCCGTCCCCGTGCCATCCGTCCCCGTGCCATCCGTCCCCGCGCCGGCTGTGCCCGGCCCGGGGAGGTCGCCGCGATGGCGCGTCGGCGTGGCCGGCGGCGTTGCCGTGCTGCTGCTCGCCGGGCTCCTGGCGCTCACCGGTCGCGCGTGGACCTCCTCCGATCCCGGCGCGGACGCCGCGCTGTCCGCGCCCTCGGCCGCGGCCTTCCACGTCGGCTGCACGGGAAGCGCCTGCGACGGGCTCGACCCGGGAGCGGAGAAGTGCGGTGTGGAGCCGGAGACGCTGCTCCACACACAGATCCCCGCCGGCTTCGGCCTGGAGATCCGCTACAGCCCGAAGTGCCGTGCCGCCTGGGCCAGGGTCTGGAACACCGCCGTCGGGGACACCCTCAGCTTCACGGTTCCGGGCCGGCCGAGGCAGAGCGTCACCGTCGCCAGCCGCAGCGACGCCACCGGGTTCGTCTACACGGATCTGGTCGCCGTCACCGGCCGCGCCGCTCGGCTCACGGCATGCCTGAGCGCCGGATCGGCCCACCCTCCGAAGTGCTACTCCACGCCGTCGCCCTGACCCTCGGGACGACCCGCGAATCCCTCATCCGATACGGAAAACCCTCAGGTCAGAGCCGGTTCAGTTCCACTGTTCCGGCAGATTCCCCAGGGCCGTCGACACCCGGAGCCGACGCACCGGAGCATCGTCGGCGACGGGGGTGATCCCCGGTCCGGGGTGCCGGATCGGGGACCACGTCCGCCACCCCGATGTGATCCACGACTTGAGGAGGAGACGAAGTGCGACCGATCACTGTGCCGAGGGCATGTGCGGGTCTCGCCACCGCTGTCGCGATCGCCGCAGGGACCCTGGCGGGCGCGAGCACCAGCTTCGCCGCGACGCCGGCGTCCACGCAGGTCTCGACGCAGGCGGTGAGTCCCAGGACCGTCGCTCCGCGCGACACCGTGAACCTCGGCCTGAGCACGACCCAGGCCAAGTACGTCCAGTGCTGGCTGCGGAACTACTGGGGCTACACCGACGGGATCGACGGGCAGCTCGGCACCAACAGCTGGAAGGCGTTCCAGCGCAACCTGCAGGCGTACTGGGGTTACACCGGCGCGATCGACGGGGACGTCGGCGGCGGCACGGTCTCGGCGCTGCAGCGCCTGCTGAAGGCGTACTGGGGCTACGACAGCAGCATCGACGGAGTCGCCGGACCGGAGACCCAGGCCGCGTTCAAGAGGTTCGCCGACAACCGCAGCAACCAGTGCTGAGCGGTTCGGCCAGGCGCCCCGATAGGGGCGCGGGGAACTGCGCGCTCGGCCACGACGCTCCCGCAGGTACGCACTCACCTGCGGGCCGGTGGTGGGCTGGTCGCGCAGTTCCCCGCGCCCCTTACGGGGCGCTCAGCGCTCCCTGGTCTCCTCCAGCACCGTCCGCCCCAGCAGCGCGTACCGCTCCGGTGCCCGGTGCTTGAGGTACTGCGCGTAGCCGACGCCCGTCGCCGCCACCAGCGCCACCAGCCACGGCGTCGCCTTCAGCAGCAGCGAACCGGACTCCGTGCCGGCCGCGACGCCCATGTTGGACACCAGCAGGACGACCACGGCGAGCATCGCGACGCCGCCGATGAGCGGGGCGGCGAAGGTCCTGAACCAGTGCCGGCTCTCGGGGTGGTTCTTGCGGAAGTAGACCAGCACCGCGAACGAGCAGACCGCCTGCACGACCAGGATCGCCATGGTGCCGAGGATGGCGAGGAGGACGTAGAGGGCGTTGTACGGGTCCTTGCCCGCGATCCAGAACGCGGCGATCAGGACGGCGGAGATCACCGTCTGCACCAGGCCCGCGATGTGCGGGGAGCCGTGCCGGGCGTGGGTGCGGCCGACCGTGCGCTGGAGTGACGGGAGGACGCCCTCCCGGCCCAGCGCGTACATGTAGCGGGCGGCGCAGTTGTGGAAGGCCATGCCGCAGGCCAGCGAGCCGGTGATCATCAGCCACTGCATGAGGACGACCGCCCAGTGGCCGACGTAGTGCTCGGTCGGGTTGAAGAAGAGGGCGAGCGGGTTCGAGGAGGAGGCGGCCTTCACGGCCTCCGTCTCGCCGTTGCCGGTGATGGCCATCCAGGAGACGAAGACGTAGAAGACGCCGACGCCGAGGACCGAGATCATCGTCGCCTTGGGGATGATCTTCTTCGGGTCGCGGGACTCCTCGCCGTACATGGCCGTGGACTCGAAGCCGACCCAGGACCAGAAGGCGAAGAAGAGGCCGAGGCCGGCCGAGGTGCCCTTGAAGGCGTTGACCGGGTTGACCGGGCCGAAGGTGAAGCCGTGCGGGCCGCCGCCGTGCAGGGCGACCGAGATCGCCATCGCCGCGAGGACGGTCACCTCGGTGCCGAGGAGGACGACGAGGAGCTTCTCGGCGACGCTGACGCCGAACCAGGTGCCGGTCGCGTTGATGGCCAGCATCAGGATCGCGAAGGCCCACCACGGGACGTCAAGTCCGGTCTGGTCCTTCAGGGTCGTGTTGGCGAAGACCGAGAAGATGCCGATCAGCGCCGGTTCGAAGACGACGTACGCGAAGGTGGCGAGCAGCCCCGATGCCAGGCCCGCGGTGCGGCCCAGACCGTAGGAGATGAAGCCGTAGAAGGCGCCCGTCGAGGTGATGTGCTTCGCCATCGACGTGAAGCCGACGGAAAAGATTGCCAGGACGACCATTGCGACGAGATAGCTCGCCGGGGCTCCGATGCCGTTGCCCGACGACACCATGAAGGGCACGTTGCCGGTCATCGCGGTGATGGGCGCGGCGGTCGCGACGGCCATGAAGACCACCCCGAGCAGGCCGATCGCGTTGGGCTTGAGCCGGTGAACCGTGCCCTCGCCGTCCGTCTTCCCGTCCGTTCCCGTCGCCGGGGCGACTCCCTCTTCCACTGCCATCGGGGTGGCCCCTCTCCTGCGTTCGCTGGCTGTACTGGACCGGAACTCTGTAGGCCGAATGAGTCGGTAGAGGGTCTCGGGGCGTTAAATGTTTGTCAACCAGACCTTTAGAAATCTGACGCAATCTGTCGGCAACACCCGGCTCGTACGGTCGCCGCCATGAGCACGTACACGGCCACCCTCGGCGGCGAACGCCACCGCTTCGACTCCCTGGCCCGCCTGCTGGCCGCCGCCAGCCCGGAACGCTCCGGCGACCGGCTGGCCGGCCTCGCCGCCGCGAGCGCGCGGCAGCGGGTCGCCGCTCGCTGGGCGCTCGCCGAGGTGCCGCTCGCGACCTTCCTGACGGAGCCGGTGATCCCGTACGAGGACGACGACGTGACCCGGCTGATCCTGGACACGCACGACGCGGCCGCCTTCGCACCCGTCGCCGGACTGACGGTCGGCGAGTTCCGGGAGTGGCTGCTGGCGGCGGACACCGGGGCCCTGGCCGCCGTGGCGCCGGGGCTCACGCCGGAGATGACCGCCGCGGTGTCCAAGCTGATGGGGAATGCGGACCTGGTGGCCGTCGCCCGCAAGGTGCGGGTGGTCACCGCGTTCCGCTCGACGATCGGCCTGCCGGGGCGGCTCGCGACGCGGTTGCAGCCGAACCATCCGACCGACGACCCGGCGGGAGTGGCGGCCGCCCTCCTGGACGGCCTCCTCCTCGGCTCCGGCGACGCGGTCATCGGCATCAACCCGGCGACCGACAGCCCGAAGGCGGTCCGCGACCTGCTGGAACTCCTCGACGGAGTGATCGGCCGCTACTCGATCCCCACCCAGTCCTGCGTGCTCTGCCACGTCACCACCAGCGTGGACCTGATGGAGCGCGGCGCCCCGGTCGACCTGGTCTTCCAGTCCATCGCGGGCACCCAGGCGGCGAACGCCTCCTTCGGGGTGACCCTCGGTCTGCTCGACGAGGCGTACGAGGCGGCGCGCGGGCTGCGGCGGGGGACGGTCGGCGACCACGTCATGTACTTCGAGACCGGGCAGGGCAGCGCCCTGTCGGCGGACGCGCACCACGGCGTCGACCAGCAGACCGTGGAGGCGAGGGCGTACGCGGTGGCCCGCCGCTACCGCCCCCTCCTGGTCAACACCGTCGTCGGCTTCATCGGCCCCGAGTACCTCTACGACGGCCGGCAGATCCTCCGGGCCGCCCTGGAGGACCACTTCTGCGGCAAGCTGCTCGGCCTGCCCATGGGCCTGGACATCTGCTACACCAACCACGCCGACGCCGATGACGACGACATCGCCACCATGCTGACCATGCTCGCCGTCGCGGGCGCGTCCTTCGTGATCTGCACGCCGGGCGGCGACGACATCATGCTCAACTACCAGTCGGCCTCCTACCACGACGCGTTGTACCTGCGCGAGGTGCTGGGCCTGCGCCCGGCACCGGAGTTCGAGGCGTGGCTGGAGTCGATCGGCCTGCTGGCAGAGGACGGCGGACTGCGCGAGGTCAGCGGCCATCCGCTGACGGCGATCGGAAGGGAACTGGCCGCATGACCGAGGTGACGACCGCCGGACTCGACGAGCTGTGGCCGCTGCTGCGCCGCCACACCCAGGCGCGGATCGGTCTCGGCCGCTCCGGCCCCGCCCTCCCCACCCGGCACCGCCTGGGCCTCCAGGCCGCCCACGCGGCCGCCCGGGACGCGGTGCACTCGCCGTTCGACCCGGACGCGGTGGCGGCGGGGCTGCGGGGCCTGCCGACGGTACGGGTCCGCAGCGCGGCCGGCGATCGGCTGACCTATCTCCAGCGCCCCGACCTGGGCCGCCGGCTCGACCCCGTGGACCGGGCGCACCTGCCGGCCGGCGGTGACTGGGACGTCGTCTTCGTGGTCGCCGACGGGCTGTCCAGCCGGGCCGTGCACGAGCACGCGGCGGCGGTGGTCCGGGCGACGGCGGCCCGCCTCCCCGACTGGCGCATCGCCCCCGTCGTCCTGGCCGAACAGGCCCGGGTGGCCCTCGGCGACGACATCGCCCACGCGATGGGTACGGCCATGGTGGTCGTCCTGATCGGCGAACGGCCCGGCATGTCGGCGGCGGACTCCCTGGGCGCCTACCTGACCTACCGGCCGACACCGGGCGTGACGACGGACGCCGACCGCAACTGCCTGAGCAACATCCGCCCGCCCCTGGGCCTGACGTACGAGGCGGCGGCGGGAAAGCTGGCCGCGCTGCTGAACAGGGGCCGGGAGCTGGGACGGACCGGGGTGGCCCTGAAGGACGAGACGGACGCGGACGTGACCGCTCAGGGAGCCTTGGAGGCACCCGCTACGGCGCCCCCGGCACCGTAAGCCCCCAAGCGCCCTCCACCACCCGCCACGTCCGGCGTCGTACCGGGCCCGCCACGCCCGCGTCGGCCCGGTAGCGGAAGTCCGCGCCCGTCACCGTCACCGTGCGCCCGCTGGCCCGGAGCGGGGTCGCCTCCGCGCCCACGGACAGCGGGCGTACCTCCACCTCGGCGAGACCGTCGGGGCCGCCCGGGGTCACCGAGATGCCCTCCACCGGCTGGTCCAGGTCCACCACCGTCTCCCCGTCGACCTCCACCCGCAGCCGCGCGGGCCCGGGGCGGGGCACGGCCGGGAGCGGGCGGGTGACCGACAGGGACCGTACGAGGTGCTGGTACGGCCGCAGCCACCCGCGCGCCGCCACCGGCTCCGGAGCCACCGCCGCGGCCGTCAGCGGCGGTATCCGCAACGCGCCCAGCACCACCCCGTCGCTGTCGTCGACGAGGAGATCCATCCGGCGTTCCACCCCGTCCAGGACCGCCCGCGCCGCCGCCACCGTGCCCATGGGCACCCCCAGCGCGTGCGCGACGCCCAGCGGGCCCCCGACCGGGACCATGGACAGCACGCATCCGGCCAGCTCCCGGCGCCGGTGCAGCAGGGTCACCGCACGGACCAGGGCGCTGTCGTCGCCGACGACCACCGGCCGCCGCGAGCCCCGGCGGGCCAGCACGCGGGCGAATTCCTCGGGCCCGTCCGGCATGCACACCTTCGCGGCCGCACCCGCGCTGAGCACGTCTTTCGCGATCCGGACGGATTCACCGTCCGTTTCCCGTGCCGCCGGATCGATGATCACCAGCAGCTGATCGGACGTCGCGAATGTCGCCACCTCGGTCGTGCCTCGCTTCCTCGGGTAGCATCACTGTGCAAGAGCCCCTTGCGCTATTGCGCCAGGGGCTTCGTCTATTCCGGGGCATCCGGTCCGACGGTTGTGCGGCCAACGACGGTCGCGGTGGTACGCGGCGACGAACCTTACGCGTACGCCCCTGACCTTGGACATGCCCCGCCCGGAAGGGGTGTACGCGCGTGCCCGCACTTGTGCTGCTCGGTGCTCAGTGGGGTGACGAAGGCAAGGGAAAGGCGACGGACCTGCTAGGCGGATCCGTCGACTATGTGGTGCGCTACCAGGGCGGCAACAACGCCGGCCACACGGTCGTCGTCGGCGACCAGAAGTATGCGCTGCACCTGCTCCCTTCCGGAATCCTCTCGCCCACGTGTGTCCCGGTCATCGGCAACGGTGTCGTCGTCGACCCGTCGGTCCTGCTCTCCGAGCTGAGCGGTCTGAACGAGCGTGGCGTCGACACGTCCAAGCTCCTGATCAGCGGTAACGCGCACATCATCACGCCGTACCACGTGACCGTCGACAAGGTGACGGAACGCTTCCTCGGAAAGCGGAAGATCGGTACGACGGGGCGCGGCATCGGCCCGACCTACGCCGACAAGATCAACCGGGTCGGCATCCGGGTCCAGGACCTCTACGACGAGTCGATCCTGACCCAGAAGGTCGAGGCGGCCCTCGACGTCAAGAACCAGATGCTGACCAAGCTCTACAACCGGCGCGCGATCGCCATCGAGCAGGTCGTCGAGGAGCTGCTCGGCTACGCGGAGAAGCTCGCTCCGTACGTCGCCGACACGGTCCTGGTCCTCAACCAGGCCCTGGAGGAGGACAAGGTGGTCCTCTTCGAGGGCGGCCAGGGCACGCTCCTCGACATCGACCACGGCACGTATCCGTTCGTCACGTCCTCGAACCCGACCGCGGGCGGCGCCTGCACCGGCTCCGGTGTCGGCCCGACGAAGATCAGCCGGGTCATCGGCATCCTCAAGGCGTACACGACCCGCGTCGGCGCCGGCCCGTTCCCGACCGAGCTCTTCGACGAGGACGGCCAGGCGCTGCGCCGGATCGGCGGCGAGCGGGGTGTGACGACCGGACGCGACCGCCGCTGCGGCTGGTTCGACGCGGTCATCGCCCGCTACGCGACCCGCGTGAACGGCCTGACCGACTTCTTCCTCACCAAGCTCGACGTCCTCACCGGCTGGGAGCAGATCCCGGTCTGCGTGGCGTACGAGATCGACGGCAAGCGCGTCGAGGAACTCCCGTACTCCCAGACCGACTTCCATCACGCGAAGCCGGTCTACGAGACCCTGCCCGGCTGGTCCGAGGACATCACGAAGGCCAAGTCCTTCGCGGACCTGCCGAAGAACGCCCAGAACTACGTCAAGGCGCTGGAGGAGATGTCCGGCGCCCCGATCTCCGCGATCGGCGTGGGCCCGGGCCGCGACGAGACGATCGAGATCAACTCGTTCCTCTAGAGCAGCGGTTGCAGGACTCATTTGGGCCGGTCTTGGGAATCCTTGACCGGCCCTTGGGTCGTCCGTGGTTACGCCGGTAACGGGCGAGGGTCAGCATCTACGCGGGTAGCCCGCCGCGGCCCGTATGCCACACCCGTCCTCTGCGCCTTTCCAGGAGTCCTGAATGCCCGTCAATCCCATGAACCGCCGTGAGTTCGTGCAGAAGTCGGCCGTCACCGGCGCCGCCGTGGCCGTCGCGGGAACCGTCGGTACCGGCAGCGCCCAGGCCGCCGAGCTCGGCCACCCCAAGCCGCCGAAGGCGCCCAAGACCTGGTCGTTCTCCATCCTGGGCACCACCGACCTGCACAGCCACGTCTTCAACTGGGACTACTACACCAACGCGGCCCCGGTGGACTCCAGGGGCAACACGTACGGCATCGCGCGCATCGCCACCCTGGTGAAGAACCTCCGCAAGGAGAAGGGTGCGGACCGGGTCCTGCTGGTCGACGCGGGCGACATCATCCAGGGCACCTCGCTGGCGTACTACTACGCGAACGTCGACCCGATCACCGGCAAGGACGGCAAGCGCGGCCCCAAGCACCCCATGGCGGTCGCCATGAACGAGATGCGGTACGACGCGGCCGCCCTCGGCAACCACGAGTTCAACTACGGCATAGAGGTCATCCGCACCTTCGAGAAGCAGTGCGACTTCCCGCTGCTGGGCGCCAACGCCCTGGACGCCAAGACGCTGAAGCCGGCCTTCCGGCCCTACACCGTCAAGCACATCAAGGTCCCGCACGGCCCGGACATCAAGGTCGGCATCCTCGGCCTCACCAACCCGGGCATCGCCCTGTGGGACAAGGACAACGTCTCCGGGAAGATGGCGTTCACGGGCCTGGTCGAGCAGGCGAAGAAGTACGTGCCGCGGCTGCGCGCCCTCGGCTGTGACGTCGTCTTCCTCACCGACCACTCGGGTCTGGACGGCTCGACCTCGTGGGGCGACGAACTCCCCTACGTGGAGAACGCGTCGAACCTGGTCGCCGAGCAGGTCCCCGGCATCGACGCGATCCTCGTCGGCCACACCCACGTCGACGTCCCGACGTACACGGTGAAGAACGCGGAGACGGGCGAGGAGGTCCTCCTCTCCGAGCCGTACTGCTACGGCTACCGCCTCTCCGTCTTCGACTTCGAGCTGGAGCACGTGCACGGCTCCTGGAAGATCACCAAGAAGACCGCCACCACCCTGAACAGCAACACGGTCGCCGAGGACCCGCGGATCACCGAACTCCTCACCGCCGACCACAACCTGGTCGTCAAGTACGTCAACACGGCGATCGGCACCTCCACGCAGAACATGTCGACGGCGGAGGCCTGCTGGAAGGACGTGCCCGCCATCGACTTCATCCACGAGGTCCAGACGGAGGCGGTGAAGGCGGGCCTGTCCGCGGCGGACGCGGCGCTCCCGCTGATCTCGGTGGCCGCGTGCTTCAGCCGTACCGCCGACATCCCGGCCGGCAACGTGACGATCCGCGACATCGCCGGCCTCTACATCTACGAGAACACGCTGTACGGCAAGAAGCTCACCGGCGCCCAGCTCAAGGACTACCTGGAGTACGCGGCGAAGTACTACCACCAGGTCCCGTCCGGCACGGCGGTGAACACCGCCACCCTCACCAACGCCAACAGCTTCTGGGACTACATGTACGACACGGCGTCCGGCGTCTCGTACGAGATCGACATCGCGGCGGCCGAGGGCTCGCGCATCAAGAACCTGACCTACAACGGCGCGGCGGTCGCCGACGACCAGGTCTTCGTCGTCGCCGTCAACAACTACCGCGCCAACGGCGGCTCCGGCTACCCGCACATCGCCGCCGCGGAGACCGCCTACAGCTCCACCAACCAGGTCCGGGACCTGATGATCGCCTACGCCACGGCCAAGGGCACCATCGACCCGGCGGCCTTCGCGGCCACCAACTGGAAGCTGACGCAGGGCGGCACGCCCGTCTTCTAGTTCCAGCGCTTCGCCGGTTCATCGTGTGGTGGCCCCACCCCTCGGGTGGGGCCACCACTTTTTCTTTTTCCCGAATAAGAGAGACCTGTCGATTTCATTTGTGGATTTCATTGTTTCTGTGAATCCTGAAAATCTTGCACCGACTGTAATCCGAAAATGTTAGTCAGTCGGGTTTTCGCATTGAGTGTCAACAATGTTGTTGGTAGCGTCCGCGGTGCGTTCCTCTCACCTTCCGACCAGGCCAACGGGTGTTTCCGTATGGCTAGTTCGGCATGCCGAAGGAGTACTTTGTGAGCAAAGAGAGAACCCGTCTGGTCCGCTCCAGGCGGACTCGAAGGGTCGTAGTCGGAGCCGCCACGGCTCTGGTTCTTGTCGGCGGCGGATTCGCCGTGGCAAATGCGGCCACGGCCGGCAGTGAGAAATCGGCCGCGGGCGTCCAGCGTCCGGTCGACAAGCAGGCCAAGGGCACCGCGGCCGTCGTCAGCGCCGCCAACGCCTTCCTGAACACCCTGACCTCCGACCAGCAGGCCTCGACCCTGCTGGACTTCTCCCAGGCGAACGCGACCGCGTGGTCGAACCTCCCCTGCGGCGGGACCTGCCGCCCCGGCATCCAGCTCAGCACCCTGTCGGACGACCAGCTGGCCGCCGCCAAGGCCCTGTTGAAGGCGGCTCTGGGCACCGGCAAGGACACCGGCTACGAGCACGTCCTGCAGACCCTCAAGGCCGACGACGTGCTCGCCTCGGCCGAGAGCACCAGCTCCGCCTCCGCCGCACCGACGGACGCGCCCACGGCCACGGCGACGGACTCGGCGTCGGCCGACCCCTCCGCCACGGCCACCGACTCCGCCTCCGCGGCGCCCACCGACGTCCCGACCGGCGCCCCGCCCTCCGGCGGCACCGGCGGCGGCCCGGGCGGCTTCTCGTACGGCAGCGGCTACTACTACCTGGCGTTGCTCGGCACCCCGTCCAAGACCGGCTCCTGGCAGCTGCACTTCGGCGGCCACCACCTCGCCGTGAACATCACGTACAAGGACGGCAAGGTCTCCGGCGCCAGCCCCTACTTCACCGGCGTCGAGCCGACCAGCTGGACCGCGGACGACGGCACCACGTACGCGCCGCTGGCGAAGTTCCGCAACGGCCTGCTGAAGCTGACCGGCAGCCTGAGCACCGCGCAGCTGGCCGAGGCCAAGCTGTCGGAGTCGTTCAGCGACGTGCTGCTCGGTCCCGGCAAGGACGGCGACTTCCCGGAGACCAAGGAGGGCGTCAAGGTCAGCGAGCTGTCGCCGAAGCAGAAGAAGCTGGTCCTGGCGGCGATCCACCCCTGGATCGCGGACGTGGACGACGCCACCGCCGCGCAGCTGATGAAGACGTACGCGAAGGAGCTCGACCAGACCTACGTCGCCTACTCCGGCGGCACCGGCCTGGACACCCAGGGCGACTACGTGCGCATCGACGGACCCAGCGTGTGGGTCGAGTTCGTGGTCCAGAACGGTGTCGTGTACCAGAACCAGGTCCACTACCACACCGTGTACCGGGACCACACCCGCGACTACGGGAACGAGTTCTCCTTCTCATGACCGGACCGCGAAACTGGCTGACCACCGTCCTGACACGCCTGGTGGCCGGGATCGCGATCGTGGTGCCGGCGGCGCTCCTGCTCGGGGCGTCGCCGGCCGCCGCGCATCCGATGCCGCACTCGGTGGTGCAGCTGGACGTGTACAGGTCCTCGGTCTCCGCCCGGCTGGAACTGCCGGTCTCCGACTTCTCCCGGGCCAGCGGCATCGACCTGGACACCGTCACCGGCAAGGCCGTCCCGGCCGCGCGGGCGAAGGCGGTCCGCGCCTACCTCGCCCAGCACATCCACCCGACCACCACCGGCGGCAAGGCGTGGCAGGTCGGCATCGGCGCGATGCACCTCAGCGCCACCCAGCAGACGTCCACCGGCCCCTACCGCGAACTGACCGTCGCCGCGGTCCTCACTCCGTCCGCCGGCGCCGACGTACGCCACTTCACCTTCCACTACGACGTGATCGTGCACCAGGTCGTCACCCACGTCACCCTCGTGACCGTCCGCCAGGACTGGGCGAACGGCCAGGTCGACGGCAAGGGCACCACCCAGGTCGGCACGATCGAGCTCGACATCCGGCACATGAAGGTCCCGGCCCTGAAGGTCGACCTCGGCCCCGGCAGCGCCTGGCGCGGCTTCGTCGCCATGGTCGAACTAGGCGGCAACCACATCCTCACCGGCACGGATCACCTGCTCTTCCTGCTGATCCTGCTCCTGCCGGCCCCTCTCGCCGCGACCGGCGGCCGCTGGACCGGCCTGGTGGGCCCCCGCAAGGCGCTGGCCCGCATCGGCGGCATCACCCTCGCCTTCACCGCCGGCCACTCGGTCGCCCTGGCCGCCACCGCCCTCGGCCGCCTCCAGATCCCCTCCTGGCCGGTGGAGGCGTTCATCGCCGCGAGCATCCTGGTCGGCGCGATCCACGCGATCCGCCCCCTCTTCCCGGGCCGGGAGGCGATCGTGGCAGGCGTCTTCGGCCTGGGCCACGGCATGGCGTTCTCCTTCGTCCTGGCCGAAATGCACCTCTCCACCGGCCAGTTGGTCACCAGCCTGCTCGGCTTCAACCTGGGCATCGAACTGGTCCAGCTGCTGCTGGTCTGCCTCGCCCTGCCCTCGCTCCTGGTCCTGGCCCGGCTGCGCGTCCAGCCCGTACTCCGCCTGACCGGCGCCGCGCTCACCGGCGTGGCGGCCCTCGGCTGGCTGGTCGACCGCCTCGGCCTGCCCAACCCCGTCGCCCGCGCGGCCGACAGCGCCGGCTCCCACACCACACTGCTGCTGATCACCCTCACGCTGGCCGCACTCACCAGCACCGGATGGACCCTGGCCACCCGCCTGCGCGGCACACCGCAGGGCGGCCTCAGGCCCCGATGGCGTGCAGACCCGGGCCGGTCATGAGCCTGCGCAGGCCGTCCTCGGCCGCCGGATCCGCCGGGGTGACGGCGATCAGGCACTGGTCCGAGTCGTCCAGGGTGGCCAGCGTGTCGTAGCAGAGGGCCAGTTCACCGACGACCGGGTGCCGGATGCGTTTGCGGCCGTGGGCGCGCTGCTTCACCGTGTGGTCGTCCCACCACGCGGTGAACTCCGCGCTCCGGTCCCGCAGTTCGGCGATCACCTCATGCAGCCGCGGGTCGTCCGGGTGGCGCGCGAGGTTCGCCCGCAGGTTGCCGACCGTCTCACGGGCCACCCGCGCCCAGTCCATCTGGACCTCGCGCATGCCCGGCTCCAGGAACAGCACCCGTGCGGTGTTGCCGCCGAGTTCCCCGGCGGTGCCGAAGGCCGCGCCGAACAGAGCCGTCGCCGCCGCGTTGTGGGCCAGCACATCGAAACGGAAGTCCACGACATAGGCCGGGATCAGCGGCATCCCCGCCAGCAGCACGCGCAGCGAGTCGCCGACCGGGACGGACAGATGCCGGGCCACCGGGGTCTCGTCCCGCGCGATGAGATGCAGATGGTGCCGCTCGGAGGGCGACAGCCGCAGTGCCTGGGCCACCGCGTCCAGCACGGCCGCGCCCGGCGTGCCGACCCGGCCCTGCTCCAGCCGGATGTACCAGTCGATGCTGTCGGCGGCGAGCTGGGCCACCTCCTGCCGCCGCAGCCCCGGCGTACGGCGCCGCCCCACATCCGGCAGCCCGACGTCCCCGGGCCGCAGCCGCGCCCGCATGGCACGCAGGAACTCACCCAGTTCCGCACGCTGGGGTGACCGCTGACTCGCCATGCCCGCCATGATTCCGACCCCGGCCGTGCGCTGTCGACCCCGGAGCCTGGTATCCCGAATGCCAGCAATCCGAGAGCCTTCCTGCCGGTGTCCCGCCTCCTTGATCGTGGTGCCACCGCAGGCACCCGTCCAGGAGGGCACCATGAGAACGTCGATCCGAGCCGCCGCCGCGCTGACCGCGGTCGCCGCCGCCGTCACCACCGGCGTGACCACGGCCAACGCCGACACCCACACCGGCCGGTCGGACGACGGAGGTTACGGCTACACCCAGGTCCGCAAGGTCGTCCCCGACACCGCCGCCCACTTCACCGTCACCAGCCCGGACATCCGCAACGGCGGCACCATCCCGGCCGACTCCTACGCGGGCGCCGCGTTCGGCTGCTCCGGCGACAACAAGCAGATACGGCTGTCCTGGCACGGCGCCCCGAAGGACACCCGCAGCTACGCGGTCACCATGTTCGACCCCGACGCCCCCACCGGCTCCGGCTTCTGGCACTGGCAGACCTGGGACATCCCCGCCACGGACACCGAGCTGGGCTCCGCCCTGCCGGCCGGCGCGGTCGCCGGCACCAACGACGCCGGCCAGACCGGCTACCTGGGCCCCTGCCCGCCGGCCGGCGACATCACCCACCACTACCGGATCACGGTCTACGCCCTGGACACCCCGACCCTGCAACTGCCTGCGGCGACCCCGGCCGCGCTCACCCGCTTCACCATGTCGACCCACGTGCTCGGCACGGCCACGATCACGGCGACGGCGCGCAGGTCCTGACGAGGAGGACCGCGGCCGGACCAGCGCGCCCGGCGTCCCATGGTCGGCGCGGTGCCGCCCACGCCTTGAAGACCGCATCCGTGACGGCCGCGACCGCTCGTCCCCGCTCGGAAACCGAGTAGCCGTACTCAGGCGGGGACGCGCCGACGGGGGTGAGATGGGGGCATGAGCCTTCCGCCGCCCCCTTACCCGCCGTCGTACGGTCCCGGGTTCCCGTCGCCGCGTCCCCTGCCGGGCGGGCCTCTCAGGGTGGTCTTCGCCGTGCTGGCCGGGCTGCTGCTCGCGGTCGCTGTCGCGGTCAACGGGCTGTTGTTCTTCGGCATGCTCTTCGCCGGTGACAGCTGCGGCACCTCGGCCGGCACCCAGCGGTTCTGCGAGGGTTCCGGGTGGATGCTCGTGGCGATGTTCGGGCCGACGGTCGCGCTGGCCGCCGCGGCAGCCACGGTCGTGCTCGGGGTGGTGCGAGCCCGGCGGCCGTGGACCGCCCTGGCGCTGGGCGTACTCGTCTACGCGGCCGGGCCCGCGCTCGCCCTGTTCACCGTCTTCGGCTAGTGCTCTGACCGCATGGGTTCGCCGGGTCGGCCGTCGTGACGGTTGGATGCGCGCGGACGTCCGATCCGACCACTGGAGGCGCGGTCTGGTGGAGGCCGGCGGCGGCTACGGTGCCGAGGCCGTCTGCGTACGGGGCATGACGGGGTCGCCTTTCGCAACGGGGAGCGAGGGGGGATTCAGCGGTAGTCGAGCTCGGCGAGCTCGGTGGCGAGCTTCTTCGGCAGGCCCGTGTGGCCCAGCAGAGGCAGTGCGAGGTTGCGGGCCCCGCGGACCATGGGGTTGCGGGTGGTGGCCACCCGGGTCATCCGGTCGGTGAAGGCGACCACCCGCTGGGCGACCGGGCGGCGCTGTGCCTCGTAGCCGTCGAGCCGCCCGGTGGCGAACGCCCGGCCCAGTGTGTAGCCGTCCTGGATGCCGGTGTTCATTCCCTGGCCGCCGGCGGGGCTGTGCACGTGCGCGGCGTCGCCGGCCAGCAGCAGGCGGCCGACGCGGTAGTGGTCGGCGACCCGGTGGTGCACCCGGAACCGTGACGACCATGCCAAGCCGGTGACCCCGGCCTGGCCGGGGGCGCGCTCGTCGAGCAGCTGCTGGACGAACGCGAGATCGGGTGTGGCGGGGGCGTCGTCGATGGTGGCGACGACCCGGTAGTGGCCGCCGGGCAGCGGGGCGACGACGGTGAGCCCCGCGGTGCCGAAGGTGAGGGAGACTTCGGCGGGGCCGGGCGTCCAGTCCATCACGACGTCGGCGAGCACGAAGGACTCGGCATAGGCGTTGCCGGTGAACCCGATGCCCGCCGCTTCGCGCACGACGCTGTGCATACCGTCGGCGCCGACGGCGTACCCGGCGCGCAGCGTCTGACCGGTGGACATGGTGAGGGTCACCCCGTCCTCGTCCTGAACGACCGATGCGACCTCATAGGGGCGGTGCACATCACCGCCGAGCGCCCGCAGCCGGTCCAGCAGCACGCTCTCGGTCTCGTACTGGGGAACCATCAGCGTGTACGGGTGGGCCGTGGGCAGCTGGTCGAACGGCACGGTCAGCAGCCGGCGAGAGCCGTCCCGGACGGCGAACCGGGTCACCTGAACGCCTCGGGCGATCAGCTGGTCCGAAGCCCCCAGCTCGTCCAGGACTTCCAGGGTGCGGGCGTGTACGACGGCAGCACGCGAGGTGTTCGCCCCCTCGGCCAGCCGGTCCAGGACGACGAAGTCGACACCCGCGGAAGCGAGCGTGACGGCGAGCGCGAGACCGGTCGGGCCACCGCCGACGATGGCGACCTCGGTGTGGGCGGGGAGTGCGGTGGTGTTCATGGCGGTGTCTTCCGTTCTGATCCAGGAGGAAGGTCAACAGACGTTTGCCAACAGTTGTTGGCCAACGCTCGTTGACATGATGCTCAGAGTTCCACTGGAAAGTCAACATGTGTTGGCCTACAGTTGTTGGCATGACGCAAGACGCCGAGATCACCAGCAGGGACAAGCGTTCCGACCGCACCAAGGCCGCGATCCTGCGCGCGGCGCGGGAGCGATTCGCCGCCCAGGGCTACGAACGCACCACGATCCGTGCCGTGGCCTCCGACGCCGGCATCGACCCTTCGATGGTCATGCGCTACTTCGGCAACAAGGCCCAGCTCTTCGACGCGACACTCGCCATCGATCTGCGGCTGCCGGACCTCACGGGCGTTCCGGCGGACGAGGTGGCACAGGCCATGGTCCGGCACTTCCTCGAACGCTGGGAGGGCGACCCGGCCGACGACGCGCTGCTGGTCCTGCTGCGCTCGGCGGTCACCAACGAGCAGGCCGCGGCGCGGATGCACGAGATCTTCGCGGCCCAGGTCGCGCCGGCCCTGGCCGCCGCCCTGGGCCCGGAACGCGCCGCACGCCGGGCCGGCCTGGTCTCCGCCCAGCTCCTCGGCCTCGGACTCACCCGCTACCTGCTGCGTCTCCCGGCAGTGACCGCCCTGACACCGGACGAGATCGAAGACGGCCTCGCACCGGCCATCCAGGCCGTGCTCGATCCGAGCTAGGCGGCATCGAGCGATGAGTTCCGATACGAAGGGAGGTCTTCTCGGGCGGACGTGCTCGTGAGGTGCGGGCACGTACGAACTCGACCGAGCTTGATGACCGGTGAGGAGACTCCAGCGTGAGCGACATCGTGGTCCAGAAGATCGTCCGGCCTGAGCGCGCGGTATCGGGCCCGTGGCTGGAGGTGATCGCCTCAAATCTCGACTACCACCGAGCGACCTTCTTGTGGAAGTGCGAGGGCCTCTCGGACGAACAACTGCGGCTGCGTCCTGTGCGGACGTCGGCGTTGACCCTGCTGGGGCTCATGCGCCATCTACAGGGGGTTGAGCGTGCCTGGTTCCAGCGGACGCTGGCCGGCACGATGCCTCGCTTCTTTCCCTACCGGACCTACGTCACCGCTGACGGGGGCGAGTGGTACGACGAGTCGGACGCCACACCGGCCAGGGACGTCTACGAGGACTACCTCAAGGCGTGCGAGGAGTCGCGGCAGGTGTTCGCGGAGGTGACCGTCGACCTCGCGCGCATCGTGCCGAACCCGGAATTCGGTGACACCGACGTACGGTTCGTCCTTGAACACGTGATCGAGGAGTACGCCCGCCACGTCGGCCACGCGGACCTCCTCCGCGAGGCCATCGACGGCGCCACCGGCGAGTAGCCGACCGCTGCGCCCCACGGAGCACGCCGAGCTCGCGCAGTGATCAGCGGGTGAAGGGCCGGCCGACCAGCTGGGCGATCACCGGCATCCGGTTCACTGGCGAGCCGAGGTGTCGCCCCCCAGGAAGGCGGCCCAGGAGGCCGGGGAGACGGTGAGGCGGGGGCCGTCGGGGGCCGTCTTGGAGTCGCGGATGTGGATGGTGTGGGGGCAGGGGGATATTTCGAGGCAGTCGCCGCCGCTGTCGTTGCTGTACGAGGACTTGCGCCAGGTGTAGGCGGTTTCGACGCACTGGCCGCCGCTGTCGTTGCTGTAGCTCGACTTGAACCAACGCAGGGTGCTCGTCATGTCCGCTCTTCTCCTGCCAACTTTCGGATGAGGCTCAACGAGTCGTCCGAGCTCAGCGCCTGAGTTCGGATCTTCGCATATCGGTGGGTGAGGCGAGCGACCTTTGCGGGATCGCTGACCAGCACACTTTCGTCCTCGATCTCCATGTAGACCAGGCGGTGGTGTTCCTTGGTCTCCACCAGTTGCATGTCGCCACGTGCACCCGCGTGGCCGGCCCTCAACCCCCGGTCCGTCGGCAGCACTTGCACGCTCACATTGTCCCTCTCCGTGTCCTCCGCGAGCGACCGCAATTGGTCGCGCATCACCTCCCAGCTCCCGAACGGCCGCCGCAGTACCGACTCCTCCAGGATCAGCTCGATCATGGCCGTCGGATCCGCCCGGTCGAACAGCACTCGCCGTGCCACCCGCGCCTCGACCAGTTCCTCCACCTTCTCGTCGGGCAGCTTCGGGAAGCCTCCGCCGATCAGCGCGCGTGCGTACTCCGGTGTCTGGAACAGACCGTCGACCACGAACGTCTGGTACGACGACAGCGAGACCGCCTCCTGCTCCACCAGCGCGAAGTTCTTGAACTGCGGCGGATACTTGTCCAGCAGTACGAACCTGCGTGCCTTCTCGAAGATCCCCAGCCCGCCGCCGATCGCCTCCTCCAGCTTGGCGAGCATCTTGTCGCTGGCGGGCTGCGCTCCCGTCTCCATCGCGCTGACCGCGGACCCGGTGTAGCCGATGCGCTTCCCCAGCTCCTCTTGCGTCAGATCCTGTTGCTCGCGGAATGCCTTCGCGAGAGCGGCCAGGAGCTGTGCCGTGCTGCCCGCCTCCGCCTTGTTCTCAGCCCGCGCCATTGCGGTCACCCCCGAACTCAACCGAACTCAACCGGTCACAACCACCGAGCCCCGAATTCCCAGAGTTTTCGGCTCTTGACTCAGAGTTATGGCGACGGTAGCCGCACCTGCCCAAACTGGTCCCATGAATACGCAAAGTCACCAGTTAAACCTCGGCTGGCTCCCGGCCTCCGGCGTTCAACTCCGCAAGGCCGGTGTCCAGTTCGACGCGGTGCGGGTGGACGACGGGGAGTGGGGGCGGCGGCTCGCCGACCGGCTCGCGGAGCTGACCGGGGGTGACCCGGGGCCCGTCATCGAGGTCGCCAGCGGGCGGCGGTGTGTGTACTTCCTGGTTCCGGCCGGGAGTACGGATCACCTGCCCTGGCCTGCGGAGGTGACCAGACTGACCGCCGTTCCGGCCCGGGTGTCGTACATCCCGATTCCCGCGCTGGACGACATGACCTGGCCGTTGGCCTGGCGCTATCGGCCCACCGCGCACGGGCGTTTCGTGCACACGCGACTGCTGCGGACCGCGCTTCACTCGCCGGAGTGAATTGCGTCAACACGCGGGCAGAAAAAAGGGATTGTGGCTTGCGCTCGGCTCTTTGCGAGGCCCTAAAGTCACGATCAACGAGATTGCCCCCGCGGTGCGCCAACACCCGGGGGCCCGACACCTGGAGCTGAACCCTCCGATGCGCGTTCATCGTACGGCGCCCCTGCGCGCCTTCGCAGCCCTCGCCAACTCCCGTTTCGGGGACCGACGTCTGTCCTGGGGAGCGGTAGGCGTACTGGCGTACCTCTTGGGGCTGCCGGACGGTTCCTGGATCACGGAGCGAATGCTTGCGGCGCAGCGTCGCGAAGGGTGCATGTCGATCGTCGCCTCCCTGCGTGAACTGGAGGAACGGCGGTATCTGCGGCGGGTGGTGCGGCGGGACCCCGTGACTCGGCAGTACTCGACGACCTGCGAGGTTTTCGAGAGGCCGTACGAATTCGGGTCACCGGCGGGTGAATTGCAAAAAGTTCGCCTCGTGGCGGCCTAGAAACCAGAGAAAGGAACGTCGATGACTGTCACACTCGTACGCCCTGAGACGGTATACCGCCAGTATACTGTCCTCATGGCTGACACCACGATCAAGGTCGACCCCGCTGTCCGTGACCGCCTCCAGGAGCTCGCCCGGGAACGCGGGATGAGCATGCGGGACTTCGTGGCGGAGCTGGCCGGGGCCACGCCCACCAAGGAGGAGCTGCGCAAGCGGTACGAGGAGACCAGGGCGTACGTCGAGGAGCACTTCCTGGGGCGGCCCTACACCGAAGAGGATGAGAAGGCCGGCGAGCAGCTGTGGGCCGACATCGAGTCGGGTCGGATCGGGGAGGTCCAGTGACCGGGGAAGAGCGTTACCCGCTGCCGCGTGCCGTCATCTTCGACGACACGGCGGCCCTCGCGCTCGGCGCCGGGAACAGCATGGCCTCGCGGCTCGTCGTCGAGGCCGAGAAGGATCCGGCTCTGCGGGTCTACATCCCCGCGGTGAGCCTGGCCGCCGCCGAGCGGGAGCGGGCCGGTGTCGCCGAGCACGTCGGTGCGCTGCCGTCCGTCAACATCGAGGGGCTCGATTTCGCGGCGGCCACCGCCGTCGGCAAGCGCCTGCGCGCAGCCAAGGGCGACTCGGAGCACGGCAAGGACGAGCCGGACTGGAGCGGCGCGCATGTGCTGCACCTCGCCCTGCCGACCGTCGAATGGCCGCGCGGCCGTGCCGTGCTGACCAGGACCCCGATGCGTTACCGGGGCACGGGCATCCGCACCATCCGTCTCGTCGAGAACTGATCCCCGCCCGTCAGCTGAAGACGATCATCGACCCCTGCGCCAGGCTTCGGGTCGCCGCCGCGTGCAGGCCCAGCCAGACATGGCGTTCGCGGGCGAAGGGGCTCGGGTCGTAGGGGGCCGGGACCGCCGGTTCCTCCAGGTCGGTGGGGGCGGCGGGGGGCTGCGGCGGGGCCGGGGGGTTCGCCGGGTCGATGCCGATCGACGGGGCGACGTACTCCAGCTCGCGCAGCAGGGCGTGGGAGGAGCCCAGGGGGCCGCCGCTGGCGAGGAGTTCGTCGCTGGCGAGCGGGTTCGGGAAGTCGACCGGGACGTAGGCGCCCGCGTGGTCGTAGTGCCAGACCAGGTGGGACTGCTGGGCCGTCGACTCGAACATCTCCAGGAGCTGCTCGTAGTCACCGCCCAGGTCGTCCACGGGGGAGACGGGCAGGCCGCAGACCTGGAGCAGGTACACGCGGCGGAGGAAGTGGAGGGCGTCGTAGTCGAAGCCGGCCACGGGCGCGACCTCGCCGGACAGGCCCGGCATGTACTGGTACACCGGCACCGGGGGCAGCCCGGCCTCGGCGAGCACCTTGTTGTATTGCGCGAGTTCCTCGGCGAACGGATTGTCGGGGGTGTGGCACAACACGTCGACCAGCGGTACCAGCCAGAGGTCACAGGCCAAAGAGGGCTCCTAGTATCAGCGCGTTCACAGCAAGTGCTCAGCCAGGTGGTCAGGGAAGAGTAATCCGTGCGGCGCCGGTCAGCTCCCCTCGTGCAGGTCCCATACCCAGACCCCACCGGTCCACTTACCGGGTTTTCCGGTCAGGGCCTCCACCGCCTGTCGTAGTTTCTCGTCATTGGGTTGCGGGGCGACCACCAGTACCCCCGCCTTCCAGTACGCGAAGTCCTTCTTCGCCTGCGCCTGCCAGTTCTTGCCGATCACCGGGACCTTCCCGGTGTAGCGGACGTCCCGCAGCATGCTGGAGGTGTAGCGCGGGACGGCGCCGTAGATTCCGGTGCGGTCCTCGCCGTAGGGGCCGTTGAAGTATCCGCCGGGGAGCTTGAAGCCGAGCCCGGCGCTGGTCTGCCAGTGCAGGGCCTCCGCGTAGCCGGGGTCCGGCAGCGGGAGGGGGACGAGGGACTCGCCCCTGCCCACGTACGACTTCCACATCCCGCTGCTGATGAACTCCGGGACCGCCTCCCGCTGCTCGGACTTGAGCGGGGCCGGGAGGATCGGGAGCAGGGCGAGGGCGACGGCGAGCAGGCCGAAGTACTGGGCGCCGATGCGGCGGGTGGCCAGGACCTTCTCCAGGGCCAGCGCGAGCAGCACGCCCAGCGCGGGTGCGCAGATCATCGCCACCCGGCCCTCGATGACGGACTCGAAGAGCGGGAATTTGCGTACCAGCGCCCAGGGGCCCGGATACACCGTCTCCGTCAGCGGGATGCGGATCTTCGGGCCCATGGACAGCACGGCCGCGGCCACGGACGTGAACGCCAGCGCCTTGACCAGCGGCCGCTCCCACAGCCGTACGACGATCCCGAACGCGACCAGGACCAGCGGCCAGCCGTAGAAGGCGTTCTGCTCGGTGGGGTTGAGGGAGAGCTCGTTGGCGCGGCCCGCGTTGCCGTAGAGCAGCGAGCGTTCGGAGAAGGCGAGGAGGGAGAGCGGGCTGTTTCCGGCGTTGTCGCCGTGCAGGACGCTGTGGTAGCTCTGCGGGCCCGTGAACTGCCAGTAGAGCGGGAAGGCGACCAGGGGCAGACAGACCGCCCCGGCGATCAGCAGGCCCTTGCCCAGCGGGCGCCAGGCTTCCTTCGCCACCTGCGGCCGTACCACCGCGTACGCGAGGGCGAACAGGGTCATGCCCAGCGCCGCCAGCAGGAACGGCTCCTCGCCCAGGAGGACCTGGTACGCCGCCATCAGGCCGAGCACGATCCCGTCCCGCCGGACCCGGGCGCCGGTGGCCAGGCGCAGGGCGCGGTCGATGATCAGCGGGATCATGAACAGGATCACGAAGTTGGGGTGCGCGTTGGCGTGGCTGACCATCGGCGGCGCGAAGGCCGCGAGGGCCGCGCCGACGAAGGCGGCACCCCGGTGCCGTACCACCCGCTTCACGATCAGCCAGTACCAGGCGGCGGCGGTCGCGGCGAGCCCGAGCGCCATGCACACGGAGAGCGAGACGGCCGGACCGGCTATGAGCGTCAGCGGGGCGAAGGGGACGGAGACGCCCAGCATGACCGTGTTGGCCATGAGGTTCACGCCGTCGGGGAAGTTCTGGAAGTCGGAGAAGAGCGGGTTGCGGAAGTGCGCGAGGTTGTCCGCGGTCACCGCGAAGAACCACTCCCACTGGTTCTGGTCCTGGAGGGAGTCGACGAGATAGCGGTGGTCCGGGTCGAAGAAGCGGCCCGAGTAGAGGGCGATCGAGAGGGCGAGGAAGAGGAACGGGACCAGCAGGTCCGCCGGGCGCAGCCGGCGCAGCCGCAGCCGGGCCAGGTCGGCGAGGACCTTCGGGTAGTCCAGCGGGCCCACCTTGGAGCCGGGCTGGTGGCTCCAGCGGACCGGGACCTCGGCGATCGGGTGGCCGCCCCGGTGCAGGTGCTGGAGGACCTCGATGTCGATGCCCCAGCCGTCCAGCCGGGAGTCGGCGAAGGCCTCGCGGGCCAGGTCGCCGTCGAAGAGCTTGAACCCGCACTGGGTGTCCCGGATCCCGGGCACGGCGGTCGCGCGTATCAGCAGGTTCCCGGCGCGGCCGAGCAGCTCGCGCAGCCGGTGCTGGTGGTCGGCTATCTCCGCGCCCGGCACCGCACGCGAGCCGATCGCCGCCGCGCTGCCCTCGCTGAGCGCCTTGTCCAGCCGCTCCAGCTCCTCGATCGGCGCCGCGAGGTCGGCGTCGGTGACGAGCACGCGGCTGCCGCCGGTCGCGGCGACGCCGAGGCGCAGGGCGTTGCCCTTGCCCCGGTTGCGGTCCGCGGCGACCAGGCGGACGCGCGGGTGCCGTAAGGCGGCGACCTCGCACGTCCCGTCCGTGGAACCGTCGTCGGAGACGACCACTTCCCAGGAGCCGAAGCGGCTCTCGTTGTCGGCGAGGTAGCGGGTGACGGCGTCGAGCGTCGGGCCGAGCCGTTCCTCCTCGTTGTACGCCGGGATGACGACGGAAAGGTCGACGGTCCCCCTGTCCTCGTCCTCCGTGGTCTCCGTGGGCGCGGTCATCCGTTCTTCTCCGCCAGTCGCTCGATCAGGGCGAGGGAGTGCGTGTTGTACGCGGCGACGATCCCCCGGGCGGCCTCGGTGTCCCGGCGGGACAGCGCGTCGACCAACTCCGTGTGCCGGGACCACAGATACCCGCGTAGATCGGGCAGCCGGCGCAGATGCTGCACCGCGCACACCCAGGACTGCACGCGCAGCCGGTGCAGGAAGTCGGCGAGGTAGGGGTTGCCGAACAGGGCCGACAGCTCCCGCCAGAACCGCAGGTCGTAACCGATGAGGATGGTCAGGTCACCGGCGGTCGCGGCGCGCTGCGCCTCCTCGCCGCGCCGGCGGACCGCGGCCAGCGCGGCCGCGACCCGGGGCTCCTCGGGGTCCTTGAAGGCCGGGTGGAGGCCGTGGGCGAGGGCCTGGAACATGCCGTCGGTGACCAGGCTGCGGGCCTCGATCATGCCCCGGTAGTCGGCCAGCGTGTACTCCGGCACCCGGAAGCCGCGGTGCTGGTCGGCGTCGAGGATGCCCTGCGCGGACAGGTCGACCAGCGCCTCGCGGACCGGCGTGGCGGAGACCCCGTACTGCTCGGCGATCTCCTTGACGGTGAACTCCCGGCCCGGCTGCAGCCGCCCGGCGAGCACTTCGTCACGGAGCGCGTCCGCGATCTGCTGGCGCAGGGTACTGCGGGTCACAGCGCCGTTGCCGGGCATCGTCGGGTGCCTCTCCTCACGCGTACGGGTGACGTGCTCGCTCACAGATACATGTACGAGCACGCCACCTTACGCGTTCGGGTTCCGGGTGTACTCCTTCTGTACCCGGGAAGCTACCCGTGGGTCGGCTGTGAGAAGCGGCGCGCCCCTTCAGGGGCGCGGGGAACTGCGCGACCAGCCCCCACCGGCCCGCAGCCCGAAACGGGACCTCAAGCCACCGTGTATTCGTCGGCCACGCTCAGCGCCGCGTCCAGCGCAGCGAACCCTTCCTTCAGCTCGGCCTCACTGACATTGCACGGCGGCACCACATGCGTCCGGTTCATGTTCACGAACGGCCACAGCCCCTGCTTCTTCGCCGCAGCGCCGAAGGCGGCCATCGCCGCGTTCGCCTCCCCGGCCGCGTTGTACGGCACCAGCGGCTCCCGGGTCTCCCGGTTCTTCACCAGGTCGAGCGCCCAGAACATGCCGACCCCGCGGACCTCGCCGACGCTCGGGTGCCGCTCGGCGAGCGAGGCGAGCGCCGGCCCCACGACCTCCGCACCCAGCCGCTTCGCGTTCTCGACGACCCCTTCCTCCGCCATCACGTTGATCGTCGCGACGGCGGCGGCACAGGCCAGCGGATGCCCGGAGTAGGTCAGCCCGCCCGGGTAGGGCCGCTTGGCGAAGGTCTCGGCGATCTTCCCGCTGATCGCGACACCACCGAGCGGCACATACCCGCTGTTCACGCCCTTGGCGAAGGTCATCAGATCGGGTACGACCCCGAACAGGTCGGCGGCGAACCACTCGCCGGTCCGCCCGAACCCGGCCATGACCTCGTCCAGGACGAAGACGATCCCGTACTTGTCGCAGATCTCCCGGACCCCCGCCAGATACCCGGCCGGGGGGACCATGATCCCGGCGGTCCCGGGGATGGTCTCCAGCACGATGGCCGCGACCGTGCCCGGCCCCTCGAAGGCGATGGTCGTCTCCAGGTGCTCCAGCGCCCGCGCGGTCTCCTGCTCCTCGGTCTCCGCGTAGAAGCGGGAGCGGTAGAGGAAGGGCGCCCAGAAGTGCACGACCCCGGCGGCGGCGCCGTCGGAGGCCCAGCGGCGCGGGTCGCCGGTGATGTTGATCGCCTGCTGGGTGCCGCCGTGGTAGGAGCGGTAGGCGGACAGCACCTTCGGGCGCCCGGTGTGCAGCCGTGCCATCCGCACGGCGTGCTCGATGGCGTCGGCGCCGCCGTTGGTGAAGAAGATCTTGTCCAGGTCGCCGGGGGTGCGCTCGGCGATCAGCCGGGCCGCCTCCGACCGCGCCTCGACGGCGAAGGCGGGCGCGAAGGTCGTCATCTTCGCGGCCTGCTCCTGGATGGCGGCGACGACCTTCGGGTGCTGGTAGCCGACGTTGGTGAAGACGAGCCCGCTGGTGAAGTCCAGGTAGCGCCGACCGTCGTAGTCCCAGAAGTACGACCCTTCGGCGCCGGCCACGGCGAGCGGGTCGATGAGGTCCTGCGCGGACCAGGAGTGGAAGACGTGCGCACGATCGGCCGCCTTCACTGCGGCTCCGGCCTGGGGATTGGGCTGAGGGGTCATGCCCGGGAGCGTAGGAGTGTCCGGCGGGGGAGCGATATCGGCGACATGTTCCGTGGTCAGGGGGATTCCGCGACAGGTTGTCCACAGCCTGGGGACACGGCCGGGCGAACGGCACCGGTGCCTGTTACGTAACCGTAGACATAGCGCGGCGCGATCCCCGGAACGGCCGCATTATTCTCGGCTCGATCACAAGTGTGAGCAAGGAGCGGATCTGCCATGGAGAAGCTGGGGCCGGGGGATCCGCAGCACATCGGTCGCTACCGGCTGCTGGCGCGGCTGGGCGCGGGCGGGATGGGGCGTGTGTACCTCGCCCGGTCGGAGCGCGGTCGTACGGTCGCCGTGAAGCTGGTACGGGCGGAGCTCGCCGAGCACGAGGAGTTCCGCGAGCGCTTCCGGCAGGAGGTGCGCAACGCCCAGCGGGTCGGCGGGTTCTGGACCGCGCCCGTTCTCGACGCCGACACCGAGGCCGCCGTGCCCTGGGTGGCCACCGGCTATGTGGCCGGGCCGAGCCTCCAGCGGGTCGTCGAGCACGACCACGGGCCGCTGCCCGAGCGGTCGGTGCGCATTCTCGCCGCCGGTCTCGCACACGCGCTGGGCAACATCCACGCGGCCGGGATCGTCCACCGTGACCTCAAGCCGTCCAACGTGATGCTCACCATAGAGGGACCCCGGGTCATCGACTTCGGCATCGCGCGGGCACTGGAGACGCTGCCCGGCGAACGGCTCACCCAGACCGGCTCCCTCCTCGGCTCGCCCGGCTTCATGGCCCCCGAGCAGGTGCGCGGCGACCGGATCACGCCGGCCTGCGACGTCTTCTGCCTCGGCTCGGTGCTCGCCTACGCGGCCACCGGCCGGCTTCCCTTCGGCTCCACCGAGGGCGGCGCACACGCCCTGATGTTCCGGATCGCCCAGGAGGAACCCGACCTCTCCGGCCTCCCCGAGGACATCGCCGACGTGGTCCGCGACTGCCTGCGCAAGGACCCGGCGGCCCGTCCGTCGCTGGACGCGATCCTGGCCCGGACGGGAGCGGGCGACACGGTCTGGGAGGGCCGGTCGAGGGACCCGTGGCTGCCGGGCTCCCTGGTAGCCCAACTGGGCCGCCACGCGGTGGAGTTGCTGGAGGTGGAGGACCCTACGGTCTACGGGGCGCTGCAGGGGGTGACGCGTCAGGAGGCGCAAGGATCAGCAGACCAAGGGGCGCGGGGCGGTGTTGAATCTGCGGCTGCCGCCGCGGGGGCGCGACCAGCCCCCACCCACCCGCAGCCGACACTCGACCCGCCGTCCCCCGAACACGCCCCCGCCCACCCGGCCTACGGCTACCCGAACCAACCCCACCAGCACCCGCAGCCGCAGCCGCAGCCGTACAACCCCTACGCCGTCACCGCCCCCGTCACCACCCCCGACGCCACCCAGATCTACGCACCCCCGCTTCCCCTCTACGACCCCGACCCCGTCCCCGCCGACGAGTCCCGCCGCACCCCCCGCTCCACCGCCCTCCTCGTCACCATCGCGCTGATCGTGTTGCTGGCCGCGGGCGGCTCGGTGTACGCGCTCATGCAGAGCGGCGGCGACGGCGCGGACGACAAGGCGGCCGGCAAGGTCACCCCCACTCCGTCGGCCACCGCCCCGACCACCTCCGCGGAGTCGACGCCCGCACAGTCGCCCTCCTCCTCGGCTGCCCCGAAGAACATCGTCCCGAGCGGCTTCCTCGGCACCTGGGCCACGTCGATAGACAACGACACCGGCCACAACACCCGCGAACTGACCATCCGCCAGGGTGCCGTGGGCGACAAGGTCCTCACCCTGGTGGCGGACGGCCCCGGCTACCACTGCGAGTTCACGGCGAAGCTCGCCGGAAAGCCCGGCTCCGACGGCCCGTTGGAGATCGGCCCCTCCACGGTCACGTCCGGCAAGCCCCGTTCGTCGTGCAGCGCCGGCGAGGCCACCGAGGTGACCCTGCTGTCGGGCGGCAAGCTGAAGCGCGTGACGAAGGACGGCGACGAGAGCCTGACCTACAGCAAGGAATGAACAAAGGCTGAATATGGGGTAGTTGAACGTCCGGCGAACTTCCGTTCGGGCGGCCGAATTGTCCCTTCGCTGCTCGTCCGAGCCTCTTACGGTGACCCCATTCATCCGGCTCCGGGCAGTGGCGGGGGCACCCACATGGAGTGGCTGAGCGCGGAGAACGTCGTCGCCGTGGGCACCGCGGTGCTCGGCATCGTCGCGTCCGCGGGCATCTTCTGGTACGAGCGTCGCGTCCCGCGCCGTAAGCGGATCGGCTACCGCGTGCAGATGGACAACCCGATCGGCGACGACGTCCGTTCCGGCCGTATCGGCAGACGCCTGGGCCTCTTCGACGAGGCCCCGGACATGGCCGGTGCCACCCTGGTCCTGCTGCGCATCGAGAACGACGGCTCCCAGGGCATCGGCCGCGACGACTACACCAGTCCCGAACTGCACGGTCTCACCGCCGTGTTCACCGATCGCATCATCCGGGGCGTCTCGGTCACCCAGCCGACCGACAGCGACCACCTCATGCCTCACTTCACCCCGGAGCGCGGCTTCGGCTACGCGGGCAACACCCTGCGCATCCCGCGGGTCCCGCTCAACCACGGGGAGCACTTCAAGCTCCTTGTGCTGCTGTCCGGCGGTGACGTCGGCCGGGAGATCAGGATCGTCGGCGGGCTCCACGACGGCGAGGTGCACCCCAACCGCAGTGCCACCCCCGACGATGCCACGCCCCTGTTCAGCCGCGCCTCCCGGCTGATCACCATCATGCTGACGCTCAGCGTGCTCACCCTCGCCACGATCGTCGTGGCCCGCGACGACACCCCGCCGCCGATGGGCTGCGCGAAGGGCTCGCTGCGGGTCATCGGCTCGACCGCCTTCGCCCCCGTGATGCAGGACGCGGCGAAGAAGTACGAGAAGGGCTGCGCGGGCGCGTCGATCACGGTGGACGCGCACGGCTCGACCGCCGGGATCAGGGAGCTGAACGACGCCGGGGCGGACGCGAAGAAGGGCTCCCCGTCGGTGCTGGCCCTCTCCGACGGCCCCAAGCCCACTGACATGCCCGAGCTGAAGGAGAACCGGGTCGCCCTGGTGGTCTTCGCGCTGGTCGTGAACGACGACGTGCCGCTGCGGAACCTCACCACGGCCGACGTACGACGGCTGTACCGGGGCGAGATCACCAACTGGAAGCAGCTGGGCGGCCCCGACCTGCAGGTGGTGCTGGTCAGCCGGGACGCCAACTCCGGGACCCGGCAGGTCTTCCAGCGGCGGGTGCTGAAGCGTGGCGAGATCGCCAACTCCTCCGTGGACTGCGTGCACAAGGACGACCCGACGGCGAAGGTGATCCGCTGCGAGCTGGACTCCACCGACCAGGTGCTGTCGCAGGTGGCCCAGCTGAAGGGCGCGGTCGGATACGCCGAGCTGAACGTGGCGGAGCACGCGAAGGGCCTGCACATCCTCTCCCTGGACGCCAACGCCCCGTCGGTGGACGCGATCGAGCGCGGCGTCAGCCCGTACCCGTACCGCGAGATCGAGTACGCGTACACCTATGGCCAGCCGTCGGCCACCTCGCTCGCGTCGAGCTTCCTGTCGTACGTCGAGAAGGGGAACGGCCAGGACGTGATCCGCTCGTACGGGCATGTGGCCTGTTACGCGCCGGCGACCATGAAACTCTGCGCGTGAGCGCTCCCCGGCCGGGGTTCAGCCGAGGGTGACCCAGGTCCCCTGTGCGGCCGAGCGGCTCATCGCGTCGAGGGCGGTCGCGCTGTGCACGGCGTCCTCCAGGGTCGGGCCGTAGGAGGTGCCCTCGGCGACGGAGCGCAGGAAGTTGCGGGCCTCGATCACCTTGAGGTCGTCGTAGCCCATGGCGTTGGCGGCGCCGGGCTGGAAGGCGCCGTACTCGCCGTGGCCGGGTCCGACGAAGACCGTGGAGACGGGCTGGTCCTGGTAGGAGGTGCCACGGCTGACGCCCAGCTCGCCCATCCGCCGGTAGTCCCAGAAGACGGCGCCCTTGGTGCCGTGCACCTCGAAGCCGTAGTTGTTCTGCTCGCCGACCGAGACCCGGGAGGCCTCCAGGACGCCCCGGGCGCCGGAGGCGAAGCGCAGCAGGCAGTTGACGTAGTCCTCGTTCTCGACCGGGCCGAGCTCGCCGCCGGTGGCGAGGGTGTGGCCGGCGGTGGCGCCGGTGGGGCGGGCGCGCTCCGGGATGAACACGGCCGTGTCGGCGGTCAGCGACTCGATGTCGCCGAGCAGGAAGCGGGCCAGGTCGACGCCGTGCGAGGCCAGGTCGCCGAGCACTCCGCCACCGCCCCGGGCCCGCTCGTACCGCCAGGTCAGGGCGCCGTCGGGATGTGCGGCGTAGTCGCTGAACAGCCGGACGCGGACATGCGTCACGGTCCCCAGCTCACCGGAGGCGATCAGCTCACGCGCGTACGCGACGGCGGGCGCGTTGCGGTAGTTGAACCCGACCGTCCCGCGCACCCCGGCCTTGGCCACCGCGTCCGCCACCGCGCGGGCGTCCTCCGCGGTCAGCCCGACCGGCTTCTCGATCCATATGTGCTTGCCGGCCTCGGCCATGGCGACGCCGATCTCGCGGTGCAGGAAGTTCGGCGCGGTGATGCTGACGGCGTGGACACGCGGGTCGGCCGCCACGTCCCGCCAGTCCCGGGTGGTGCTCCGGAACCCGAACTGCTCAGCGGCCTCCTCGGCCCGCCCCGGCACCTCCTCGGCGACGGTCACCAGCTCGGGCCGTACGGGCAGCTGCGGGAAGTGGTGGGGAACGCGCTGGTAGGCCTGGGTATGCACCCGCCCCATCCACCCGAACCCGACGACGGCGACCCCGACCGTACCCACCATGTGGCTGCCCTTCCTCGGACGCTCCAGACCCTGCGCCCTCACGATGCGGCGCCCCTTCCCAAGATGTCAAGACATTCAGCCGTCCTGACAATTAGTGCGGCCCCTTACGCGCCCTTTTAGAGGTGCGGGGCTGTGGCGCGCCCCGCAGGGGCGCGGGACTGTTCCGATATGCGGCTCCGCCGCGTGGGCGCGAAGCCGCCCTCTTGGGGCGCGGGGAACTGCGCGACCAGCCCCCACGGTGCGGCACTGAGCCACGGCGCGAAACCACCCCTTTCAGGGGCGCGGCGCGAGCAACCACGACGGTGCCGCACCGAACCCGCGACGCGCACCCCCCTCACCTCACCTCGGTTCCGGCGGCCTCTGTCGCGGCATGTTCGGCCGCGCCCCGTTAGGGCCCGGCAGCGGAAACCGCCCGTTCAGATGCCCCGCATCCGCCCGCGGCCCCGCCGCCACCGTCGCCTGCATGCCCAGCGGCGTCGGCCCCGTCCGGAACTCCACCATCCAGTCGGCCGTCTCCGTACGGACCAGCTCGGTCACGTCCTCCGAGAACCGCCGCAGCACCCCCAGGCACCGCTCGCTCGCCTCGCTCGCCGTCCCCTCCGCCGGCCCCAGCACCTCCCGCACACTCTCCGACGCCCAGTCGAACTGCAGCACCTGCAGCCGCCGCTGCACGGCCTGCGCGGTGGCCATGTCCCTTATCCAGCCGGACGTCACCCCGAAGAACCGGTCGATACCGACGCAGGACACCGCCATCAGCAGCGAGAGGTACCCCCAGGGCGCGACCCCGCCGACCACCCCGGTGAGGTCCAGCAGCGGCAGCGCGGCCCCCAGTACCGCCCCCACGGCCGCCCCGCACCGCAGCGCCCTCGCCCCCCGCCGCTTCCACACCCGGTCCGCCAGATACCACGCGGCCGTCTCCAGCGCCCCGCGCTCCACCCACCGGTACAGCTCGTCGAGCCGCTCGGCCGGCTCACCCCAGTCCCCGAGCGGGAACGCCCGCCCGGTCAGATCACCCGGCCGCAGTCCGGCCGCACCCTCGCCGCCCCGCCCGTCCTGGGGCGGTCCCTCGGGCTGCATCTCCGGCTGACCCACCCGGCACTCCCTAACTGATCCCGACCGGTCACGTTCCGTGACATTCGGACCTGGCGCTGGACCTGACAATGAATGCTGACGACGGGAACCCTTCCTACCGCCCAATGGGTGGCGAAGGCCTTGCTTTCGCCTCTTTTACGCCCGGAAGTGGGCCTTGATCAGGTATAGGCATCTCGGGAATCTCACTCGAAAGAGTGGCGGGGCGATGGCTGCGTCGACCACGTAGGCTCATGCACAACAGAGAAAATCCGGACCCGACCCAGGAGCTGATCGTGATCCCCGGTGGTGGCCAGCCCAACATGCAGCAGCTGCTCCAGCAGGCCCAGAAGATGCAGCAGGACCTGGCACGGGCCCAGGAGGAACTGGCGAGCACGGAGGTCGACGGACAGGCGGGCGGCGGCCTGGTGAAGGCCACCGTGACCGGCTCCGGCGAGCTGCGCGCGCTGAAGATCGACCCGAAGGCGGTGGACCCGGAGGACACCGAGACCCTCGCCGACCTGATCATCGCGGCGGTGCAGGCGGCCAACGAGAACGCCCAGGCGCTCCAGCAGCAGAAGCTGGGCCCGCTGGCCCAGGGTCTGGGCGGCGGCAGCGGCATCCCGGGCCTGCCGTTCTGATGTTCGTCGCCCGCACGACACCCGTACCGCCTTCCTAGGACAGGCGGCAGCCAACTACGGTACGTACCGAAAGACTCCAGGAAGGGCAGTCCGTTGTACGAAGGCGTGGTCCAGGACCTCATCGACGAGCTGGGGCGGCTTCCCGGCGTCGGTCCCAAGAGCGCGCAGCGGATCGCCTTCCACATCCTGCAGGCGGAGCCCACGGACGTACGGCGTCTGGCGCAGGCTCTCCTGGAGGTGAAGGCGAAGGTCCGCTTCTGCGCGACCTGCGGCAACGTGGCACAGGAGGAACTGTGCAACATCTGCCGCGACGCCCGCCGCGACCGCACGGTGATCTGTGTCGTGGAGGAGCCGAAGGACGTCGTCGCGATCGAGCGCACGCGGGAGTTCCGCGGCCGTTACCACGTGCTCGGCGGCGCGATCAGCCCGATCGAGGGCGTCGGCCCCGACGACCTCCGGATAAGAGAACTCCTCGCGCGTCTGGCCGACGGCACGGTCACCGAGCTGATCCTGGCCACGGACCCGAACCTGGAGGGCGAGGCGACTGCCACCTACCTCGCCCGCATGATCAAACCCATGGGCCTGAAGGTCACCCGCCTGGCCAGCGGCCTCCCGGTGGGTGGCGACCTGGAATACGCGGACGAGGTCACGCTCGGCCGCGCCTTCGAGGGGAGACGACTCCTAGATGTCTGACGCCACGCTGCACGCGACCGCGCAGAACCCTGACGACTTCGCGGTCCAGATCGCCGACCAGGTGGAGAGTTTCCTGGTGGCCGTGACGGAGGTGTCGAAGGGCGACGAGCCGGACTCGGCGGTCCCCTTCCTCCTCCTGGAGGTCTCCCAGCTCCTGCTGGCCGGCGGCCGGCTCGGCGCGCACGAGGACATCGTCCCCGACGAGCGCTACGAGCCGGACCTGGGCCCGGAGCCGGACGTCGACCAGCTCCGCGAGAACTTCGCGCGCCTGCTCGACCCCATCGACGTCTACTCCGAGGTCTTCGACCCCTACGAGCCCCGCAAGGCGCCCGTCCCGGCCCGTATCTCGGACGACCTGGCCGACATCATCACCGACCTCCGCCACGGCATGGCCCACTACCGCTCGGGCCGCACCACGGAGGCCCTGTGGTGGTGGCAGTTCTCCTACTTCTCCAACTGGGGCCCCACCGCCTCCGCGGTCCTGCGCGCCCTCCAGTCCGTCCTGATCCACGTCCGCCTGAACCAGCCCCTGGAGGAACTGGACGGCCTGGACACCGACCAGGACACGATCGGCGACGAGACGCTGGAGTTCGAGGCGGGCCAGGTCATGGAGCAGGAGATCGGCGGGGCGCTGGGGGCGCAGTCCTCTTCCAAGTAGGACAGCCTCCGTCCCAAGCGGTCCCTACGGTCGTCGGTGACATTCCGACACCGGCGAGAGGATCGCGATGCCCGAGCAGCCCGGAAGCGCCGCACCGGACGGGTACACCACAGTCGCGCCCTGGGTCGTCACCGACGACACCGGGGCGTTCCTGGATTTCGTCACCCAGGCGTTCGGGGGTACGGAGCTGGGACGGGTGCCGACCGAGGACGGCCTGATCGGACACGCCGAGATCCGGATCGGCGACACCGTCGTCCTGGCCTTCGACCGGCACCAGGACTGGCCCGCCCTGCCGAGCCTGCTGCGCGTGTTCGTCACCGACGCGGACGGCACGTTCGACCGGGCCGTCGCGGCCGGTGCCGAAGTCGTCACGTCTCCGGCGGACAACGCCTTCGGGCAGCGCGGTGGGCGCGTCAAGGACCCCTTCGGCAACATCTGGTGGGTCGTCGCCCACGTCGAGGACGTCTCCGAGGACGAGATGTGGCGCCGACTCCGGGAGCCGACCTACGCGGAGGCCATGCGGGTGGCACAAGAGACCTTGGACGCCGAACTCGGCAGCCGTCGGCAGGGCCACAGCAGCGCTCCCGTGTTTCCGCAGTTCGGCCCGGGGCTTGAGCCTCGGGCTTCGAGCTCTTCTCCTGGGTTTTGGCCTGGTTTGAAACGACCCAACCAACCGAGTCTGAAGGTGAGTTGAGCCCGCCTACCTCGAAAGAGTGACGTTCCGTGATCGGCTTGCGCCGAAACGTAAAGGGCCTCTAGGTTCGCGGCAAATAGATCGGCCCCGGTCGGTGCTGGAACACCGGCTCCGGGGCCTGGACCTACGTATCGAGGGACCTCGATACCTACGCGAACGAGGAGCCTCGACAGTGGCTTATGCCAACCCTAGCCCTGCTCTGCCGTCCCCGTCGCACCCGATGGCCAAAACGGGTTACGGGAAACGCTCCACGGGTGACGAAGACCCGCACGCGGACCCGGACTTCGCACACCTGAGCCCCCGCGACCGTGACCTCGCCGTCTTCATCGACCATCTCCACGAGGGCCACGCGATGGGCTACAAGGCGATCGCCGCCGAGCATCCCCGCTACGGCCAACAGGCCTGCCGTACCTCGCTGCGCCGCATCACGCTCGCCGGCCACCTGCGCTGGATCAAGGAGCACATCACCGTCGACGACAACTCGATGCGCTGGGTGACCCGGACGTACTGGTCGCGTACCCGCAGGTCGGCCGAGTGGTGGGCGGAGTTCGCGCGGAAGCTGGACGGCAAGGACGTCACCGAGGACTACCAGCCGGGGCTGGCCCGCGTCGAGGAGGCCGAGGCGGTCCAGGACATCGATGTCGTGGACGTCGAGCCGGAACCCGACACCGCCCATGAGGTTCTCGCCGAACTGCGCGCAGCCGACTCCCGCATGACCCTGTCCGACGCCGACTGCCGTTCCCTCGCCTCCCTGGCCGAGGAGTGGCTGTCCCGTGGCGCGACGCCGAACGACATCACCAAGGCCCTGACGGACGGGCTTCCGGCCGCCGTCACCAACCCGGGCGGACTCGCCCGCAACCGATTGGAGAGCAGGATGCCCCCGAAGAAGTCCAAGGCGAAGATCCGGCAGAAGGCCGCCCGCCGGGCTCGCGTCTCCCGCGTGATCATGGCCTGCGGTCTGTGTGACGCGGACGAGCGGACGACCGAGATCGTGAGCGGGCTGTGCCGGGAGTGCCTGGAGGGTGTCGAGGAGGACGAGTACACATGGAGCTATGTCCCGGAGACCTTCCTTCCCGGCCCGCGCGGCAGCGGCGACCTGCCGGGCGCCGACGAGGTCATCGACGTCACCGAGCGCGTCGAGGCCCTGCGGCGCGCGGCGGGGCTGAGGTGAGCGTGCAGGAGGTGCCGGTCGGGGCAGTATGGAGTCGAGGAGGCGACGCCATGACCCCCAGGACCGAGCACCGGCCGCAGATGTCCGTCGAGGAGTTCGAGGAGCTCGAACGCCATGCCCCGGAGACCGTGTGGCTGGAGTTCATCAACGGAAGGGTCGTGGTCAAGCCCATGGGGGACGGCAACCATCGCGAGATGATCGCGTGGCTGCAGCGGACGTGCATGCAGCATCGTCCGGATCTGTGGCTGCACGCCGAGAGCGGGTTGAAGACGGAGCGATACCGCAAGGGGCGCGCTCGTGCCGATGGAGTCCTCGTCACGGTGGGCGGGCTCAAGGGGCACGGGGAGTGGTCCGAATCCGAGGGCGCCCTGATGGCCGTCGAGGTCACCTCGTATGACTCCGACACCAACAACCGCGACCGCGTCGAGAAGCCCGACGGCTACGCCGCGGCCGGCATCCCCGTCTACCTCCTCATCGACCGTGACGACTGCTCGGTCGTCGTCTTCAACCAGCCGGAGGACGGCCGCTACCGGCACGAGGAGAAGCTGCCGTTCGGAGCGGCCGTGAAGCTTCCGGAACCCGTGAACATCACCCTCGACACCGAGCCCCTCAAGGAGTTCGCGGACTGAGCCGCCGTTCCGCGAAGGTCACAGCGTCCATAGCCCCTTCGCCACCGCCGTGACCCCGCCCGTCAGGGCCAGCAGGAGGACCACCCGGCGTGCGTGGCGTTCGGGCAGGTGGTCGCCCACCGCCCTCCCGATGAGCCCGCCCACCACCATCGCCGCACCCACCGCCGCCCACTCCGTGCCGCTCAGGTCCGGCACCCCGTTCGCCGTCACCGAGAAGGCGTTCACGATCACGCCGTAGAACTGGGCGTTCGGGACGAACTCGCGTACCGTCCAGCCCGCGTTGAGCGCGTAGAGGGAGATCGGTGGGCCGCCCACGCCCGCCGCCGAGTTCATGAAGCCGCCGACCGCGCCGGCCGTGAGTGCGCCGCCCCGGCCGCGGAGGGCGGGGAGGCGGGCGCCGCGCATCACCAGGAGCACGGCTGCCGTCACCAGGGCGCCCATCGTCAAAAGCAACAAGGGAGCGGGGAGCCGGCGGGTCAGCCAGGTGCCTGCCGGGACCGTGCAGGCCGCCGCCGCGCACAGCGGGACCATCGCCGCCGGACGGACCCGGCGCCAGCCGCCCGCCAGGCCCACCACGCTGATCGCGCCCGCCGCGCAGTTGGCGAGTGCGACGCCCTCGGCGGGGCCGAGCAGGAGGATCAGGGCCGGTACGGCGACCAGCGCGAAGCCCATACCGGTCAGCCACTGCACGCTCGCGCCCAGCAGCACGATGCCGGTGAGAGGTATCAGCGTCGTCGTCATGGTGTAACTGGCTACACCAACGGTTCGGGAGAGCGCTCCCTCGTTGCGGTCCCCGGGAGACGGAATCGTTGATCTCGCCAGGCCAACCGCTCCCGGACAAGGACATCTCCCATGAAGTCGCTGCTCGCCTCCCGGCCCGTCCTCTGGTTCCTCTTCCTCTTCAACCTCGTCGTCGCCGCCGTCGCGCCCTTCGTCGTCGACGGCACGCAGGGCGTGCTGACCGCCGTCGGCATGGGGGTCGTCTCGCTCGGTGCCGGCGTCAGTCTCCTGCGCGGCTGAGGGAATTGGCTCAGCCCTGCACCTGCGCTGTACGTCGGCTGCACGGGCGTTAACCAGCGGAAAGCGAGTCTTGGGCCATGACCCGAAAGACACGTATACGCGCCGCCGTCGTCACCGTCACCGCTCTCGTCACCGCCGCCACGGTGAGCGTGGGGGTGAGCCAGGCCGGCGGCTCCAAGCCGCAGCACGAGCCGAGCAAGAAGCAGATCGCGGCCCTCTTCGACCGGTGGAACGCCGCCCTGCGGACCGGTGACCCGGAGAAGGTGGCCGGCCTGTACGCCAAGGACGCGGTGCTGCTCCCGACCGTCAGCAACAGGATCCGCACCGACCACGCCGAGATCGTCGACTACTTCGAGCACTTCCTGCAGAACAAGCCGGTGGGCGAGAAGAAGCGGACCATCGTGAACGTGCTCGACGCCGACTCGGCCATCGACACCGGGATCTACGCGTTCACCCTCACCGACCCGAAGACCGGCGCCCAGCGGGTCGTCGAGGCCCGCTACACCTACGAGTACGAGAAGCGCGGCGGCAAGTGGCTCATCGTCAACCACCACTCCTCGGCGATGCCCGAAGGGTGATCCGCACCCACAGCCCGCCGCCCGGAGCGTCCCGCAGGGTCACCGTGCCGCCGTCGTCCGTCAGCAGCTGGCGTACGACGGACAGACCGAGACCCGAGCCCGAGCGGCCGGTCAGGCCCTGGCCGCGCCAGAAGCGGTCGAAGGCGCGGGACTTCTCCGCGTCCGTCAGCCGTCACTGTGAGGCAGGGCACTTTCCGCGTGGTGTGCCGTTCGCTGGGCAGGTTCCGGTGGCGAGTGCCGACGTCTCACCATGCGGGAGCGCGCTGGTGGAATTCGGACGCTCGTTAAACTGAGCCGACACAAACAAACCGAGCGAGGAGCGCACGTGGGCCTTGTCGTGCAGAAGTACGGAGGCTCCTCCGTTGCCGATGCCGAGGGCATCAAGCGCGTCGCCAAGCGAATCGTGGAAGCGAAGAAGAACGGCAACCAGGTGGTTGTCGTCGTTTCCGCGATGGGCGACACGACGGACGAGCTGATCGATCTCGCCGAGCAGGTATCCCCGATGCCTGCCGGGCGTGAGTTCGACATGCTGCTGACCGCCGGAGAGCGTATCTCCATGGCACTGCTGGCCATGGCGATCAAAAACCTGGGCCACGAGGCCCAGTCGTTCACCGGCAGCCAGGCAGGCGTCATCACCGACTCGGTCCACAACAAAGCCCGGATCATCGACGTCACGCCGGGGCGGATCAGGACGGCGCTCGACGAGGGCAACATCGCGATCGTGGCCGGGTTCCAGGGCGTCAGCGCGGACAAGAAGGACATCACCACGCTGGGGCGCGGCGGGTCCGACACGACGGCCGTGGCGCTCGCCGCCGCGCTCGACGCCGAGGTCTGCGAGATCTACACCGACGTCGACGGTGTGTTCACCGCCGACCCGCGCGTGGTGAAGAAGGCGCGGAAGATCGACTGGATCTCCTTCGAGGACATGCTGGAGCTCGCCGCCTCCGGTTCCAAGGTGCTGCTCCACCGCTGTGTGGAGTACGCCCGCCGCTACAACATCCCGATCCACGTCCGGTCCAGCTTCAGCGGACTGCAGGGCACGTGGGTCAGCAGCAAGCCGATTGGGGACAAGAAGGTGGAGCAGGCCATCATCTCCGGTGTCGCGCACGACACCTCCGAGGCCAAGGTCACGGTCGTCGGTGTGCCCGACAAGCCGGGCGAGGCCGCCGCCATCTTCCGGACCATCGCCGATGCCGAGATCAACATCGACATGGTCGTGCAGAACGTGTCCGCCGCCGCCACCGGCCTGACGGACATCTCCTTCACGCTCCCGAAGACCGAGGGCCGCAAGGCCATCGACGCGCTGGAGCGCAACCGGTCGGGCATCGGCTTCGACTCGCTCCGCTACGACGACCAGATCGGCAAGATCTCGCTGGTCGGCGCGGGCATGAAGACCAACCCGGGCGTCACCGCCTCCTTCTTCGAGGCCCTGTCCGACGCCGGCGTGAACATCGAGCTGATCTCGACCTCCGAGATCCGCATCTCGGTCGTCACCCGCGCCGACGACGTGCCGGAGGCCGTGCGCGCCGTGCACACCGCCTTCGGTCTGGACTCCGACACCGACGAGGCCGTGGTCTACGGAGGCACCGGCCGATGACTGCCAAGCCGGCGCTCGCGGTCGTGGGGGCGACCGGGGCCGTCGGCACGGTCATGCTCCAGATCCTGTCCCAGCGGGCGGACGTCTGGGGCGAGATCCGCCTGATCGCGACCCCGCGCTCGGCCGGTCGCAAGCTGACCGTGCGCGGGGCCGAGGTCGAGGTCGTCGCGCTGTCGGAGGAGGCCTTCGACGGGATCGACGTCGCGATGTTCGACGTACCCGACGAGGTGTCCGCGCGCTGGGCGCCGGTCGCCGCGGCCAGGGGCGTGGTCGTCGTGGACAACTCCGGGGCCTTCCGGATGGACCCCGAGGTGCCGCTGGTCGTCCCCGAGGTCAATCCGCACTGCGCCCGCAACCGGCCGCGCGGGATCATCGCCAACCCCAACTGCACCACCCTGTCGATGATCGTCGCCCTGGGCGCGCTGCACGCCGAGTTCGGGCTGCGCGAGCTGGTGGTGTCGTCGTACCAGGCGGTGAGCGGGGCCGGGCGGGCCGGCGTGGAGACGCTGCGGGCCCAGCTGTCGATGGTCGCCGGTACGGAGCTGGGCACCAAGCCCGGTGACGTGCGGCGGGCGGTCGGGGACCTCACCGGGCCGTTCCCGGAGCCGGTGGCGCTCAACGTCGTCCCGTGGGCCGGGTCGCTGCGGGAGGACGGCTGGTCGTCGGAGGAGATGAAGGTGCGGGACGAGTCCCGCAAGATCCTCGGACTGCCGAAGCTGCCGGTCGCGGTGACGTGCGTGCGGGTTCCGGTGGTCACCACCCACTCCCTGACGGTGCACGCCAGGTTCCAGGGCGCGGTCACGGTCGACGGGGCCCGGGAGATCCTGGACACGGCCCCGGGTGTCGTCCTCTTCGACAACCCGGCCGCCGGCGAGTTCCCGACCCCTGCAGACGTGGTGGGCACGGATCCGACGTGGGTCGGGCGGGTGCGGCGGGCGCTCGACGACCCGACCGCGCTGGAACTCTTCGTCTGCGGGGACAATCTTCGCAAAGGGGCCGCTCTGAACACCGCGCAGATCGCCGAGTTGGTGGCGGCGGAACTGACCGGCCGTTCAGGTACGGCGGATTTTGTGTGAACAGCCGGTGACCACGGCAAACGCCCTGTAGGCGCTCCGGGTGGGAGCGGGCCCACAGGTAGGGTCTGCGTAAGAAATGTGTCCCGGAGCATGGTCCAAACCTCTTGAACCCCGACCCCCCGGCGTTCGAAGATTTTCCTCCCCGTCCTCCGCAACCATGCGGACGGCGGGGAGCGTCTTTGCGGTCGCCTGTCTTACCGGGCGCTTACGCAATCGGGCCTTCGGGCCGCGGGGACGCATGATCCTGGCGTGGGGACGCCGTGATCGGGGCGTGGGGACGCCCGTTCATAATGGGATATAGGGGAAGAGCGGGTCGCATGACGGCAATTGAGGCACCGTCGGGTGTGCTGCCGGACAGGCGTGGAGCGATGCCGACCACGCCGGCCGGCCCACCCGGCGGATCCGGCGTGCGCGCTGCCGGCGGGCTCGGCGGGTGCCCGTCCGACACGCCCGACGTAAAAGTGATGCCCGGCACGTACAACCCCAGCGGGGGTAGACGTGTCCAACTGGCGTGGCAGAGGTTCTCGAACTCAGTGCGCCCCGCGGCGCGACGGCCCTACGGCCGCCCCGCGCCGGCCTGCGCCCCCGCATGCCCGGTGCGCCCGGCGGCATGCCGGTGATCGCGCCCATGCCCGCAGCGCGGCCCACCCGCATACCCAGCCAGCGCGACGGCGCCGACGAGACGCCGGCCGCGGCCGGTACCACCGTCGACCACCTCACCGAGACCTACCGGGCGCACTACCGCTCGCTCCTCGGCCTCGCCGCGCTCCTCCTCGACGACACCGCCTCCTGCGAGGACGTCGTCCAGGAGGCGTTCATCCGCGTCCACTCCGCCCGCAAACGCGTCCGGGACCCGGAGAAGACCCTGGCCTACCTGCGCCAGACGGTCGTCAACCTCTCCCGCTCCGCGCTGCGCCGCCGCATCCTCGGCCTCAAGCTCCTCTCCAAGCCGATGCCGGACGCGGCCAGCGCCGAGGAAGGCGCCTACGACCAGCTGGAGCGGCGCGACCTGATCAAGGCGATGAAGGGCCTCCAGCGCCGCCAGCGCGAGGTCCTCGTACTGCGCTACTTCGCCGACATGACCGAGGCCCAGGTCGCCGAGACGCTCGGCATCTCGCTGGGCTCGGTGAAGGCGTACGGTTCGCGAGGCATCGCGGCGCTGCGGGTGGCGATGGAGTCGACGGTATGACGGACAGCCCCGAGGGAGGCGACTCACATGATCGCCACGAGCCCTACGCCTGGCACGAGCCGACGCATGGTCATGAGCCAGGTTCGAGGCCCGGTTCCGGGCCCGGTCCGAGGCCCGGTTCGGGGGAGCCGACGCCACGGCAGCACGAGCAAGAGCACACGCAATCGCACGCTGGGAACGGAACTGTGAACCACGGCCCCGACGAAAAGGGCCCCGAGGGCCTGGGACCGGGCCCTGAAGGGCTCCGGAGCGGGCTCGGCCCCGGCTTCGGCGCCGGCGCCGACGGCCCCGAAGCCCTGGACGGGTTCGACGCGGACGAGCTGGCCCTGCGCCGGCTGCTGCACACCGCGGTCGACGACCTCGCCCCGCGCGACGGCTCCCTCGACCACCTGCGCCGCGCGGTGCCCGCCCGCCGGGCCCGCAAGCGCCAGGCCGCCGTCGGCATGGCGGCCGCGGCCCTGTTCATCGGCACCGCGATCCCCGCCCTCATACACGTCTCCAACTCCGGCGGCACCGACCCCAACACCTCCATGGCCGGCCAGGCCTCCCAGGCGCAGGGCGGCGCCACCGGGGGCAAGAACCCGGACGGCGGTTCCAGCACCGCGGGCGGCACCAGCGGCCAGGCCACCGGCGAGAGCCCCGGCGGCGCCAAGGACGGCGGCAAGAGCGAGAGCACCGGAGCCGGCTCCGGCACCAAGGTCGTCCCGACCGCCAGCGCCGCCAGCAGCGCCCCCGTCTGCACCTCCGCGCAGCTCGGCACCCCGACGTCCACCGTCGACGCCCCCGACTCGGCGGGCGTCGTCTACGGCACCTTCAGCGTCGTCAACGTCTCGACGACGAGCTGCACCGTCGGCGGCCCCGGCAGCGTGGCCTTCCTCGCGCAGGGCGCGGCCGACTCCACCAAGATCCAGGTAGTCCGGCACGCCTCCGGCGACGCGGCGGCCGGGCTGCCCGACCCGACCACCGAGCTCACCGGCCTGATCCTGGCGCCCGGCGGGTCCTACCAGGAGAAGTTCGGCTTCGTCCCCTCGGCGACCTGTCCGACCAGCGGCACCAGCACCGGCGGCTCCACCGACACCGGCGGCACCGACGGCGGCGGCACGGCCTCCCCGAGCCCGTCCGACGGCGCCAGCAGCAGCGCCGGTACGACCACGTCCGGGACGGACGGCACCACCACCCAGATGCTCACCGAGGACGGCACGGCCGACGGGAGCATCGCGGTCTCGTACACCCCGCAGGCCGGGTCCCCGACCGGCTCGGCGACGGTGGCGAACGCCTGCGCCGGGACGGTCTACTGGACCGGGGTCCTGCCGGGGGTGTGACGGGCGGCCGTCTGCCGCCGCAGCCGGCCGCGCCCGGACTCCGGTCAGACGGCGGCGGTCGGCTGCCGGGCTTCCTCGTCCGGGTCCGGGACCAGGCCGAGCGCCGCGTCCCGGGCGAACTCCACCTCGCGGCGCAGCAGCCGGAACCACATGAACACCACGAACCCCGCGAACACGAACCACTCACCGGTGTAGCCGAGGTTCTGGAACGCCTTCAGGTCGAGCCCCGAGTTGTCCGGCGCGGTCGCCGGCACGGCCGTCATCCCCGAGTCGGCCTTGTCCAGGGTGATCCACGCGTCGTACACGGGGTACGGCACCAGGTTCACGAGTGAGGCCGCGCTGATCGCCGCCGTCTGCCCCGACGGCAGCCCGCCCTGGTTGCTGACGCCGTCGTCCCCCGGTGTCTCGGAGGCCTGCAGCGCGCCGGTGACGGTGACCTCGCCGGCGGGCGGGGCGGGCGCCTTGGCGGCGTCGGCCTTGCCGGGCAGCCAGCCGCGCACGACGGGCAGGGCCCTGCCGGAGTCGGTGCGCAGCAGGGTCAGGACGTAGAAGCCGTTCTTCCCGTCGACCTGACGGTCGGGCACGAGCAGCTGCTTGGCGTACCGGCCGGTGACGGTGGCCCGCTGGCCGGAGGTCGACTGGTCCACGGGGAGCAGCTCGGCGAGCGGCCGGGCCGCCTCCGTCTTCGCCGTCTCGACCTGCTTGTCGGCGCTGCGATGCGCCTCGACACGCGCCTCGAAACGGCTCAGCTGCCACGACCCCATGAAGATGCAGAACGGGATGGCGAGCAGCACGAAAACGTTGATGCCCCACCAGCGGGGTGTCAGCAGGAAGCGGTACACGCCGTCCACGGTACGGGGCGGTTCATGGCGGTTTACGGGCGGGGTGGGCGCGTCCCGGCGGGCTTGCCGGCCGGTCTGCCGGGCGGTCTGTCGCCCGGTCTGTCGGCCGGTCTGCCGGGCGGGTGTCGGCCCGGACGTCTACCTGGAGGTTCGCAAAGTTATCCACAGGCCGCGGACACTCCTCGACGCTTTGCGGGCGGGGACGGGCAGTATGGGGCCATGACTGCGGCCATGAGTGAGAGCGACATGCCGGACTGGGAGAAGCGCTTCCGCGCCCCTCGGGTCTCCCTGCCGGACTGGGCGGAGGACGCCCCCGACCGTTCCCTGTTCGTGTCGAACGCGACGGGGACGTACGAGCTGTACGCCTGGGACCGCGCGAGCGGGGAGCAGCGCCAGGCGACGAACCGGCCGAACGGCACGACGGACGGGCTGCTCTCCCCGGACGGCGCGTGGATCTGGTGGTTCGACGACAAGGACGGCGACGAGTTCGGCGTCTGGCGCCGCCAGCCCTTCGGCGGCGGCGCCGACGAGGAGGCGACGCCGGGCCTGGACCCGTCGTACCCCTCGGGCCTGGCGCTGGGCCGGGACGGCCGTACGGCGGTCGTGGGCCGGTCGACGGACGACGAAGGTACGACGATCTTCCTGGCCAGAACAGGCGAGGAGCCGCTGGAGATCTACCGGCACGCCGAGTCGGCGGGGGTCGGCGACCTCTCCCACGACGGCTCGCTGATCGCGATCGAGCACACCGAGCACGGCGACGCGATGCACTCGGCGCTGCGCGTGCTCCGTCCGGACGGTACGACGCTCGCCGAGCTCGACGACACCGACGGCGGCACGGAGGAACTGGGCCTGGAGGTGCTGGGCTTCGCCCCGGTCGACGGCGACCCGCGCCTGCTCATCGGCCACCAGCGGCGCGGCCGCTGGGAGCCCCTGGTCTGGGACGTCGTCTCCGGCGAGCAGACGGACCTGACCCTCGACCTGCCGGGCGACGTGAGCGCCGAGTGGTACCCGGACGGCAGCGCGCTGCTCGTCGCGCACAGCCACAAGGCCCGCAGCGACCTGTTCCGCTACGACCTGGCCACGCGCGAGCTGGCGCGCATCCCGACCCCGCCGGGCTCCGTCTCGGGGGCCACGGCCCGCCCCGACGGCACCGTCGAGTACCTCTGGTCGTCGGCCGCCGAGCCGCCGGTGGTCCGCTCGACGACCGGCGAGGTGGTCCTGGACCCGCCCGGGATGAAGTGCCCGCCGTCGGTCCCGGTCTCGGACGCGTGGGTGGAGGGCCCCGGCGGCCCCATCCACGCCCTGATCCAGAAGCCGGCCGGAGCCGTCGGCCCCCTCCCCACCGTCTTCGACCTGCACGGCGGCCCGACCTGGCACGACAGCGACAGCTTCGCGGCGGGCCCGGCGGCCTGGGTGGATCAAGGGTACGCGGTGGTCCGCATCAACTACCGCGGTTCCACGGGTTACGGCCGGGCCTGGACGGACGCGCTGAAGCACCGGGTGGGCCTGATCGAGCTGGAGGACGTGGCGGCGGTCCGGGACTGGGCGGTCGAGTCCGGCCTCGCCGACCCCGACCGCCTCGTCCTGACCGGCGGCTCCTGGGGCGGCTACCTCACGCTCCTCGGCCTGGGCACCCAGCCCGCCTCCTGGGCGGTGGGCATCGCGGTCGTCCCGGTCGCCGACTACGTCACGGCGTACCACGACGAGATGGAGTCACTGAAGGCGATGGACCGCACGCTGCTGGGCGGCACGCCGGAAGAGGTCCCCGACCGCTTCGCGGCCTCCTCCCCCCTGACCTACGTCGACGACGTCAAGGCCCCGGTCTACATCTCGGCCGGCCTCAACGACCCCCGCTGCCCGATCCGCCAGATCGACAACTACGTCAACCGCCTGGCAGCCCGCTCGGCCCCGCACGAGGTCTACCGCTACGACGCGGGCCACGGCTCCCTGGTGGTGGACGAACGCATCAAGCAACTCCGCCTGGAAATGGAGTTCGCGGAACGCCACCTCATGCCTACGGCGACAGCGCCGACGGACTGACCGATCTTTCCCACCCACCCACCCGACTCGGTCCGTGAAGGAGCGAGGATTTCAACCCCGCCGGGTACTGCTGGACACGCGATACTCAAGCGCCCCGTCAGGGGCGCGGGGCACTGTCGAGGATGCAGCCCTCAAGCGCCCCGTCAGGGGCGCGGGGAACTGCGCGATCAGCCACGACGCACCCGCGGGGACTCACGCCACCGCAACCCACCCACCCCCGCCTCTCAACCGAGCGAGTCGGGTGGGTGGGTGGGCAAGGATCGGCGGCCGGACAACTCGGCCAGCCCCCTCCGGGTGGCGACCACCACCACCCGGTCCCCACCTCGCAACACGTACTCCCCCGCCGCAACCCCCGGCCGCCCCTCAAGCGCCAGCACCCGCCAGGCCCCCGCCTGGAACGCCCCCTCCACGGTCCGCCCCTCCAACTGCGGATGCCCGCTCACCTCCACCACCGCCACCAGCAACACCTTCCGCTCCACCGGAATCGCCCCGAGGATCTGCCGCCCCAGCATCGCCCCCGCGAAGGACGGCGCCGCCAGATAGGACACGCTCCGGCTCCGGGTGACGGCGTGCGGATGCGCCGCCCGCAGCGTCCGGTACACGGCGGTCGCGAAGTCGTCGTCGTACAGCCGCAGCACCGCCGTCAGATCGGGCCGCACGGACCGCGCGTACAGCACGGCCTCCAGATTCGTCGTGTCGGCGCTGGTCACCGCGAGCAGCGCCTGCGCCCGATGGATCTTGGCGGCCTCCAGCACCCCTTCCTGGGTCACGTCCCCGAGCACCACCGGCACCCGCAGCCGCCGCGCCACCGCCAGCCCGCGCGCCTCGGGATCCGACTCGACGCACACCACGGGAACGTGCAGCTCCCGCAACCGCGTCAGCACGCGGGTACCGATCTTCCCCAGCCCGAGGAGCACCACATGCCCACCCAGCCCCCGAGGCGGCTTGCGCAGCGCGGAAGCGGTCCGGAAGGTCCCGAGCGCCTCCAGGACCGCCGCCAGCAGCACCGGCAGCAGCAGCAACCCGACCAGCCCCGTCAGCAGCTGGAGGATCTGCCGGCCGAGCGACGCCCCGATCGCGGGATCGTCGATGGCGAACAGGTCGAGGAGCGTGTAGTAGAAGGCCCGTACCGGGTGGATGCCCGTCACCACCGACAAGGCGACAGCGAGCGCGACCACGCACCCCACGCTCCCGGCCAGCGACCACCTGAGCCGCCGCGAGAACAGCGAGGCGAGCGGCGGTACGACCCCGACCCCGCGCCCGGCCGGCTCCGCCGCCCCCGCGGACGACGACACGTGCTCCAGCACCATCACGCCACGCTCACCCGCGGCCGCCCGTACCTGCTCCCCGTCCGGCAGCAGCAGCGGCCCCCGCTCCCGGCCGCCCTCGGCCGGCTCGGGCCCGGTGCTGTTCGGCGAGAGCAACGCCAGCGGGAACAGCCCCCGTTCGGCGGCGTCCTGCCCCGCGACGGCACCCGGCGGCAGGTCCACCGCCCGCAGCACCAGGCCCTCCGTGTGGATGACCTTGCCGCGCCCGGCGAGCGCGGTGGCGGCGAGCGCGGGCGCGGCGGTGTCGGCGTCGGACAGCACGATCGTGGAGGCGTCCCCCACCGCGCCGCTCCCGCTGCCGTCCGCGTCCCCGATCGCCAACGCGGCGGCCTGGTCGAGGAGTTCCTCGATGTGCTGCCCCAACCGCCGGTTGTAAAGCCGCAGTACGAGCCGCAGCCGTGGATTCAGCCGGCGGGCGGTGAGAGCGGCCCGGATGTTGGTCTCGTCGTCGTCGTACACGAGCGCGAGCGCTGCGGCCCGCTCCACACCCGCCTCGGCGAGCACCGCCTCACTGGCCTCGACGGCCTCCAGCACCCGCTCCCCGCGCGGCCCTTCACCGGTACCGGTGACCACACCGGTACCGCCGGCACTGCCCCCGTTCCCGCCGCCGTTGCCACCGTTGCCGCCCGTCCGTCCCACGGTCGCACTGACCACCCGGTCGAACAGCGCGGCCGAGGCGGCCCGGGCGCGTCCGACGACCGGCGGCCGGGCGATGCGCACGTTCGGCGGCACGACAAGGGTGACCTGTTCGCCGTAGACCGTGCGCAACTCGGCGGCCAGCCGGTGCGCGAGCCCGTCGTCCCCGCACACCACCATCTGGGCCGGGCCGCCACCACCTTGATACGGAACGCTCGCCACAAGGGAAAAGACTGCCTCAACGGGACGCATGGTTCCAGCAACGAAGTGAACAGCCACCCCTGACCGCCCGTAGGGAAGGGGAGGGAGCATAATCCCCGATCTGACCGAAGTGCCGGAGGTATCCGACCCGTGGCCATCACCGAGAAAGCCGCCCCGCCCGGGGCCGCGCCCGAGGACGGGACCCCCGGCGCCGACGGCAGCCGCACCCCGCCCGACCAGGAGGGCTGGCACCTCAACTCCCCCTTGGCCCTGACCCTGCTCCTCCTCGTGGTCGTGGTGTTCCAGGGGCCGGTGCGCGGCGCGCTGTCGACGCCGGTGATGCAGAGCTGGATGACGGTGTTCGTCGCGGTGGTCGTCCAGGCGCTGCCGTTCCTCGTCCTGGGTGTGCTCCTCTCCGCGGCGATCGCGGTCTTCGTCCCGCCCTCCTTCTTCGCCCGCGCCCTGCCCGGCCACCCCGCACTGGCGGTGCCGGTGGCGGGGCTGGCCGGGGTGATCCTCCCGGGATGTGAGTGCGCGTCGGTCCCGGTGGCCGGCGCCCTGGTCCGCCGGGGCGTCACCCCGGCCGCGGCGATCGCCTTCCTCCTCTCCGCCCCCGCGATCAACCCGATCGTGCTGACGGCGACGGCGGTGGCGTTCCCGCGCAACCCCGAGATGGTCGTGGGCCGGTTCGCCGGCAGCCTGCTGGTGGCGTGTGCGATGGGCTGGCTGTGGCAGCGGCTCGGCCGCACCGACTGGCTGCGCCTGCCGGCGCACGCGCACCACGAGGGCGAGACCAAGGGGGAGGCGTTCTGGTCCTCGGTCCGGCACGACACCATGCAGGCGGGCGGCTTCCTGGTGCTCGGCGCGATGGCGGCGGCGACCCTGAAGGCGGTGGCCCCGGCGGAGTGGCTGCGTACGGCGGCCGCCAACCCGGTGGTCGCGATCTTCGCCCTGTCGATCCTGGCCGTGCTCCTGTCCATCTGCTCGGAGGCGGACGCGTTCGTGGCGGCTTCCCTGACCCAGTTCTCGCTCACCGCGAAGCTGGCGTTCCTGATCGTGGGTCCGATGATCGACCTCAAGCTCTTCGCGATGCAGGCGGGCACCTTCGGCCGCGGCTTCGCCCTGCGCTTCGCCCCGGCCACCTTCGTGGCGGCGATCGCGGGCGCGGTCCTGACCGGGGCGGTGCTGCTGTGAACCGGCAGGCACAGGCGGCGGTGATGTTCCTGGTGGGCGCGGCCCTGCTGCACGCGGGCGGGACCAACCTCTACCTGCGCTACGTCAAGGCGGGCCTGCAGCCGCTGGTGCTGGCCGCGGGCGCCGTCCTGATCGTCTCGGCGCTGGCGACGGCGTGGTACGAGTGGAAGCGCGCCCGCGCCCGGAAGGAGGCCGCGTCCGAGGCACAGCACGAGGCACAGCCCGAGGCGCGGTCCCAGGCACAGCCCGAGGCGCAGCACGAGGCACATGTGCACCCGGAACCCCGGATCTCCTGGCTGCTGGTCCTTCCGCTCCTCGCCCTGATCCTCGTCGCCCCGCCCGCGCTCGGCTCCTACAGCGCGCTGCGCACCGGCACGGCCCTGCAACAGCCTTACGGCTACCTGAAGTTGCCCAAGTCCGACCCGATGCCGCTCAACCTGGTCGACTACGCGGGCCGCGCGGTCTACGACCACGGCCGTTCACTGGCCGGCCGCCAGGTCCGGATCGCCGGTTTCGTGGCCGTCGACTCGGCCGGCACCCCGTATCTCGTCCGCATGGCCCTCAACTGCTGCGCGGCGGACGCCCAGCCGGTGAAGGTGGGCCTGACCGGCAAGATCCCCCCGGTCCTGCAGCCGGACGCCTGGCTCCAGGTGACGGGCACCTACACCACCAAGCAGACCCGCGACCCGGTGAACAACGGCCCGATCCCGTTCCTCCAGGTCACCGACGCCAAGCCGATCCCGACCCCGGCCGACCCGTACGACGAGACCTGGAACAACTGACCCGTCCCCTACGGCTCCCGGAAGAACGCGGCCAGTTTCGCGACGGCCGGGGTGACGTACTCGTCCCGGTCGTAGAGGCCGACGTGCGTCGCGCCGTCGATCCAGAACAGCTCCTTGGGGCCGGTGACCCGCTGGAACGCGGCCACGCTCATCCAGGAGGTCACCGCCTCCCGTCCGGCGATCATCAACAGGGGGCGCGGGGCGAGCAGTTCGAGGGCGTGGAAGGCATCGAAGCCGGCGATGCGGTCGACGCTGTTCCAGGTGAACTCCTCGGCGGCGCGGGGGTGCCGGGCGCGGGGGGTGCGGTAGTACTCCCAGCCCTCGTGGGCGTGCGGCCCGCCGGCGCGTGCCTCGTCCTCGGTCGCGGGGAAGAGCCGGAAGGCCGGGACGCCCTCGCCGCGGGCCTCCGCGGTACGCGCCGCGGCGGCCGCGGCCAGCATGCCCCTGAGGACGGCGGGGTCCTGGCCGCCGTCGGCGCCGTGCCGGAACTGACGGGCGATGTCGACGGCGCTGACGGTGGCGACGGCCCTGATCCGCTGGTCGGTCGCGGCGGCGGCGAGGGCGTACCCGCCGGAGGCGCAGATCCCGAGCGCCGAGATCCGGCCGGGGTCCGCCTCCGCCCGGGTGGTGAGGAAGGAGACGGCGGCCCTGAGGTCCTCGACCCGCTGGGCCGGGTCCTCCAGACCCCGCGGCTCGCCCTCGCTCTCCCCCTGGTGGGCGGCGTCGAAGGCCAGGGTGACGAACCCGTGCTCGGCCAGGCGCCGCGCGTACACCCCGGCGGCCTGCTCCTTCACCCCGGAACCGGGGTGCCCGACGACGACGGCGGGAAGCGGCCCGGCGGTGTCGCCGTCGGGTGTGTACAGGTGGCCGGCGATCTTCAGTCCGGCGCTGGGGAAGGTGACGTGAGTCTGCATGGCCCCCACCGTCGCGCCGCCCGCACCCGGGTGCCAGGGAGGGCCTTGCCTGTGCGGCCGGTGCCTGTGCAACCCAGTACCAGGCACCGGGCGACGCGGGGACGGAGACTGGCCCCATGACCCCCGCCGCCCCCACTCCCGCCCCTACTCCCGCCTCCGGCAACGAACTGGGCGAGTTCCTGCGCGCCCGTCGCGCCGCCCTGACCCCGCGGCGGGCGGGACTGCCGGACGACGGCCGCCTGCGCCGCGTACCCGGCCTGCGCCGTGAGGAACTGGCCCAGCTGGCGCACGTGAGCATCGACTACGTGGTCCGCCTGGAGCAGGGCCGTACCCGCAGGGTCTCCCGCCCGGTCCTGGACGCCCTGGCCGACGCCCTGCGACTCGCCCCGGACGAACGGGAGTACCTCCTCACCCTGGCCGGCGTCGCCCCCACCGCCGCCCCGCGCCGACCGGGCCGTCCCGAGGTGGCCCCCGGCCTGCGGCAGCTGCTGGCGACGATGCCCGACGTCCCGGCGATGATCCTGAACCGCCGCATGGACGTACTGGCCTGGAACGCCGGGGCGGCCGCCCTCCTCACCGACTTCGCGGCGCTGCCCGGGCCCGAACGCAACCTCATCCGCCTCACCTTCCTGGACGAGGACGTCCGCGCCCTCTACGCGGACTGGCCGCGGGCGGCCCGCGAATGCGTGGCGGTCCTGCGCATGGAGGCGGGCCGCGCCCCCGGCGACCCCGCCCTGACCGCCCTCATCGCCGAACTGACCGACCGGGACCGGGACTTCCGCACCTGGTGGGCCGGCCACCAGGTGCGCGGCCCCCGCCAACTCACCAAGACCTACCACCACCCCCTGGCCGGCCCCCTCACCCTCGACGTCCACCAGTTCTCCGTCGACACCCACCCCGACCAGCAGCTCATCGCCTACACCCCGCCCCCCGACTCCCCGTCCCAGGAGGCCCTGCGTTTCCTGCTCCAGTGGTCGTCCACGGCCCACACCCGCTGACACCGGACGACCGGAGAGGGCTTCGCCGGGCGGGTCATGTCCGGCCGACCGTGTCCTGGTCGTCGACCGGGGTGGCCGGGGCCGGCAGGGGGAGGGGGTGGGCGGTGCTCGTCCGGGTGGTGAGGCGGCGGGCCAGGGGTTCGGTGTAGCGGGCGGTGAGGGGGCCCACGATGACGAGGATCAGGACGTAGGCCGTGGCCAGGGGGCCCAGGGAGGGTTCGATGCCGGCGGTGACGGCGAGGCCGGCGATGACGATGGAGAACTCGCCGCGGGCGACCAGTGTGCCGCCGGCCCGCCAGCGGCCCTTGGCCGGGATCCCGGCGCGTTTCGCGGCCCAGTACCCGGTGGCGATCTTCGTCAGGGTGGTGACCGCCGCCAGCGCGAGCGCGGGCAGCAGGACCGGCGGGATGCTCGACGGGTCGGTGTGCAGGCCGAAGAAGACGAAGAAGACGGCGGCGAACAGGTCCCGAAGGGGTGCCAGGAGGTGGTGGGCGCCCTCCGCCACCTCGCCGGAGAGCGCTATGCCGACGAGGAACGCGCCCACCGCGGCGGACACCTGGAGTTTCTGCGCGATGCCCGCGACCAGCAGGGTCAGCCCGAGCACCACCAGCAGCAGCTTCTCCGAGTCGTCGCTGGAGACGAACCGCGAGATGTGCCTGCCGTAGCGGACCGCGATCAGCAGGACCAGTCCGGCGACGCCGAGGGCGACGGCCAGCGTGAGGCTGCCCGCCGCGAGGCCGACGCCGGCCAGCAGGGCGGTGATGATCGGCAGGTAGACGGCCATGGAGAGGTCTTCCAGGACCAGGATGCTCAGTATCACCGGGGTCTCGCGGTTGCCGAGCCGCCCCAGGTCTCCGAGGACCTTGGCTATGACACCGGAGGAGGAGATCCAGGTGACGCCGGCCAGTACCACGGCCGCCACCGGGCCCCAGCCCAGCAGCAGGGCCATCGCGGCACCGGGCAGCGCGTTCAGCGCGGCGTCGACCAGGCCCGCCGGGTACTGCGTCTTCAGGTTGGAGACGAGATCGCTGGCCGTGTACTCCAGGCCGAGCATGAGGAGAAGGAGTACGACGCCGATCTCGGCGCCGATGGCGACGAACTCCTCGCTGGTGCCGAGCGGGTAGAGCCCGCCCTCGCCGAAGGCGAGCCCGGCCAGCAGGTAGAGGGGGATGGGCGAGAAGCGGAGGCGTCCGGCGAGCCGGCCGAGCAGGCCGAGACCGAGGATGATCGCACCGAACTCGATCAGGAAGACGGCGGAGTCGTGCACGGCGGCCTCACTCCCGCCCGAGTATCGCGGCGGCCGCGTCGACGCCCTCACGGGTGCCGATCACGATGAGCGTGTCCCCGCCGGCGAGCCGGAAGCCGGGCGTGGGGGAGGGCACCGCCTCGGCGCGGCGCAGCACGGCGACGATGGAGACGCCGGTGTCGGTCCGCATCCGGGTCTCGGCAAGGAGCCGGCCGTTCCAGTACGACGTGGCGGAGAGTTCGATCCGCTCGGCCACCAGCCCCAGGTCGGTGGTGGACAGCAGGTTCGGGCTGTGGTGCGTCGGCATCAGCGCGTCGATGAGCGCCGCCGTCTCGCCCGAGGACAGCCGCAGCGACAGGGCGCAGGCGTCGGGGTCGTCCCGGTGGTAGGCGCTCAGAGTCCGTGAACCGTCCCGGTGCGCGACCACGGACACCCTGCCCTGATCCCGCGTGGCGAGGTCGTAACGAACCCCGATTCCCGGCAACGGCGTCCTGCTCAGGCGTGGAGCCCCCAAGGCTGTCTCCCCTGTCTCGTCGTCTCGCCCCGATGGTTCTTTGCACTTTCTTTAACAACACCCTAACGGGGCGGGCGGGCGAGACGGGCCGGGGGCGGTTCAGGACGGGTAGGGGACGTAGCAGTCCAGGGCCGGGTGGTACAGCACGTGCCAGGTGCGGCCCTCGACGACTCCGCTGGCCGGCAGGCCGTGGCAGGTCTGGATCCACTCGATCTTCTTCTGCATGACCGTGCCGTAGAACCCGTCGGGCGCGACTTTGGGCGGCTGCCCGCCCCACGCGTTGCTGAGGCACTGAGCCTGTCTGACCGCCGCTCCGGTGGCGCCGTACGTGAGCGTCGGCCGGTAGCCCGATGCCACGTAGGAACATCTCTGGCCGGAGGCGGCCGTGGCGGTGTGGGGCACCGCCGGGCCCAGGGCGACGGCCGCGCCAAGGACCGCGGCCGAGGTGAGCAGTCGGTTTCGTCTCATGCCCGCTCCTTCAGGGGCGACTCGACTTCTGCCCATGGTCGCGCGGGAGCGGTGGCCCCCGCGAGTCGGGAGCCCCCGGTCACCCGGAGCCCGGGACGCCCGCCGGCTCCGGTGCTTCGGCCGTCTCCGCCGTCTCCGCCGCCTCGGGGTGTGCCGAACGCCGGTCGCGTACGGCGGTGAGCGCGCCGAGCAGGGCCATGGCCAGGCACCCGAGCAGGACGACGGTGGACGACGCCTTCAGCATCGCCAGCCCGGACCCGGTGAGCAGCACGACCAGGGCCCAGCGCACGGTGGATCCCGCGACCCGGCTGGAGACGAGGGAGCCGAGCAGTACCCCGGGAATGGCGCCGATCAGGAGCGTCGCCGCGAGCCCCAGGTCGGCGTCGCCGACGAGCAGGTGGCCCAGGGCGGCCGCGGCCACCATGGGGATGGCCTGCACCAGGTCCGTGCCGACGAGGTGGTTGGCCTTGAGCCGCGGGTGGGCCAGCATCAGCATCACGATGATCAGGGAGCCCGAGCCGACCGAGGTCATCCCGACGATCACCCCGCCCACCAGTCCGATGAGGAGCGTGGCCACGGGCCGTACGGGGACACGGGCGTCCTCCCCGGCCGGGCCGCCCGTGCCTTCCGGGCCTTCCGTGCCGTCCGCGGCGGTGCGGCGGCGGTCGAGCCACATGCGGGTGAGCATGCCCACGACGGCGAGCATCAGGGCCGTACCGACGACGTACTTGACGCGCTGTTGCAGGTCGTCGCCGTCGCCGAGCGCGCGGAGCAGGAAGACACCGCCGAAGGCGGCCGGGACGGCGGTCGGCAGCAGCCAGCGCACGATGTCCCAGCGCACGGTGCCGGCCCGCTGGTGGACCAGCGCGCCGAACGGCTTCATGAACACGGACGCGGCCAGGTCGCTGCCGATGGCCGCGGTGGGATTCACCCCGAACGCCATGACCATGATCGGCGTCATGAGCGCGCCGCCGCCCATGCCGGTGAGCCCTACGGCGAAACCGACCAGGGCTCCCGCGATGACGATCGGAACGGTGGAATCCATGGTGGGGGACCTTAGACACCATTCCTATGGGAAATGTATGGAACGCCGCCGGTTTCAGTGCTCGCAAGCCGTCCCGCCCGACTGAAACCGGGCTGAAGCCAGGCTGAACCGCCGCGGCCGCACGCTCTGCCGCATGACGACGAACGAACACGAACTCGCGATCGCGGCCACCGGGCTGCGCAAGGCCTACGGGGACAAGACCGTCCTCGACGGCATCGACATCCGGGTGCCCGCCGGCACGATCTTCTCCCTCCTCGGGCCGAACGGCGCGGGCAAGACCACGGCGGTCAACATCCTGTCCACCCTGATCTCCGCCGACGGCGGCGAGGCCCGGATCGCCGGGCACGACCTGGTCGCCGAGGCCCAGGCGGTACGGGCCGCCATCGGGGTCACCGGCCAGTTCTCCGCCGTGGACGGACTGATCACCGGCGAGGAGAACATGCTCCTCATGGCCGACCTGCACCACCTCTCCAAGCAGCGGGGACGGCAGGTCACCGCCGAACTGCTGGAGCGGTTCGACCTCACCGAGGCCGCGAAGAAGCCCGCCTCCACCTACTCCGGCGGCATGAAGCGCCGGCTCGACATCGCCATGACCCTGGTCGGCAGCCCGCGGATCATCTTCCTCGACGAGCCGACCACCGGCCTCGACCCGCGCTCCCGCCACACCATGTGGCAGATCATCCGCGAGCTGGTCTCCGGCGGCACCACCGTCTTCCTCACCACCCAGTACCTGGAGGAGGCCGACCAGCTCGCCGACCGCATCGCGGTGCTCAACGGCGGCCGGCTCGTCGCCGAGGGCACCGCCGAGGAGCTGAAGCGGCTGGTGCCCGGCGGTCACGTACGGCTGCGGTTCACCGACCCGGTGGCGTACGAGCAGGCGGCCACCGCGCTCCGCGAGACCACCCGCGACGACGAGGCCCTCACCCTGCAGATCCCCAGCGGCGGAAGCCAGCGCGAGCTGCGCGCCATCCTCGACTGGCTCGACGCCGCCGGCATCGAGGCCGAGGAGATGTCCGTGCACACCCCGGACCTGGACGACGTGTTCTTCGCCCTGACCGGCAACCCCGTGACCTCGACCGACAAGGAGACCGTCCGATGAGCACCGCTTCCTACGCCCTCCGCGACAACCTCACCATGCTGCGGCGCAACCTCCTGCACGCCCGCCGCTACCCCTCCCTCACCCTGAACCTCCTGCTCACCCCGGTCATCCTGCTGCTGCTCTTCGTCTACGTCTTCGGCAACGTGATGAGCGCCGGCATCACCGGCGGCCACGCCGACCGGTCCGAGTACGTCGCCTACCTCGTCCCCGGCATCCTCTTCCTGACCGCGGCCATGACCTCGCTCGGCACCGCGGTGGCCGTGGCCACCGACATGACCGAGGGCATCATGGCCCGCTTCCGCACCATGGCGATCTCCCGTGCCTCGGTGCTGATCGGCCACGTGGTCGGCAGCGTGATCCAGACGATGATGGCGCTGGTCCTGGTCCTGGGCATCGGACTCGCCATCGGGTTCCGGCCCGACGCGTCGCCGGTGGAGTGGATCGCGGCGGCCGGCCTGATGGCCCTGGTCAGCCTCGCGCTGACCTGGCTCGCCGTCGGCATCGGTCTGATCAGCCCCAACGCCGAGGGCGCCAGCAACATCGGGACGCCGCTGGTGATGCTCCCGTTCCTGTCCAGCGCCTTCGTGCCGGTGGACGCCATGCCGGGATGGTTCCGCTGGTTCGCCGAGTACCAGCCCTTCTCGCCCTTCATCGAGACCCTGCGCGGTCTGCTGCTGGGCAGCGAGATCGGCACGAAGAACGCGGTGCTCGCCCTCGCCTGGGGCCTGGGTCTGACCGTGCTGGGCTACCTGTGGTCCAAGGCGCGGTTCAACCGTGAGCCCCGGCAGTGAGCTCGTGCAGCGCCTGCCGGGCCGCCGACCGCAGCTGATCCCGCCCCAGGGCCGCGTACCCCGACCTCGCGTCGGCGTACGCGGCCCCGTCCGCGTTCTCGGCCGCCTGCCGGGACCGGGCCGAGGAGAGGGTGGGCAGGTCCCGCATCACCGGCAGCTGCTCCGCCAGCGCCAGCAGCCGTACCGCCGCCGTGTCGCCACAGGCCAGCCCCGCGTGGCCGAGCGCGAGCAGCACCGCGCCGTAGACCGGCAGTTCCAGCAGGTCCCCGGCACCGGAAGCGTCGCCGGACAGCATCCCGAGCAGCCGTTCCCGCAGCTGCCCGGCCAGCTCGCCGACCGGCTCCAGCCGGCCGTGCTGCGCGTGCGCGGCGAGCGCGGCCGCCTGCAGGTGGAGAGACCACGAGTCCAGGAAGGGATCGTCCGCGGCCTGCGCACTGGCCTCCCGGATCCCGAGCGCCGCCTGCCGCCAGAGGCCGAGGCCGACCTCGGTCAGCCCCCGGGCCAGCGCGATCTCCGCCCGGGCCTGGAGCAGTTCGGGAGTGAAGGCCTGCGGGGAGTCCGGCTGCCGGTCCGGGGCGGCGCGGCCCAGCCAGTACTCCGCCTCCTCGATCTCCCCGCGCTGCAGACAGGCGGAGACCAGCGCGTAGCGGACGCCGATCGCGTCCGACCAGGTACCGGCGTCACCGAGCGCGTCCGCGGCCCGGAGATGGTCGTACGCCTCCGCGCCGCGCTCCGTCTTGAGGCACAGCTCGCCGATCCGCCCGTGGCTGAGCAGCATCATGATCGGGTTGCCGAGCGGCCCCACCGCGGTGACCATCCGGCGGGCGTACTGGAGGGCGCGCTCCGTCTCGTACGCGGATTCCCACAGGTAGCTGGCGACGCCCGCCGCGATGCCCGCCAGCAGGGGCTCGCCGGCGTCGCACAGCTGCTGCAGCCGCTCGTACCGCGGCGGGTGCATGTCCGGTACCGCGCACAGCACGGCGGCCAGGGCCCGCGGCACGGTGTCCGCCGGTACCGGCGGCAGGCGGCGCAGCGTGACGAGCTGGCGTACGGCGTGCGGGCCGTAGCCCATGAAGAGACCGGCCGCGCATATCGCCGCCGCGCTCCGGGCCGCCTCCACGTCGTCGGGGTGCTCCGGTCCCGGGCGGAAGTGGGACAGCGGCCCGCCGGTCTCGGCGGCGAGGGTGACGAACCGGGTGTAGCTGTTGCCGACGGACCACAGGGAGGCCAGTACGGCGGTGACGGCGGCGGTGGCCGGCCCGTCGGCGCGGGCCAGGGCGTGCCGCAGTGCGAGGACGAGGTTGTCCTGCTCGGCGCGGACGCGGTCGAAGGAGAGCAGCGCGTCGGTGCTGTACATCCCGGCGTGGTGGGCCCGGCCGAAGTCCCGGGCCCAGGCGAGGAACCGGCCCGTCACGGCCTCGTCCTCACCCGCCTCCGCCCGCCGGGCCGCGCCGAACTCCCGCAGCGTCTCCAACATGTGGAAGCGCACCCCGGCAGCGCCCTCGCCCACCTTGAGCAGCGACTGACCGGCCAGCTGCTCCAGCAGGTCCATCGCGTCCAGGCCGTCGCCTTCGGTGCCGGCGAGCACGTACTCCGCCGCGGCCGCGTCGAAGCCGCCGGGGAACACCGACAGCGCGCGAAGCGCCGCCCGCCCCTCGGGCTCCAGCAGGTTCCAGCTCCACTCGACCACGGCCCGCAGGGTGCGGTGCCGTTCGGGCGCGTCCCGGGCGCCGCCGCGCAGCAGCGCGAAACGGTCCCGCAGCCGGTGTGCGATGTCGGCCACGGAGAGCACCCGCACCCGGGCCGCGGCCAGCTCCACGGCCAGCGGCAGCCCGTCCAGATGACGGCAGATCTCGGCGACCCGGTCGGCGGGCAGGTCCACGCCGGGCCGGGCGGCCCGCGCCCGCTGCCCGAAGAGTTCGACGGAGGTCGCCAGGGACAGCTCCGGCAGGGCGTACACGGACTCCGAGGTCAGGCCGAGCGGGGCCCGGCTGGTGGCCAGCACCCGCAGCTCCTTCGACCGTGACACCAGCGCCTGTACGAGAGCGGACGCGCCGGCGATCACGTGCTCGCAGTTGTCAAGGACCAGCAGCGCGGGGCCGGGCCCGAGCGCGGCGACGATCCCGCTCACCGCGTCCTTGCCGCCGCCCGGGAGCTGACGGCCCTCCCCGCCGCCGACGGCCGTGGCGACCTCGTCGGCCACGTCGTCGTCGGTGACACCGGCCAGCGTGACGAAGTGGACGACGGGCTGTTCGGCCGCCCGGCTCACCGCGTGCGAGAGACGGGTCTTGCCAAGCCCGCCCGGCCCGACGACGGTGACCACCCGGGCGCCCCGCAGCAGCCCGGCCACGGCGGCGATGTCGGCGTCCCGGCCCAGCAGCGGGTTCGGCTCGTGCGGCACCCCGTGCCGGACCGGCGCCGCGTCCGCACTCAGCAACTCCTGGTGCACAGCCCGGAGTTGCGGCCCCGGATCGCTCCCCAGCTCGTCCCGCAACCGGCGCCGGTAGCCGTCGTACCGGGTCAGCGCCGAGGCTCGCCCCGCGCCGGCGGCCTCGCAGCGCAGCAGTTCCGCCAGCACCTCCTCGTCCCGCGGCAGCTCCCGGTTCAGCTCGGTCAGCGGTGCGGTGGCCTCCGCCCGCCGTCCCAGCCGGGCGAGGGCGAGGGCGTGGGAGCGCACCAGCGCCCGGTGTGCCCGCACCCGCCCGGCCCGCAGCGCGACCACCGGGTCGTGCAGCTCCTCGTCCGCCCCGGCGCCCACGCTCCCGTCCCACAGCGCCAGCCCCGCCCCGGCCTCCGCCAGGGCGCCCTCGTGATCCCCGGCCCGCGCCCGCTCGGCGCTCGCCGCCTCGTGCACAAGCAGCGCGGAACTGTCGACCTGCGTCTCGTCCAGCCCCAGCCGGTACCCCGTCGGCGTGCTCAGGATCAGCTCGGCACCCAGCTGCGACCTGAGCCGGGACACCAGGATCTGCACCGCCTTGCCCGGCCGCTCCGGCAGCTCGTCCGGCCACAGCCCCTCCACCAGCCGGCCGGTGCTGCAGCCGGTGCGCAGGTCCTCCGCGAGCAGCGCCAGCAGCCCACGCAGCCGGGGCGCGGTGATCTCCCGTCCACGACAGGCGACTCGGGGCAGGAGGGTCAGCTCGGGGGGCTCGATGGTCACCCGTGCAGAGTAGGCGGGTCCGGCGAAGTCCGCTGCGGTTCGGCAGCGCCCCGATAGGGGCGCGGGGAACTGCGCGACCAGCCACGACGGCGCCGCAGTCGACACACGGCATATCGCGGCGCTTCCCGCGGAGCGCCTAGTTGGGAGCAGGGGTCCGGCCGAAGGCGCGCTCGAAGGACACCGAGGCCGCTTCCTCGCGCCACTGCACGGCGGCCTTCGAGCTCGTGTCGAGCAGGCGGCGGCACTCCGCGCCCGGCGGGCGGCCGCTGCCGGGGAGCTGCCCGGTGCAGGCGGCGACCGGGCGGTAGCCGTCGCGGGTGGGGTTGCCCCGCCAGAGGCTGCGGCCGGGAAGGAAGGCGTACTCCAGGGAGGCGCGGGCCAGGTCCTTGAGCTCCGGGTACGTCAGGCCGTAGGTCTCGGCGGCGTACTGGTACTCGTGGCTGATGTCGGTGCGGGAGACGCCGGGGTCGTCGGTGGCCAGGACGACCGGCACCCCGTACGACCGGTAGGTGTTGAAGGGGTGCGCGGCGCCGCGCACCCCGAGGATCTGCGCGTTGCTGGTGAAGGGCACCTCGACGGCGATCCGCCGGGCGGCCATCGTGCGGGCCGTGCGCTGCCAGTCGTCCTCGTGGCGGAGGTCCACGCCGTGGCCGATGCGCTCGGCGCCGGCGATGCCCACGGCTTCCCGGATGTGGAACCGCAGGTCCTCCGGCGGCACCAGTCCGGGCCGCAACTCGCCCGCGTGCAGGGTGACATGGGCCTTCGGGTAGACCGAGTGCAGGTACCGGACCATGTGCATCTGCACGGTGTAGTCGGCCAGCGCGACGGGCCCGTCCTCGGGCTGGACGAGGTTGACGGCGAGGAAACGGGGATCGCGTTCGGCGAGCCGCATGCCGAGGGCCAGTTCGGTGAAGACGCGTTCGCGGGACTCGCCGCGGAAGGCCTGGTAGACGAAGCGCACGGTGAGCCGGCAGCCGGGGCGGGGACGGTCGGTGCCGCAGCGGGCGGCGGTCCGGAACTCGGCGTCGGCGTCGTCCGTCGCCCCGCGCGCCTCGGCGACCACCTCGTCGAGCCGGCCGCCCTGGAGGAGCCTGGCGTGCAGGGCGGCGAGATCGGGGTCCCAGCCGACCTCGTCGGCGAGCTGCTCGGCGCGGTCGGAGGCCGGGTTGACCATGGTCTCCAGATAGAACTGGTGCTGCGCCGCGACCGAGTCGGCGACCGCGGCGAGCACCTTGCCCGGGTGGAGCGCGGGCACCAGCCCGAACTTGTCGAACGTGGCGAAGAAATGGTCGTGGCCGCTCTGGTCCGGTGGGAACTCGTACATGGACCAGGCCCGGAGGATCGCCTCGCGGAAGTCACGGTCGCTGCGGGCGTCGACGGCCGGCCGGGTGCCGGGGCCGCAGGGCGGTACGACGGCGGTCAGCGTCGCGGTGTCGATGCACAGTCCGTCCTCGGCGGCGAGCGCGATCAGGTACTCGGTCCTGACCGCGCCGAAGAGGTGGTTGTGCAGGTCGCCGCCCTTGGGCAGCTTCAGGAAGAACCTGCGCAGGGCTCGGGGGTCCTGGGCCGCCGTCCGCGCCGACGCCAGGTACGCGTCCGTGCGGGCCTCGGCATCCGTCAACGGGCGCGGGGAGGTCCGGGGTCGTGGGAGTGCGGCCGCGGGCGGTGCGGCGGACAGGGAGGTCAACAGGCAGCAGCAGAGCAGGGTGAGGGCGGCGGCGAGAGCGCGGGCGAGGGCCGGGTGCCGGGAGGCGGCTGCGACGGCGGGCGCCGTGCGGCGTGGGTGGCCGGCAGTGCGGGTGCCGTCGTAGGTCGTCACGGACTGATGATCATCAAGTCGGCCCGGCGGTGACGGGACAGCCACGCGGCACGCACCGCGGAGCCACCCGAGCGGGCGCAGCGGTGTGTGCCGGGTGGCCGTCCCGCGGGTCAGACGTCGGCCGGCGGGCGGTCCGCCGTGACGACGTAGTAGTCCAGCAGGCCGTCGCGGTAGGCCGGCAGGAAGTTGCGCGGCCACTGCACGGGCATGTCGACGCCGGCCAGGAAACGGTCCAGGCCCGGCCAGACATGGGCGCCGATCGACTCGGCCCGTACGTCGGTCAGGCCGGCGGTGCCGAGGGCGTCGAGCAGGGACACCAGCGGGTGGGCCACGTCCAGGCCGGACGCGAAGCTCTCCAGCCGCGCGGCCAGTTCCCCGCCCGCGTTCTCGGCACCGGCCGGCAGGAAGAAGCTGGTGACGGCCAGCCGGCCGCCGGGGCGCAGCACGCGCGCGGCCTCGTGGACGAACGCGGGCAGGTCGCGGAAGTGCTGGGCGGCCTCCACCGAGTACAGCAGGTCGAACCGGCCGTCCTCGAACGGCATCCGCTCCGCCGCACCGTGCGCGAAGCCGAGCCGCTCCGGCGCGCGGGCGAGCAGACCGGCGTTGGCCCGGCGGGCCCGCTCCAGTTGCTCGGGGTGGATGTCCAGACCGGTCACGGCGGCGAACCCGAACTCCTCCAGCGCGAGCGCGGCGCCGATCCCCAGCCCGCAGCCGACCTCGACCGCACGGGCGTCCGCCCCGTCGAGGGTGCCGAGCACGTGACGGTAGAGGTTGCGCTGGCTGCGGACCCGGTCCTCGGCGGTCAGCGGGCGGTCCAGCGGGATCCCGTCCCAGTGGCCGAAGTTGATGAACCCGCCCGCGAACGCCGGTGCGGAGCTGAGGTCCTGGGGTCCGTAGACGGCACGCACGGCGGGTGTGACGGCGAGGTCGCGGATGGGGTCCACGTGATCTCCTTCTCCACGATGTCTCCGGGATATCTCCGGGATGGCTCCGGGATGTCTCCGGGACGAATGTGCCCGACCCGGACGTTCTCCCCCTGCCGGCGCCCGCTCAGTCCGCGCCGTGCATGTGCGCGTGGCCGTGCCCCTCCCCTTCCCCTTCCCCCTTCCCCTCCTCCTGCTCCCCGCCGTCCGGCGAACCCCCCATCATCCGCAGCATCGCCGGGCCGCCGGTGCGCAGGAACCGTACGACCAGCGCGGCGGCCAGCAGCAGGAAGGCGATGTTGAGGTACGTGGTGTAGTTCCAGCTGATCCCGTCGTCGGGGATCTTCGCGTCGGCCTGGTCGGGGACCAGCCCCAGGCCCCCGAAGACGAGTTCCACGACATAGCCGGCCACCGCCATCGAGACGAAGAAGGTGCCCAGCAGGAAGGCGGCCATCCGGGCGCCGTAGTACTTCCGGTAGATGTTGAGGATCGGCAGGATCAGCAGGTCGGCGTAGATGAAGGCGATGACGCCGCCGAAGCTGATGCCGCCCTTCCAGAGCACCACGGCCAGCGGCACGTTGCCGATGGAGCAGACGAACGAGGCGATGGCCACCAGCGGCCCGATCAGCGGTCCGGTCAGCTTGGCCGCGAGCGGATGGCCGGCCAGGAAGAAGCTCCGCCAGAAGTCGTCCGGCACCCAGGCGGCGATCGCCCCGGCGATCAGCAGCCCCGCCACCAGGTCGCGCAGAATCGCCGCCCACTCCATCACGAAGATGTGGGAGACGGACGTGAACCCGTCCCGGGAGAGCAGCCGGCGGACGAAACCGCCCTCACCGCCCACGGACATGTCCATCGCCGCGTGCCCCTCCATGGAGCCCGCCAGCCCGCGCTCGGCCTGATCCCGCGCCCGGCGCAGCAGCCGCTCCCGCAGCAGGACGCGGAACAGCACGGCGAGGACGACGATCATGATCGGGCCGCCGACGAACTCTGCGGCGGTGAACTGCCACCCCATCAGCAGGGCCAGGATCACGCCCAGTTCGATCACCAGGTTGGTGGAGGCGATCTCGAAGGCCATCGCCGCGGTGAAGTCCGCGCCCTTGCGGAACAGGGAGCGGGCGAGGGCGACGGCGGCGTAGGAACAGGACGAGGAGGCGGCGCCGAACCCCGCGGACAGCGCGAGCGTACGGGGCCGGTCGTCCCCGAGCAGCCGTACGACCGTCTCCCGGCGCACCACGGCCTGCACGACCGCGGAGAGCGTGAAGCCGAGGATCAGCGCCCAGGTGATCTCCCAGGTCATCGACCCGGCGATGGAGAGCGCGTGCCCGACCGCATGCATGGTGTCCGCCCTTCGCAGCCGACCGCGACCATCCGTTTATATACCCCTGGAGGGTATGAGGCCAGTGGTGCCGCGGCATCCGGGTGGTGCCCGCCTCCTGCCCGCGCCGGCGGCAGTAGACTCCGGCTGCCGTTCGGCCGTCGGCCGGTCACCGACCGGCGCGGCCGCATCGGCTGCGGGGTCTTCGGACGGGGCGGGGGAGTCACATGGTCTGGTCACGGTTGCGCCGCGGGCGCGCGGCGCCCAGGCTCCCGCTGCCCGGTCCCTGCTGGCACCGGCGGCACACCGTGCGCACGGAACGCCTGCTGCTCTACACCCCGGAGACGGCGCTGGACCTCGCCGCCGCGGCGGCCGGCGCCTCGGACGCCGCGGCCCAGCGATGGCTCGGCTGGGCCGAACACGACCTCGCCGACGCGCACGCCCGCGAGGTCCTGCTCCGGCTGCGCCCGGGCGACCCCGACACGCTCCGGGCGTCCGCGCTGGGCAGGCGGCTGCTGGCCCAGCCCTACGAACCCCACCCCGACGGGACGGAACTGCTGGTCGGCGTAGGCCTGGACGACGGCAGATACGCCGGGACCACGATGCTGGACCCCGGCACCGGGGAGATCGGCGGATGGCTGGCGCCCCACGCGCGCGGTCTGGGGCTCGGCACGGAACTGTTCCGGGCCGCCGCGGTCCTCGCCCATGCCCACCTGGGACTGCGGACGGTGCGAGCGGGACACGAACCGGCGAACACCGCGAGCGGCCGGGCCCTGGCGAACGCCGGCTTCGTCGCGGCCGACGGACCGCCGCGCCACACCCTCCCGAACGGCCGCGAGATCGAAGCCCGCTGGCTCCAGCACACGACGACGGCCCCGCCCGCCCGCTGCCCGGGCGCCGCCCCGCTACCTGCGTGAGCCGCACCCCGGGCAGAAGGCCGCCCCCTCCGGCACCACCGCGGAACAGGCGGAACACCGTTCGGACTGGGCCAGTTGATGCCCGCAGCCCGGGCAGAACGCGGCTCCGCGGGTCTCGGTACGGCAGTGCGGGCAGACCAACTGGCGGGGCGTGCTGGGGTCGTAGCCCTGTCCGGCCTGCTGACCCGCGGCGTACGCCCGTTGCGAGGCCATGTCGTTGAGGCCGCGCTGCTGGGCCGCCATGGCCTCGGCCGCCGTGTCCGGAGCGCAGCGCAGACACAGCCCCTGGGCCGCGTTCCAGCAGCGGTCGCACACGTAGTCGGTGCAGCGCGCGCAGCGGTTGAAGTGCCCCTGCGCATTGTCGATCGCCCGCTGGAACGCCTCGTCGCGGGCGCGCCCGTAACCGGCCCCCGCCAGCCCGTCGGCCGCCGACGTCAGCCCGGTACCGGTACGGCCGAGCATCCCCCAGGCCACGTCGACGCCCTTGCGCAGCCAGGTGGCGGCCCGCTCACCGGCGTACGGCTCGAACGGCGAGCGCCAGGTGTCGTAACAGCGCGAGCAGGAGAACTCGAACTGGAACCCGGCACCGGTCCCGTTGCGCTCGCACAGATCCCGGTAGTTGTTGCTGAAGTAGATCTCGGCGCTCATGTGGTCCCCCCCACAGGTCAGGCCATCGGCACACATGCCGTACGACGCAGGGGAAACGGTACTGGTTCTGGCCAAAGCCGCCGAGTTCAGGCCATGGCCTCGGGCCGTGCCGGTGATGAACAGGCCGTGTCGACGAGGTTCCGCACGAGCGGACGGCGGGTCCGGCCGGGTCGGGTGCGACCCGGCCGGACCCGCCGGTCGGCGATCAGCGTGGGTTCGGCGTCCGGACCACCGGATCGGCTACCAGCCGACGGCGACCAGGAGCCATTGCGGGTTGGCGTGGGAGATGAAGGAGGACTGGCCCGCCACGTCGTCGTAGGGGAAGCCGTAGGCGAGGTGGTTGATGGCGTTGTCGTGCCAGAACTTGGCGTAGTAGTTCGCCGGTGCCGCCGTGTAGAACTGCGCCGGGTCGGACTGCTGGGAGGCCGGCAGGGTGGCGACGTGGCGGTTGAGGGCGGCGCACATGTTCGGGTCGGCCGCCAGGGAGGCCGCGCAGCCGAAGATGTCGGAGGTGGCCGCGGTCACGCCCACCGACTGGGCGTACGAGGTGAAGTAGTTCGCGTTGGCGCCGCCCGCGCGGAAGCTCGGGTCGCTGCCGGGCGCGATGATCCGGTACGGCGCCTGGGTCTGGGCCAGCACCTTGAACTGGCTCGGAACGGCGTCGGTGAAGCGCTGGAAGGTGGTGGCGCGGTCCTCGGCGAAGGTCTGCCGGTTCTCGCCGACCTCCGTGTCGTAACCGTCCTTGGTGTGCAGGCGCATGGCCAGCTTCAGGCCGAAGGCGTCGACCCGGGTGGTGTTGCCGTTGAAGACGTTGTTGCCGACCGTGAACTCGATGAAGTCGTAGTACGCGCTGGTGGGCGAGCCCAGGTAAAAGTACATGCGGCCCGCGGAGTTGGCCGGCATGTCGAGGTAGGGCTGCTCGGCGATGGAGTGCGTCTGGCCGTTGAAGCTCCAGTACACCTGGCTGTCCGGGTACTTGCCGTTGGTGCGGTTGAGGATCTTCACCTCGACGGCGTTGTTCGCCGCGGGGATGTCACTGGTGCTGCCCCAGAAGTCGTCCGGCGGGGTGGTGGACCCGGGGCCGTAGACCTGGAACTCCCACAGGGAGTAGCCGTACGGGGTGCCCCGCGCGGTGCCGTAGAGGCGGACGTAACGGCCGCTGCCGCTGACGGCCAGGTTCTGGGTGCCGCCGGTGGCGCTGGTGGTGGAGTAGACGGTGGTCCAGGTGGTGGCGTCGGTGGAGGTCTGGATCTGGAAGGCCTTCGCGTAGGCGGCCTCCCAGTTCAGGGTGACGCTGCTGAGCTGCTGGACGGACCCGAGGTCGACCTGCAGCCACTGCGGGTCGGAGAAGGCCGATGACCAGCGGGTGCCGGTGTTGCCGTCGACCGCCGCGCTCGCGGGGAAGGACGCGTTCTCGGTCGAGGAGGCGGTGGCCGGCCTGCCCTGGGACAGCAACTGGTCGGCGGCGTGCGCGGGTGACGGTGCGAGGACCGCGAAGAAGGCGGCGATCAGGACGACGACCAGCCCGAGAGCCGTGCGCGAGCGTAGGGCGCCGGCCGGCGGTCTGCGGGTGGGTGCGCTGACGGAACTCTGCATGCGGGTCTCCTCAAGCCGGTTCGGCGTGCGTGGGGATGGAGCAACAGCAGACATGAGAGCGCTCCCTCGGGTTGTAGACCCGCCGCCGCCCGCCGTCAACAACTGAAGCCGAAATCAATCGGGTTGAGCCCTCATGGACATCACGGCGCAGATCGCGGCCTTGCTGCGGCGCGCAGCGCGCCCGCCGAATTCAGCTTCCGACCGCATGGGCGGCCCCGGGTCGCCGCGTTTTTACAACCCTTGACGCAACCGGTACGGACCTTTCCGCGCCGCCATGCTGCCGCCCGGGGAGGCGGGGAGGCGGGGAGACGGGGAGGCGCGGCGGGGCCCGGTGGCCGCCGCTGTCGTCGTCGTGTCGGCCGCCTTCTGGTGTGCGGTGTGACGCGGGATCAGTCCTTCTCGTCCTCGCCGCGTTTGTTCTTCCCCTTCTGGGGATCCTGCTGCTTGTCCGGGCTGTTGCCGCCGCCGGTCGGCGGAGGGGTCAGGACCGAGGACGTGGCCGCCGGGTTCGTGGCGCCGGGCGGATCGGTCGGTGGTGTGTCCGCCGAGCTGTGGTCGGGGGAGAACCACGCGATGCCGATCAGCAGCGCCGCGAGGAAGACCACCACGGCGGCGATGGCACCCACCGCCCTCGACCGCCGTACGCCGCCGGAGGACCTGCCTTCCGTTCGCTGACGACGCCGCGTCCGGTGGGCCGGAGCGGTGCCGGTGGCGGCGGACGGGAAGGCGTAGGTGGTGACGGAGCCGGGGGCTGCGTTCGTTCCGGGCCACGCCCCAGCGAGCGCCCCGGAGGTGTTCGTACGCGACTCCGGCCCGGGGTGCGGTGCGGCTGCCGGGAGCGGCTCGGGACGTCCCCTCCAGGAGCCCGCGGCGAACCATTCGGACGTCTGGCGCGCCGTGGGGCGGTCCTCGGGCCGCTTGGCGAGGAGACCCAGCAGGTAGTTCTCGAAAGCGGGCGGCAGCCCGATGCCCAGCTCGCGCGGCGGCACGGGGGCCGTGTCGAGGTGGTGGTGGAGGACGGCGATGGGGCTGTCGGCGTGGAACGGCGGCTTTCCGGTGAGGAGCTGGTAGAGCACGCAGCCGAGCGAGTAGACGTCGGAGGGCGGTCCGGCGGGTTGACCGAGGGCCCGCTCGGGGGCGATGTACAGGCTGGTCCCGACGATCTGACCGGTCGCGGTGAGCGCGCCACCCGGGTCGTCCATGAAGCGGGCGATACCGAAGTCACCGATCTTCACGGACCCGACGGCGTCGAGGAGAAGGTTGCCGGGTTTGATGTCCCGGTGCACGATGCCCTGTTCGTGTGCGACGGCGAGCCCGGCGGCCGCCTGCGCGGCGATGCGGGCCACCTCCTCGGCCGGCAGGGATCCCATCTGGGCGAGCACGCGGTGGAGACTGTCGCCCTCGACCAGCTCCATCACCAGGAACAGCCGGCCCTCCTGCTCGCCGAAGTCGACGACGCCGACCACATGGGGGTGCTGGAGCCGGCCCGCGGTCTGGGCCTCCAGGCGGAAGCGGGCGGCGGCGGTGGGGTCGGCGTTCTGGGCGATCAGGAGCTTGACCGCCACCGGTCTGCCGAGCATCTCGTCGTACGCCCGCCAGACCTCGCCCATCGCGCCTCGCCCGATGGCGGTCTTCAGCCGGTACCGGCCCGCTATCAGCACCTGTTCCTTCACCCTCACACAGTGAGACGACTCGACCGCTGTCGGCCATGTCCCTGTGAGAGGACGGATGTTGGTGGGTTGCCGCAGCCTCCCCCACTCTACTGGCGGGCGGACGGCGACCGACCCCGAACGGGACTTGCTCCCTTGCGATCGTCGGTTCAGCGGTTCACGGGCTTCGACTGATGGGTCGACAAAGGGTTGTAGCACCCGCACCCGTCTCCGACTTCGTGTCCGTTCCGGCGTGTGAGCTGATCCGGGACGTTAAAGGGCCGCCGAGACTTCCGGGATCATGCACTGCGCTGTCGTTGTCGCGGTGTCACTCTTGCGCCTGCGGCACACGAAGCGTGGCCGTCGGGGGATCTGCAGAGGCGGGCGAGTGCAGTGGGGGACTTTCTGGGGGCGGTCACGGCGTTTCCGACCGTGGTCTTCACCTTCGCGCTCGTCGTGGTGGCGGCCTACTGGCTGCTGGTGCTCCTGGGGGGCGCCCACTTCCATGGGGCGCGCGGAGGACACCACGGGCACGGCCACAGCCACGGCCACGGGCATGGTGGGGGACGCCATGGCCACGGGGGACTGCAGAAGGTGCTGGGCCTGGGCGGCGTGCCGATCACCGTGGCGGTGTCGCTGGTGGTCGCCTTCGCCTGGTTCAGCGCGCTCAGCGGCCGGGTCGTGTTCGGCAGCGGCCACGGGGGATTGCTGCTGCCGGCCGCCCTGGTCGGCGGGTGGGCGGGAGCGCGGCTGCTCGCATGGCCGCTGCGGCGGCTGATGCCGGCTCCCGCCCCGCCGCCCTCGCGCCGGGACTTCGTCGGTCTCGGCTGCGTGATCCGCACCGGACGGGTCGGCCCCGACTTCGGACAGGCCGAGGTCCATGCGGCCGACGGCTCCTCCGCGGTCGTACAGGTCCGGCAGAGCCTCGACGACGCGGCAGGGCCGGGCGGCGTGCTCCGCGCCGGGGCGTCGGCACTCATCTACGACTACGACGACGCGGGCGAGTACTTCTGGGTCATGCCCGCCGTGCCGGCGACCGGCTGACGCGACAACACCCCCCGTCGTTCGTCCGGGCGTTCCGCACGCCCCTCGTGCACTCTCATCCATCCACGGCAAGGTCGTCCAAGGGAACAGCCATGTCTGTCGTCACTATCGGAATCGGCGTGCTCGTCGCCGTCCTGCTGCTCATCGGTCTGGGCACGCTGCTGCTCTTCGGCCGGCTGTTCCGCAAGGTGGTCCAGGGCGAGGCCCTGATCGTCTCCCGGCCCAAGAGCGTCGACGTCACCTTCACCGGTGCCCTGGTGCTGCCCATGCTGCACCGGGCGGAGGTCATGGACATCTCGGTGAAGACCATCGAGATCTCCCGCACCGGCCGGGAGGGCATGATCTGCAAGGACAACATCCGCGCCGACATCCAGATCACGTTCTTCGTCCGGGTCAACAAGACGGTGGAGGACGTCGTCAAGGTCGCCCAGGCGATCGGTACGGAGCGGGCCAGCCACCAGGAGACCCTGCAGAACCTGTTCAGCGCGAAGTTCGCCGAGGCGCTGCGGACGGTGGGCAAGCAGCTCGACTTCGCCGACCTCTACACCAAGCGCGAGGAGTTCAGGGACCGCATCGTCGCCGCCATCGGCACCGACCTGAACGGCTACCACCTCGAGGACGCCGCGATCGACCACCTCGAACAGACCCCGCTGGGACAGCTCGACGCGTCCAACATCCTGGACGCCCAGGGCATCCGGAAGATCACCGAACTGACGGCGCTGGAGCACATCCGCACCAACGACTTCCAGCGCAACGAGGAGATGGAGATCACCCGCCAGAACGTGGACGCGCGGGAGGCCGTCCTTGAGCTGGAACGGCGGCGCGCGGAGGCGGAGATCCGGCAGCGCAAGGGCATCGAGACCCTGCGCGCCCAGGAGGAGGCCGCCACCGCGCAGGTCCAGGAGGAGGAGCGGCTCAAGGCGCACAGCGCGCTGCTGCGGACCGAGGAACTGCTCGGCGTCCAGCGGGAGAACCAGGTGCGGGAGATCGCGGTCGCCGAGAAGAACCGGGAGCGGGTCCTCGCGGTGGAGAGCGAGCGCATCGAGAAGGACCGGCTGCTGGAGGTCGTCAACCGGGAGCGGGAGGTGGAGCTCGCCCGGGCGGAGAAGGAGAAGCAGGTCGAGGTGGAGCGCCGGAGCGTGGCCGACGTGGTGCGCGAGCGCATCGCGGTGGACCGTACGGTCGCGGAGCAGGAAGAGGAGATCAAGAGGGTCCGGGTCGTCCAGGAGGCCGAGCGCACCCGGCAGACCGTGATCATCGCCGCCGAGGCGGAGGCGCAGGAGCAGCTGGTCAAGGACATCAAGGCGGCCGAAGCCGCCGAGCAGGCCGCACACCTGCGGGCCAAGGAGCAGCTGGTGCTGGCCGAGGCCGGGCAGAAGCGCGCGGAGCTGGAGGCCGCCGCCAACATGCGCCGGGCGGAGGGCGAGCGCGCCCTGGCCGGGGCGGCCGGCCTGGCCCAGGCCGAGGTGGCGGAGCGGCAGGCCATGGCCGAGGCGGCCGGCGTGCGGGCCCGGCTGGAGGGCGAGGCCGCGGGCCTGAAGGAGAAGGCGGAGGCCGTCGAGAAGGTCGGGTTCGCCGAGGCCGCGGTCGCCGAGAGCAAGGCGAACGCGGAGGCGGCGGGCATCCGGGAGCGGCTCCTTGGCGAGGCCGCCGGCCTCAAGGAGAAGGCGGCGGCGATGGCCGCGCTGGACGAGGTGTCCCGGACCCACGAGGAGTTCCGGCTGCGCCTGGCCGCGGACAAGGAGGTCCGGCTGGCCTCGCTGGAGGTCCAGAGCAAGGTGGCCGAGGCCCAGGCGGCGGTGCTGGCCGCCGGACTGGAGAGCGCGGACATCGACATCGTCGGCGGCGACAGCGTGTTCCTGGAGCGGCTGGTCGGCGCGGTGTCCTTCGGCAAGGCCATCGACGGCGCGGTACAGGGCTCGGAGACGGTCCAGGCCCTCGGGGCGGACTGGCTGAACGGCGAGAAGAGCTTCAGCGGCGACGCGACGGAGGTGCTGCGATCGCTGGCGGCCGGCGGCCCGTGGAACCTGGCCCTGCTGATGAAGCTGCTCGGGGGCCAGCCGGCCGACGGCACCACCGTCCCGGTCGACCCGGTACAGCTTGCCAACGGTACGACGAAGTAGCGCGCCCCCGAAGGGGCGCGGGGAACTGCGCGACCAGCCACAACGGCGCCGCAGACGACCGACGGCGCAACGCGGCCAGGAGAAACGGAAAGCAACCATGGGCGTCGAGGACGGCACCTACCAGATCCTGCGGGCAAGGCTCGCCGACCGCGCCGCGGAACTCGGCCGACGGGCCGCCTCGCTGAACTCCCGCCGGCAGGAGGCCTTCGGCTCCCGCACGCTGGAGCTGGCGGGCTCGGCCCGGCCGCGCACCGGCGGCGAGGGCACCGCATGCGGCGTGGTCGCCGTACGGCCCGACGTCCTCCTGCTGGGGACCTCGGCGCCCGGCCTCGACGCGGGCCTGCTGTCGCTGCACACCCCGGACGGCTCGGCCCTGGGGCCCGAGAAGGTCCCCGGCCTGCTCGACGATGAACGGTTCCACCGCGACCTGGCCGAGCTGCTGCGCTACTACCGGGACGCGCGCCTCACCGACCTGAGGCGTACGGCGTCGGGGCGGCTGCTCGCCGTGTTCCGCACCGGTGAGAACGAGGGCGATCTACGGGTCCTGAGCTGGCAGTTGGGGGCGGACCGGGTCGAGTACCTGGGCAACCACGGTGAACGCGACCTGCCGCAGCCGCCCGTCTCCGAGCTGCCGTGGACGACGACCGGACGCGAGTACCACGCGGACGGCAGGATCCTGATCGAAGGCGGCGAGGGCGCGGTCTCGGTCGCCACCACCGGCGGCAGCCTCACGGTCCGGGCGCACCCCGGCGACCGGCCGCTGTACCGGGAGGCGGTCGACGAGCCGCTGCAGAGTCTGGCCGACGCGACGGTCGCCTACGCGGCGACCGGCCCCCTGCTGCTCCTGCGGATCCGCCCCTACAACGAACCGGCGGACCGCTACCTGGTCGTCAACACCCGTACCGGTTCGGTGCGCCGCCAGGACTCCCTCGGCCGCGGTGCCAGGCTGCTGCCCGCCGAACAGGGCCTGATCTTCCCCGGCGGCTACGAGCTGGCGGACGGCAGCCATCGGGCCTTCCGTATCGGCAGCGGCGCGATCGGCGCGGCCGGCGCGACCGGCGGATCCCCGGGCGCCGGATCCCCGGGCCCCGGTTCCGCGGCCGACGGGTCCGCCGCGGACGAGCTGCGCTTCGACGCGGTGCTCCCCTCGCCCAACGGCGAGGACCTGCTCTACGTCCTGCGCCGGCCGGGCCGTGCCCAGGTCCTGCTGCTGCCGTGGAACACCGTCCGCCGCGAGGCCGCGAGCGCCCTGCACGGCGCGGCGTACGCCCTGCTGCCGGACGGCACCCTCGTCCTGCTCAGACCGGACCCCGAGCCCGTGCGCACGCACGAACTCCAGCTGTGGCAGACCCCTTTCCAGTCCGCCGAGTACGCCGCCGCCCAGCCGGTCGGCGACGGCCCGCTGGCGCGCATCGGCAACGCCGACCTGGTCGGGGGCATCGCCGACTGCCTGGACGTGGTCCGCAGCGCGACGGCCGCCGCACAGGAGAACCGGACGACGGCGTCCCCTGAGCTGATCCTCGACGCCTGCGCCAAGGCGGCGGACCGCCACTACTGGCTGGCCGACACCGGCCTGCTCGAACCGCTCACCGAACTGCGGGCCGCGGCCGAGCAGTTGGCGGCCGAGCAGGCAAGGATCCGCCAACTCGCCGCCCGCGCCGCGCAGGCGCTGGACGAGGCTGGTGCGGAGGCCGCCGCGCTGGTCCGCCGCTCCCACGGCGAACCGCCCGCCGACGCGGACGCCTGGACCGTACTCCTCGCCGAACTGCGCCGGGCCCAGGGCCGCACCCGCACACTGAGCGAACTGCCCCAGCTCGACCTCAGAATCGACGCCGAGGGCGAACGACCTCA